>NZ_JARRAG010000001.1:337061-674122 GCF_029589435.1 Paludisphaera mucosa | reverse complement strand
CAGCCATCCCGGGGAGATACGCGATGAGACGATACGGCCGATTGCTTGTGGGAACGGGCCTCTGCGGCCTGCTGGTCGTGACGGTCGCCGCCGTAACGCCCCCGGGTCACGAGGGCGCGGGGCCCGCCAAGCTCGGGGTCGGGCCGGCGTACGACCGGATCGGCCGGGTGGCCGTCATGCACAACGGCCGCGTCAAGCCGCTGGACACCGTGGCCCGCGAGGAGGTCAAGCAGGTCTTCGGCCGCGAGACGGTCAAGCTGCTGGACGACCGCAACGAGGTCGCCGAGACCTGGACCCCCGTCGCCGCCTTCGTCGACTGGATCGTCCGCCCCGAGTTCTGGGACTCGCAGCCGTTCATCCTGGTCGACTACCTGCCGCTCAAGCGGAAGATCCTGCTCGGCCCCATCCGCGCCAAGTTCGCCGCGATCGCCGCCCGGCCCGAGACCGCGGCCGAGGACAAGCAGCGCCTGGCCCTGCTCGCCGACGTGGAAGAGCTGGACGCCGCGGCGGTGCTGAACTTCCTCAAGGCGTCGAAGCTGGAGGCGAGCGACCGCAAGGCGCTCGAGGACGTGGCGGCCAAGCTCCTGGAAGACCACAAGTGGCTGTCGCCCGACGAGCTGGACGAGGCCAAGATCCGCCACGGCGACCACGACGAAGCGTTTATGGAGTGGGTGGCGCAGCTCGACGAGCAGAAGCGCAAGTTCGACTCCAGCCCCACCCTCGCGGCGCGGCTGACCGAGGTCGAGAAGCGGGCCATCGACGTCGGCCATCGGCTGGCGACTTACAAGGCGTACTCCGGTGAGGAGATGCGGTCGGCCGGCCTGGTCCGGATCATGCCCCGCCCCTTCGGCCGCGAGGCGCTCGACTTCTACAAGGTCGTCATCCCCAAGGCGCGCACGGCCGCCAACCTCCGCGACCTCTCGCCGATCGAGTTCGACGCGCTCAAGGCGCTCGACACCTACTGGAACGACGTCCCCAGCGACGACCGCCACGACCCGGGCGAGGACGCCGCCTTCGACAAGAAGTACGCCGCCTGGCTCGCCGAGAACTCGGTCTGGACGCCGCTGAAGGTCCTGCTCAAGGCCGACCCCGACGCCCTGATCAAGGCCGGCTACCCCGACAAGGAGACGCGCGCCTTCCTCGACGCCTACAAGGCGTTCGAGCAGGCCGAGAACGCCGCGCCGGGGACCATCGCCGTCGAGCCGGCCGAGGCCTTGCTCGCCAGCTCGCGGGCCCTGGGGCGGGCGGTGAATCCGACCTACTACCCCACCGCCGAGGCCATCGACCGCGAGTCGCGGTTCAACGCCATCAACCCGTTCTACCAGGCCCCGATGGCTTACGGCGCGGCCCTGGCCATGCTGGCGATCGCCCTGGGCTTCTCGGGCGGACGCGTCGCCGAGATGGGGACGGCGGGCCGGGCCTTCCACGGCCTGGGGATGCTCGCCCTGCTGGGCGGCATCGGCCTGGAGTGCTACGGCTTCTACCTGCGGATCCAGATCTCGGGTTGGGCGCCGGTCACGAATATGTACGAGACGGTCATCTGGGTCGCCCTCGTCGCGGCCGTGCTGGCCTTCGTCTTCGAGCTGGTCTACCGCCGCACCTTCACCGCCCTGGCGGGGTCGGGCGTCGCGCTCCTGGGGACGATCACCGCGGCCAACGTGCCGCTGCTGGACCCCAGCATCAAGAGCCTCCAGCCGGTGCTGCGGAGCAACCTCTGGCTGACGATCCACGTGCTGACCGAGGTCTCCAGCTACGCCGCGTTCGGCCTGGCCTGGGCGCTCGGGCTGATCGCCACCGTGTACTACCTGACCGCCACCTACCGCCGATCGCCCTCGTACGGCGAGCTGGCCTCGCCGCTCGTCCCGGGCTTTCCGCTCTTCTCGGTGGGCGTGGGGGGCATGGCGGCGTCGTACGGGGCGTTCGGCCCCAACTGGACGATCGGCGACCCGCTCTTCTACGTCTTCTCGGCCATGGCGGCGATCGGCGGGATGATCTCGCTGGGGACCGTGTTCGCCCTGGCCGGCGAGTCCGTCAACCGCCTGACCTCGCGGGGGATCGACGACGCGGGCACGCCGGAATCCGAAGCCGCCCGGATCGCCGCGGCCGACAGGCCCAAGACCCGGCCGACGGTCGAGGAGATCAAGGCGATGGCCGCCCCCGCGACGCTCGACGCCCGTGGCAAGGCCATGCAGGAGACGGCGGCGATGGTCAAGCCGCTCTCGAACTTCATCTACCGCGCCATGCAGGTGGGCGTCCTCCTGATCGCCGCCGGCACGATCCTGGGCGGCGTCTGGGCCGACTACTCGTGGGGGCGATTCTGGGGCTGGGATCCGAAGGAAGTCTGGGCGCTCATCACGCTGCTGGTCTACCTCGTCCCGCTGCACGGCCGGTTCGCCGGCTGGGTGAGCACGTTCGGCCTCGTCTTCGCCTCGGTCGGCTGCTTCCTGTCGGTCGTCATGGCCTGGTACGGCGTCAACTTCGTGCTGGGCGTGGGCCTGCACAGCTACGGCTTCGTCGAGGGCGGCTCGCAGGGCGTGATGGGCGTGATCCTCTGCTCGATCATGGCCCTGCCGCTGGGGGCCGCGTGGCGCCGGAAGCTGGGGAATCTCCGCCCGGCGTCAACCGTCGCGTGAAGACGACCACGGCCGAGCCCCCGGGCGCATCGGGCGTCTCCGGGGGCCGCCCGGCCACGGATCGGGCGAAGTCGATCCAGCCGTCGAGGTCGAGCCCCAGCAGCGACGGGCCGACCTCGGCGCGGACCGCGGTGAAGTGCCCCGCCGCGCGGGCCGCGTGCGACCGCACCCCCGCCGGCCGCCCCTGGCGGACCTTCACCCCGGCCGCGGCCATCTTGATCAGCCCCTTGAGCAGGAGAGCGACGGGGCCCCGGCGGCCGTGCGCGTGCCAGAGCGCCTCCCAGGCCTCGTGGGCCTCCCAGTAGAACCCCGCGTTGAACAGGTCGACCCCGCGCAGGTAGGCCGGCGAGTCGCCCCAGGCGTCGCCCGCGATCGGCGGCGTCGGAGGCGTCTCCCCCTTCGTCCGCGACCTCCCGGGATGCGGGACGCCGCTCCCGGGGACGTAGGTGGACGACGGCGGCTCGGCCTCCTGGTATGCTCGGGTCGTCTCGGTCATGATCCCCGCCGCCTTGGTCTCGGAGCCGATTCCCCTGATGTCCGCACAGCCCGTCGTCGTCGTCAACGCCGTGGGACTGACCCGGCGTCTGCTCGCCCACGCCCCACGGCTCAAGGCCCTGGCCGAGGCCGGCTGGGTCCGTTCGCTGGAGGAGGTCGCCCCCGCCGTCACCTGCACGGCGCAGGCCAGCCTGCTGACCGGCAGGCCGCCGCAGGAGCACGGGATCGTCGCCAACGGCTGGCTCTTCCGCGACACCCGCGAGGTCCGATTCTGGCAGCAGTCGAGCGCCCTGGTCCAGGCCGAAACGATCGAGACGACGCTCCGCCGCCGCGCCCGCGAGCGCGGGGCGTCCTTCCGCATCGCCAAGCTCTTCTGGTGGTTCAACCAGGGGGCCGACGTCGACCTGAGCGTCACGCCCAAGCCCTACTACGGGGCCGACGGCAACAAGGTTTTCGGCATCGCCGGCACGCCCGACGGGCTCTGCGAACGCCTGGAGTCGAGCCTCGGCCGATTCCCGTTCCATACGTTCTGGGGCCCGAGCGCAGGCCTCCCCTGCACCGACTGGATCGCCCGCGCCGCCGCCGACGTGCTCGCCCGCGACAGGCCCGACCTGACGTTCGTCTACCTGCCGCACCTCGACTACGAACCCCAGCGCCGCGGACCCTCGGGCTGCGACATGCCGAAGCTCGTCCGCGAACTCGACGACGCTGCGGCCCCCCTGCTCGACCGGGCCGAGGCCGAAGGGGCCCGCGTCTGGGTCGTCAGCGAATACGGCCACTGCGACGTGAGCCGTCCGGTCCTCCTGAATCGGATCCTGCGGCGGGCGGGCCTGCTCAGCGTCCGCCCCGGGCCGTTCGGCGAGACGATCGACGCCTTCGGCAGCCGTGCGCTGGCCGTCTGCGACCACCAGCTCGCCCACATCTATGTGCCCCGTCCCGAGGACGTGTCCCTCGTCCGCGAGACGCTCGCCGCCGAGCCGGGCGTGGCGCGGACGTTCGCCGCCGCGGAGCGAGCCGAGATCGGGCTCGACCACGAGCGTTCGGGCGAGGTCGTCGCGCTCTCGGATCCCGACGCCTGGTTCGCCTACCCCTACTGGCTCGACGACGCGCTCGCCCCCGACTTCGCGCGCACGATCGACATCCACCGCAAGCCGGGCTTCGACCCCTGCGAGATGTTCTTCGACCCCGCCCTGTTCTGGCCCAAGGGCCGCGCGATCCGCCGCCTGATCCAGAAGAAGCTGGGCTTCCGCACCCTCTTCGACGTCATCCCGCTCGACCCGTCCCTCGTCCGCGGCAGCCACGGCCTCCCCGCCGCCGACCCGCTCGACAAGCCGCTCCTGATCGCCGACGGCCCGCCGCCGGCCGATGGGCTCCTCAAGACGACCGACTTCCGGAACCTACTCGCCGGCGCCTTCGCCCAGGACGGATCATGAAATCCATCGGCCCCTTCATGATGATGTTCGCGTCCGTGCTGCCGATCGCGACGGCCCGGGCCGACCGCGCCCGGGACGACCGGCCGAACGTCGTCCTGATCTTCTGCGACGACCTGGGCTACGGCGACCTCGGCTGCTTCGGGGCGACGAAATATCGGACGCCGAACCTCGATCGGATGGCGCGTGAGGGCGCGCGTTTCACCGACTTCTACGTGTCGAGCGCGGTCTGCTCGGCCTCGCGCTCGGCGCTGCTGACGGGGGCCTATCACGAGCGCGTGGGCATCCGGGGGGCGCTCGGGCCGAAGACGAAGCAGGGGCTCTCGCACGACGAGACGACGATGGCCGAGATGTTCCGATCCGCCGGCTACGCCACGGGCATGGCCGGCAAGTGGCACCTGGGCTGCCGGCCCTCGCAGGCCCCGACGCACCACGGGTTCGACGAGTTCCTCGGCCTGCCGTACTCGGGCGACATGTGGCCTCACCACCCCGAGCGGCCCAAGGATTACCCGCCGCTGCCGCTCATCGAGGGCGACCGGCCGACGATCGCCGACGTCACGCCCGAGGTCCAGAAGTCGCTGACGACCCGGTTCGCCGGCCGCGCGGTCGACTTCATCAGGACGAACAAGGACCGGCCGTTCTTCTTCTACCTCGCGCCCAACATGCCCCACGTCCCGCTCTTCGTCCGCGACGAGAACGTAGGCGAGAGCGGTGCGGGGATGTACGGCGACGTGATCCGCGAGATCGACGAAGCCTTGGGCGCGATCCTGGAGACCCTCCGGGTCGAGGGCCTCGACGAGCGGACGCTGGTCGTCTTCACCTCCGACAACGGCCCCTGGCTGAGCTACGGCGACCACGGCGGCTCGTCCGGCCCGCTGCGCGAGGGCAAGGGGACGAGCTACGAGGGGGGCGTCCGCGTGCCGTTCGTGGCCCGATGGCCGGGCAAGGTCCCCGCGGGGCTCGTCCAACGCCAGCCGGCCGCGACGATCGACCTGCTCCCCACCTTCGCCGCGCTCGCCGGCGCGAAACCGCCCGCCCTGCCGATCGACGGCCTCGACGTCCGCCCGCTTTTGTTCGGCGCCCCCGACGCACGCAGCCCCCACGAGGCCCTCTTCTTCTACTACGCCGACGGCCAGTTGCAGGCCATGCGTTCCGGCCCCTGGAAGCTGCTCTTCCCCCACACGACGAGGACCATGAACGGCCAGGCCCCCGGCGTCGGCGGCGTCCCCGGCAAGTATCGCGAGCTTCCCGTCGGCCTGGAGCTGTACGACCTCGACCGGGACCTCGGCGAGACGCGCAACCTATCGACCGAACGTCCCGAGGTCGTCGAGCGGCTCCAGGGCCTGGCCGACGCGATGCGCGGCCGGCTCGGCGACAGCCTCGCCCGGCGCGCCGGGACCGAGATCCGTGCCGCCGGCACGGCCGCCGATTGAAGGAGCATTCTGATCCGTCGATCCGACCCGAACCGGGCGGCCGGACGTTCGCGCCTTGAATTCGGGCCGGAAAACCACTATTCTGCAACCACTCGACAGGTGCCCCCGGCCGAGACTGCTCGGGGGGGAGAATAGGGAAGCCGGTGCGAATCCGGCGCGGGGCCGCCGCTGTAATCGGTGAGGCTTCGGACCACAGGGCCACTGCTCCCCCCAGGGGGGCGGGAAGGCCGTCCGAGGCCGCTACGAGCCGAGAGCCAGAAGACCTGCCCGTCGAGAGCTGTTGGGATGCTCGGCCGCCGGCATCCTCGGCGGGCGTTCGTGCAGATCGGCTGCATCGGGCCCGCCCGGGACGGTCGAAGCGCCAACGGCACCAGCCCGACCCGGCGGAAAGGTCTTCATGCTGCGCCCTCCCCCGTAGGCGTCCTCGCGCCTCCTCGTCCACCCTGCGCCCTCCCTTTTCGCACACCGACGCCTCGTGCCGGCCCGTTCGCCGTGCGCGCCGCGGATACCACTCGAACCCCGACTTCGGAGCACGCCTGATGAAATTTCGATATTCGTTCCTCTGCACTTGCTTGATCGTCGCGAGCCTCGCCGCGAGCGCCAGGGCCGGCGACGTCGTCGCGACGTTCGACGACCTGACGCTGGCCCCGAACTCCTTCAACCAGGGCCCGATGCCCGGCGCCGTCGAGAGCTCCGGGCCGTGGGGGCCGCAATTCGACGGGACGTTCACGTCCGGCGGGGTCGGCTTCGGCAACACGTATGAGTCGACGTTCGGGAGCTGGGGCGGATTCGCCTACTCGAACCAGGCCGACACGACGACGGCCGGGTTCCTCAACCAGTTCTCCTCGTACGCCGGCGGGGCGCACTCGGGCGCGAACTTCGGCGTGGCGTCGGGGTACGACGACAGCGCCGGTTTCGACCCGACCCAGGCCGATCAGCTCCGGGGCCTCCCCTCGTTCACCTTGCCCGTCGGGGCCGGGATCGAAGGGATGTTCATCACGAACACGACCTACGCCGCACTCACGATGCTCTACGGCGACGCCTTCACCGGCAGGCCCTTCGGCGGCGTGAACCACGACGTCGCCGACTGGTTCAAGGTGACGGCCTACGGGATCGACGCCCAGGGCGACGTGCTCGGCGGCTCGGCCGAGATCTACCTGGCCGACAACCGCCAGGGCCAGATGCTCATCGCCGACCAGTGGCTGTACATGGACCTCTCCGCCCTCGCCGGCGCGACGACCCTGTACTTCAACGTGGCCAGCTCGATGACCAACGCCTTCGGCATGTCCATCCCCGGCGCCTTCGCCGTCGACGACGCCCGGTACCGCGTGGGCGCCGCCGCCGCCGTCCCCGAGCCCGCGAGCCTCGCCCTGGCCGGCTCCGCCCTCATCCTCGTCGGCCTGGCCGTCCGTCGCCGACGGGCCGCCTGACGCCCCCCGTCACGTCTCTGGGCGCAGCCAGCTCGATCCGTGAAGCGCGATCCGACAGTAAGTTTCGGATCGCGCTTTCATCGGATTCTTCGTGCGCATCTCGCGAAAAGGAGCATAGTCAATCGGGAGTGCGCGCGGGACCGTCCTATTCGCCGACAAACCCGCCGGAGGCCGACTCTGTCGAAAACACCGGAGCAAGCGGGGCGAGACGTCCTCCTCCCCTCGTGGGAGAAGGACGATCGACTCGTCTCGTGAACGAGCTTTCGACAGGGCCCCGGAAGGCCCGAAATACAAAACGAATTCGACCAACGAAGCCAATCGGAAACCCGCACAACCTATTACAATAATAGGATTTACGCCGAAATCGACCGCCGGCGTCCGGCGCGAACGGAGCCGTATCGAAGCCGGCCCTCATTCGGGCGGGACGGGAGGCGTCCAGGTCGGCAGGTCGCAGAGGCCGCCGCCGAGGAAGGTGTGGTGCCAGAGCTGGGTGGTGACCACGCAGGTCAGGCCGACGTCGTAGACGAATCGGGGGATGGTGATCCGCGGGGTGCGGGTCTGGCGCGCCACCTGCTTGCGGACCCCCTCGGGGTCGAAGTAGCCGGTCTTCGCCAGCGACTCGGGGCTCAAAAGCTGGTCGACCCAGGGGGGCCGGTGGGGGCCCAGGAAGGTGCCCGACATGCTCGTGCGGAACATCGTCTTGGGGCGGTTGGCGATCTGCTTCGGGAGGATCCGCTCGGCGACGCGGCGGAGGATCCACTTCTCGTTCATCCCCCGCAGCTTGTACTCGGGGGCGATCCCGGCGGCGAACGAGACGACGTCGTCGTCGAGGAACGGGTAGCGGGCCTCGACCGAGGAATTCATGGCGATGCGATCCCCCTTGGAGATCATCAAAAGGCCGGCGAGCATCACCTTGTAGCCGACGTAGAGCGACTGGTTCAGCGGGTCCCAGCGGGCCATCCGCTCGTTGGGGACGTCCAGGTCGGCGTAGGGGTCGTGGCCGCCGAGGCTCGCCTCCATCGTCGAGGAGTAGAGACTCGGCTTGCACTGCGAGATCATCTCGTACATGTCCTGCTGGGCCGTGCGGACGCCGTGGATCGCCCCCTCGGGGGGGACGGCGAAGCGGCGGCCGCTGATCGACCGGCCGATCAGGTTGCGGGCCATCCGCGGCAGGCCCCTTCCGACGACCCGGTAGGCGGCGTCGCGGACCTTCTGCGACTTGTACCAGACGTACCCCGCGAGCGCCTCGTCGGCGCCCTCGCCGGTGAGCGTGACCTTGTAGCCCTGGCCGTGGACGGCCTCGGCCAGCCTCAGCAGCGCGGCGCACGAGGTGTCGACGATCGGCCCCTCGGCCGCGCGGATGAGTTCCGGGAAGGCCTCGGCGACCCGCGATCGGTCCATGACCACCGTCGTCAGCGGCGAGCCCAGCGTCTCGGCGGCCTCGGTCGCGTGGGCGCGCTCGTCGGGGCCGGCCTTGTCCAGGCCGATGGTGAACGCCGGGATCGGCTCCTTGCGGAGCCGGCTGCAGAGGCCCAGGACGACGGTCGAGTCGAGCCCGCCGCTGATGTAGGTGACGACCGGCACGTCGCTCCGCAGCCGCCGCTCGACGGCCGTCTCCAGCCGGCCTTGCAGCTCGTCGATCAAGGGCGTCGCGTCGTCCATCCGGGTCTCGTCGCCGGCGTCGGGGAAGTCGAGGTCCCAGTAGACCCGCTTCTCGACCCGGTCGCCCTGCACCTTCAGGAAGTTCCCGGGCGCGATCGAGGTCACGCCCTGGAAGAAGGTCCGCGACGTCCCCGAGCAGAAGAACGTGAACAGGTGATCGATCCCGCGCACGTCGGCCTCGGCGCGGATCATCCCCGAGGCGAGGATCGCCTTGATCTCCGAGCCCCACAAGAGCCAGCCGTCGGCCTGCGCGTAGTAGAGCGGGCAGATGCCGATGCGGTCGCGGCCGAGGATCAGGGTGCGGGTCCGGCGGTCCCAGAGCGAGACGGCGAACTGGCCGCGGGCCTCGGCGAACATGCCCTCGCCGAGGTCCTCGTAGAGGTGGACCCAGGCCTCGGTGTCGCAGCGGGTCGCCAGCGCGTGGCCGCGGTCGAGGAGCGTCTGGCGGATTTCCGGGTATTCGAAAAGCTCGCCGTTGAACGCGACCCAGACCGAGCCGTCCTCATTCGAGAGCGGCTGGCGGCCGCCGGCCAGGTCGATGATCGCCAGCCTGCGGGCCCCGAGCGCGACGCCGGGCTCGATGTGGACCTGCTCGTCGTCGGGCCCGCGATGGGCGATGGCCGCGGTCATGGCGAGCAGCCGCCGCGCGGGGAATTCCCTCTGGCCGGTCAGGTCGAACGCTCCGGCGATGCCGCACATTCCATGTCTCCGAAGGTAGGGCCCCGCGTCCGCGAGGGCTGCGACGGGCCGTCATGGCCGTATCCTGCAAACGGACGCGAAGTCGGCCGGGTCTCGTCGGCGGAGGGGCTCAGGGATTCCCGGCCGAAGCGGCCTCGATCCGCCGGACGGCCGACCGGGCGGCGATCCCGACGCCGCCGCCCTCGGCTTCGCCCTTCACAAGCTCCCGAAGCCGCGGCAGCGCGGGGCCTGACGCGGGGCCGAACCCGGCGAGCGCCCTCGCCGCTTCGAGGCGGGTCTCCGAGTCCTGCGAGTCCAACGCCGCCGAGAGCGCCGCGACCGCGTCGCCCGCCCGCGGGCCGCCCAGGGCGATCCGTCCCAGGGCGATGCAATAAAACGGGGCCGGAGAATCGGGGCCGGGGTTTGGGATGCTCTCGTTCAACGCCGCGAGCAGGATCGGCAGGGCCGGCTCGGTGAAGCTCGGGCCGAACTCCGCGAGGCCCTCGGCGGCCCTGGCGCGTTTGTAATCGAGCGGGTCGTCGCGGAGGACGGCGATCAGGGCCGCGGCCGCCTCGCCCGCCCGGGGCGTCGAGGGGGCGATCCGTCCCAGGGCCGACGCGGCCCGGCCGGCCGGATTCCAATGCATCCAGAACTGGTCGGTCATCGTCATGGAGCCGGGCTCGCCGCCTTCCTTCAACAGCTCCAGGAGGGCGGGGATGCTCGCCGCGGCCTCCGCACCGATCTCTCCCAGGACGGTCGCGGCATGGGCGCGGACGAGGGGCTCGCGACCGCCGAGCGCGGCGGTCAGCTCCGGCACGATGGCCGCCGACCTCGGCTTCTTGTCGCCGATGATCGCGTGGAGCCCCGACTGGCAGGCGTTGCGGACCCGGAGGTCGTCGTCTTCCAGGCCGGCGAGCAAGGCGACCGTTGCCTCGTCGCAGCCCGTGGCGTATCGCCCCAGCGACTGGGCCGCCTCCTCGCGGACGCCGCGGGAAGGGTCGACCTTCAGGGCCGCCGTCAGGGCTCGGAGGCCGACGGCCCCCGTCCCGACGCCGCCGAGCGCCTTCGCGGCCGAGAGGCGGACCGCTTCGCTGCGATCTCCGAGCGCCTCGGCCAGGGCCTCGGTGCAAGCCGCGGCGTCGACGCCCCTGATCGAGCCGGCGTCGAAGGCGGCGAGTCCCAGCGCCGCCTGCATCCGCACGACCTCTCGGGCGTCGTTCAGGGCGGCGACCAGGCCCGCGGAGGCCTGTCGCGTCGAATCCGGATCGCCGACCCGGATCGCGGTCCGGCCGGCCTGCGCCAGCGACTCGGCGGCGAGGATCGCGACCTTCTCGTCCGCGTCGCGGACCGCGGCAATCAGGGCCGGGACCACGGCGGGGACCTCGGGGCCGGTGGGCCGGGCCAGCTCCGCGGCCGCCTCGCGACGCTGTTCGACGTCGCCGCTGAGGACCAGCCGACTCCAGCGCTGGATCGGATTCACGAAGTCCCGGACGGCCAGCGATGACCAGAAGACCAGCCCGCAGGTCGCGACCAGCACCATCATCGCTCGCAGGCTGAGGGTCCAGCCCCGATCACGACACGCCGGCGGGGCGGCCTCGACCTCGGCCGACGCGGGCGCGGCCGACGAGCGTCGCGGGGCGAACCTCAGGCGCGGGAATCTCATGGGTGCTCCCTCCCGTGACGGCCCTCGTCGTCCCCGGGCGGGCGATCGGCCCGAATCACTCGGCGCGGAGCGCCTCGCGAAGGGACTTCGGCAGCGTGGGGTTGAGGAAGGTCGTGTCGCGTCGGCGGTACGCCTTGCGATAGGCCATCCCCCCCATGATACCGATCAGGAAGGTGCCGAGGCGGAAGATGCCGCCGCGCGGGCCGAGGGGGACGTAAAAAGCCACGACTTCAGTCCTCGCTTGGGATGGATGGTGATGGGAGCCAGCAAGAGTGCGGGGTCGGAGCCGGCCCGGAGGGGCGAGCCGTGGCGGCCGTCGCAGATGCTGCTGAGGCCGGCGAACCGGTCGTGGATCGTGGTGTGAAGGAGCGGGATCCGGGTCTGGGTCTCGCCGCACTGGTTGGCGAAGACGACCGGGACGCCCAGGTCCTGCGCGACGCGGCCCGGGATGTCGCTGCAGAGCGGGCCGACGCGGCCGAGCAGCCAGTGGCTGCGGCCCGTGCCGCGGTCGGAGAACTCGGGCCAGGCCGCCGAGACGACCGCGACGTCGATGTGGTCGCGGTACTCCTTCCAGACCCGCCGGTAGATCATGTCGGCGCAGATGGCGAAGCCGACGCGGCCCCAGGGGGTCGGCACGATCAGGGCCCGGCGGCCGGGGTGGAACCGGAAGCGTTCCCAGAAGACCAGGTTCCGCTTGCGGTAGACGTGCTGCTCGCCGTCGGGCGTGCAGAAGGCCAGCGCGTCGTAGAGGTGCCGGCCCTCGCGCTCGACGTAGCCGGCGGCGATGTGCATCCCCCACTGCCGCGCGCGGCTGCGCAGGTAGGAGAGCGTCGGCCCGTCGGGGGTCTCGCTGTGGGGGCCGAAGTCGGGGCAGAGGCTGTACCCCGTGTTGAACAGCTCGGGGAGCACCACCAGCTCGGCCCCGGCGTCGCGGGCCTCTCGCAGCAGGCCGTCGGCGCGCTGGAGGTTGGCCGAGAGGTCCAGCAGGTCGCTCGGCATCTGAACGGCGGCGGCCATCACTCTCACTTCAGTCCACCCCCACATCCCTGAGGACGGCGAACGCGGTCCCGGTCCCCGCAGCATCTTCCTGATCGGATGCGGCGACCCGTCGACTTGAGGCTAAGCCGGCTTAATCGAACCCGAGCCAGGCGAGGAAGCCCCGACGCCTGGGCGTGGGGGGGGCCTGCGACTCGGCGCGCAGGGCGTTGGCGCGGTCTTCGAGCTCGTTGGAGGCGGGCGACTGGGCCGGCTGCAGGTCGAACTTGAACTCGCGCTCGTCGCGCAGGGTGAACGGCACCAGGTTCTCGGAGAAGAACTCGGTGAGCAGGTTGTCCCACCAGGGCGCCGGCACCGGCTGGATGACCGTCTTGGTCTCGAAGCCGTCCTTGATGAGCGTGACCTCGCGGTCGCCGTAGAAGGTGAACGCCTTCGAGACGGGCGTCGGGCCGATCTCCTCGTCGTTGACGATGACCTGCGCGCCGGGGGGCTCCGACCGGATCGTGTACCGCCGGATCACGCAGCCCGTATCCAGGCCGAGGCAGACGGCCGACAGGGCCAGGCCCGCCGCCGCGCGACGGCCCATCTTCGGGGATCTCACCATCCTTGGCTCTCCCATCTCGCCGGCTCGCTCCGAGGCCGACCCGCCGGGACGCGTCGGCGCTCCGGGGATCGTGGGCGGCCGGGATTCTAACCGCGACGCCCCGACCCGGCAAGGCGGCTTGGCCCGCCGAAATCCGTCGCCGCCCTCAGCCCCCTTCCAACTTCGTCAGCTTCATATGAAGGAGGGGGAACGGGTTCCCCTGGCCGTCGCGTTCCGACCGGCCGGCGACGCGGAAGCCCATCCGAATATAGAAGCCGACGGCCTGCGGATTCTGCTCGTTGACGTCGACCTCGTCACAGCCCAGGCGGCCGACCGCGTGCTCGACGAGCCTCCGGCCCACGCCCCGGCCGCGGACCTCGGGGGTGACGAACAGCATCTCGATCCGGTTCTCGGCCGTCCCCAGGAAGCCGACGAGCCGGCCCGAATCCTCGCAGGCCGCCAGGTCGACGGCGTGCAGGTACTCGTGCAGGATCAGGGGCTTCATGACCTGGATGGCCGCCTCGGACAGGAAGTCGTGCGTCGCGCGTACGGACGCCTCCCAGATCTCGACGAGCCGGGGGTGGTCGGCCTCGGCGACCGGCACGATCGTCATGGCGAATCCTCCGTCGTCGCGGCCCTCGCGGCGGGGCGGACGTCGTTCCATGATGCCGCCGCGGGGCCGCGTCCGCGAGGGGGAATCGCCTTGGCGCGTCCGGGAAGCGCTGCGATCATCGGGGGCTCGGGGCCGGGCCGGCGGTCGCGACGGTTTCGATGGGCCGGCCCCGCCCCCCCTTCCCTTCCAAGGACAGAGCCCGCCATCATGTCGATCAGGATCATCCGCCAGCCGCTCACGACCGTCGACCTGCCCTGGATCGCCGCGGGCTTCTTCGACCGGGACGCCGGGCTCGCGTCCGACCTCCGCGGGACCTCGGTCGACCCCCTCGCCGCCAGGCTGCTGGAGGAGAAGGAGATCAAGGGCTCGGCCGGCGAGACGGTCGCGCTCTACGAGCCGGTCGGGTTCCAGGCGAAGGCGCTGCTGCTGACGGGGCTCGGGTCGAAGGCCCGGTTCGACGCCCGGGCCGCGTTCACGGCCGGCGTCGCGCTCGCGAAGCGGCTGGCGGCCAAGCCGCGCGAAACCGTCTCGGTGAGCCTGGCCGCGGTCCTGGAGGCCGGCGACCCGGCGCTCGTCTCGGCCCTGGTCGAGGGGGTCGTCGTCGGCATGCAGGGGCCCGGCCTGCACAAGTCCGAGCCCAACCGCCACGCCTTCGAGGTCGTCCTCGTCGCCCCCGACGGCACGACCGACGAGCACCTGCTGGCCCTGGAGAAGGTCGCCGCCCGCGGCGAGATCGTCGGCCAGGCGGTGAACATGGCCCGAATGCTCGCCAACACGCCGCCGTCGGAGAAGCCCCCGGTCGTCCTGGCCGAGGTCGTCCGCAAGGCCGCCGAGGGCCACGGCGTCGAAGTGCAGGTCTGGAACGCGGCGCGGATCCGCGACGAGCGGTTCGGCGGCCTGATCGGCGTCGCCGCCGGTTCCGACGAGCCTCCGGCGTTCGTCACGCTCGACTACCTCAAGGGGGGCGACGCCCCCGTCCTGGCCCTGGTGGGCAAGGGCGTGACGTTCGACTCGGGCGGGCTCAGCCTGAAGCCGAGCGCGTCGATGGAGGACATGAAGAGCGACATGACCGGCGCGGCGGTCGTGGCCGCGACGATCCTGGCGGCGGCGCGGCTGGGGCTGGCCGTGAACGTCAAGGGCTACATCGCCATGACCGAGAACATGACCGGCGGCCGGGCCATGAAGCTGGGCGACGTGCTCACCATGCGCAACGGCAAGACGGTCGAGGTGCTCAACACCGACGCCGAGGGCCGGCTGATCCTCGCCGACGCCCTGAGCTACGCCGCCGAGGCCGGGCCCGCGCGGATCCTCGACCTGGCCACGCTGACCGGGGCGTGCATCGTCGGCCTGGGGACCAAGATCGCCGGCCTGTTCAGCAACGACGACGCGTTCGCCGCCGAGGTCGCCGAGGCCAGCAAGGTCGCCGGCGAGCGCGTGTGGGCGATGCCGCTCGACGACGACTTCAAGGACCAGATCAAGAGCACCGTCGCCGACATGAAGAACGTCGGCGGCAAGTGGGGCGGCGCGATCACCGCGGCCAAGTTCCTGGAGGAGTTCACCGGCTCCATCCCCTGGGTCCACCTCGACATCGCGGGGCCCAGCTGGAACGACAACGAGGCCGCCGCGCGGGACGCGGGGGGGACCGGCTGCTTCGTCCGGACCCTGACGGCCTACCTGGAGAACGCGCAAGCCTGAGCCGTCTCGACGGCGCTCGGCCCGGCCCCCGGTTCAGCCCGCTCAGCCCGCCGCGTTGCGATAACGCGGCCGGGCGGGGTCGAACTGGCAGGGGATCCGCGAGCTGTTGACGTCGAGGGCCGTCAGGATCGCGCGGACCTCCTCCATCGGTCGGCCGGCGTCCATCGCCCACTGGATGACGTGCAGGTTCTCCTCGCCCCAGCGGAACCGCTCGACGATCTCCTGGGTCAGCGGCGATTCGAGCAGGCCGGGCCGGCGGAGGACGCCGTACGTCCGGGCGTCGAACTCGATCCACAGGGTCTCGCCGTGGAGGTGCTCCATCCAGTGCTGGCGGAGGAAGCGATTCCAGAAGCGACAGATCCAGAGCCGGACCGCCGTCTCCCCGAGGTCGTGCCCCGCCTTCTCGCTCTCGATCCACTTGAAGCGCAGAGCCTCCAGCTCGCCGCGCTCCTGAAGGCTCGATCGGACCTTAGGTTCGATCTCGACTTCAGTCATCGAAAGAGGCAGCATCAACCCCTCCAAGCAAGGACGCGACTCCGATCCGTGGCAGTTGCCCGAGATGACCGGGGGCCGGAGACGCGGAAGTCCGGATCGGTCGTCCCTACCCTACTTCTACTGAGAATCCCGGTCGAGCGTGAGCAAGCCCCGGCGATTTTCCGCCGGGCGTCGCATGGGTTTGAAGTTACGTCCTTTTTCCGCGGTTGACAAGTCACCAGACGTGGGCAATTTCCGCGCCCATGTCGATTTTCGTCAACATGAGGCACCGCGAGGCGATCGCATTCAGGTCGGGCCGCCGTTCCGGAACCACGCGAGGTTGGGGCCGATCATCACGGCGACGCCCGCCCGCCCCGCGGCGCACGGCCCGACCGGCTGCCCGGCGACGACCCGCCAGCGGACGCGGCCGTCGAGGCCGGAGCAGAGGATGTGGACCTCCTTCCGGACGATCCGGACCGGGCGGCCCTCGGCGTCGAAGCCGTAGACGTCGTTCGCGTCGCCGCTGGGGCCCCCTTCGATCCGGACGTCGCCGGCGCCGTCGAAAGCCATGGCGCGGCCGTCGGCCGAGGCGACCAGGGCGTACGGCCCGAGCCGGGTGAGCGACCAGCCCTCCCACGGCAGCCGGCGCGTCCAGGCGACCTCGCCCCGGAGGGTGTGGCCCGAGAGCTGCTGCGCCCGGCGGGCCAGCGTGATCCAGGCCAGGCCCGGCGGCGAGCCCTCGGGGGCCTCGATCAGGAAGGGGGGGTCGGAGGCCTCGAAGCCGCCGGTCGGCGTCATCTCCCCGGCCGGGTCGAACACGAGGAGGCGGCCGTCGTTGGTGGTGGCCGCGGCGAAGCCTTCCACGCCGACCGCCAGGTCCTCGATCGGGGTCGACAGCTCGTGCTTCCAGATCCAGCGGCCGGCGGGGGTCGCCCGGCCGATCCGGTCGCGCTCCTGGACGATCGCCAGCCCGAACGAGTCGGGCTTGATGACCAGGTGGGTCAGCTCGACGAGCCGCAGGTCGACCTTCCACTGCTCGCCGCGCCTCAGGTCGCAGAGGCCGACCTGGCGGTCGGTGGCCGCCGCCAGCCACCCCGGCGCGGTCCGGAGGATGCGGCCGACGCCCGACGTCTCGGGCCCCTTCCCCAGCTTCTTGCCGTCCATGCCGAAGAGTTCGAGCCGGTTCGGGCTGGAGAAGACGGCGACGCAGGGCGGGTCGTCGCACACGGTCAGCACGGCGGTCTCGGCTTGGTCCTCGGTCTGCACCGCGGGAACCGACCAGTCGGGGTTGCGGACCGAGCCCGTCCCGCCCCCCGGCCGAGAACCGGCCCCGGCGCCGACGGTCGAGCGCGACGGCTTCGCCGGCTCGCGACGACCGGGCTCGGGGCCGAAGAAGTCGAGCCGGGTGATCTCGCCGGTGGCCCGGCCGTGGATCGCGTACCGGCCCAGGGGGTCGATCTCGAGCGCCACGACGGGCCGGTCGAGCCGGGTCCGCCAGCGGACGTTCCCGGCCGAGTTCATGATCGCCAGCTCGCCCTCCAGGGTCGCCGCCGCGATCGTCCGGCCGGGGAAGTCGGGGACGGCGTGCGAGACGGTCCCGCCCAGGTGGTACGAGCCCTCGTTGCGGCCCTTCAGGTCGAACCGCTGGATGCCGTGGGTGAAGCAGCTCGCCAGGATCATCGAGCCGTCGCCGCTGGAGGTCAGCCGGCCCACGTTCGACATGAGCCGGTCCTGCCAGGCGACCTCGGGCTCCAGCCGGCCGGGCGTCCGCGAGGCCTCCAGCTCGATCCCCGCCAGCATGCCGAACGCCGCCGCGCCGACCACGAACGCGCGGTCGGGGACGAAGCAGAGGTGCGCGATCGGCTGGATCGTCTCGATCCGCCCCGCCGCCCGGCCGTGCCGGCTCACGAGCTGCACCGCCCCCAGCCGGCTGCCCACCGCCACGAAGCGCCCGAACGGGTCGGTCGCGATGAACGACGCCTCGCCGGGCGCGGCGCGCTCGGCCTGGACGGCCAGGTCGCCGCTCAGGAGCAGCAGGCCGGCCTCGTCGTGGTCGCAGAGGATCGCCACCAGCGAGCCGTCGTCGCTGATCGCCCCGGCCATGACCCGGTTCGGCGACCGCGCCGAAGACGTCATCTCGCCGTGGGTGTTCAGCAGGTAGAGCTGGTTCCCCTCGTCCCAGGCCAGGATCCGGCCGGCCTCGCGGGCGAACGCCAGGCCCTTCAGGGGGGACTCGGTGACGACCGTCCAGGACTCCTCCGGCTCCAACCGCGTGCTGCTGCGACCGCTCGTCTCGGGCATGGGGGCCGTCTTCAACCTCGCCGAAGGACCGGGGCCCGAAGGCCCCGCGGATGTCGGACTTCCGTCGTCGATCGTCGCCTGCGAGCCCCCTAAAGGCAACCCCTCTGCGCGGCCGTCGGCTTGACAGGATCGGCCCTCGGGGTATGACAGGTGGCCCGCTCGGTCTTCGAGCCGTTCACCCTTTCTCCGCCCGGGGGAAGGTGGCCGGCACGGCCGGATGAGGGGCGCGGCGCTTCGCGACGGCCGACGATCCCCGACAGCCGAACTCCCTCTGCGCCCCGACGACCCTCCCGATCCCCGGAGTTCAACGTGCCGACGAGACGACGGCTGACCCCCAGGCAGATTCGATTGACGCGGATCCTCGCGGCGACCTGCTGGTGGGGTCTCGTCGCATACTTCGCCCGTGGGATCTTGAAGACGCGGGACGCGCAGGCGGAGCACCTGATCGCGACGGCCCTGCTGGCGTACCTGGCGGCCTGGTGCCCGGTCATGGTGTTGGCGAAATGGAGCCCGGCGGGGAAGCTCGGTCGGTTCGCGGCGTGCTCGGCGTCGATCGGGGCGGCCTTCGCGCTGGTGGAGGCGCCGGCCGCCTGGCGGAGCGTCGATTATCGCGAGGTCTTCCACACGCCGACGCCCCCCTGGCGTCGCTCAGGCAACCTGCCGGACCCGGACCTGCTCTACGCCCGGCGGCCGAACCAGCGGCTGAGGCTCTGGTTCCAGGGCTCGGACCGCCACGGCCTCCGCGACGCGCCCGCCGCCCCGGCCTACGCCTGCGACACGACGCTCGATGCGAACGGCTTCCGCAACCCCGCCGGGCTCGACGCGGCGCGGGTCGTGCTGGTCGGCGATTCGTTCGTCGAGGGCCTGCAAGTCGACGACGGCGACCTGATCTCGGCCCGGCTCGCCGACCTCGTCGCCGCGCCGGTGGCGAACCTGGGGCGGACGGGATACGGGCCGCGGCAGGAGCTGGCCGTGCTGGAGCGTTACTCCGCCGGCTTCGGGCCGCGGACCTGCGTCTGGTTCTTCTACGAGGGGAACGACCTGCAAGACCTGGCCGCCTACGAGGCCGACCGGGAGCGCGTGCGGGCGCTGCGGCCCGAGTCGCCGCGGCGGGCCTGGTACGGACGGTCGTTCGTCCGCAACGCGGCGGGCTGGCTGGTCCGGTCGAACGGCGGCGACGCGACGGTCCCCGCGCGGTCGCGGGCCGGGACCTTCCGCGCGGCCTCGGGGGCGACGACCGACATCCTCTTCTCGTGCGGCGTCCACGAGGGGGCCGCCGAGGGCGTCGCGGATCGCGCCTCGCCCGAGGCGATGGAGCGGCTCAGCCGGGTTTTCGCCGAGGCGGCGGCGAGTTGCCGGGCGCGGGGCGTGGAGATGGTCGTGGCCTTCGTGCCGACGAAGTTCCGGGTCTACCGCGACCTCTGCCGGTTCGAGGCCGACTCCCCCTGCCCCGAGTGGCCGGTCGACGACATGCCGGGGGCCGTCGCGAAAGCGGTGGCGAAGGCCTCGCCGGCGATCGGCTTCGTCGACCTGACGGCGCGGCTCCGCGACCGCGCCGAGGCCGGCGAGCTGGTCTATCTGGCGGACGACACCCACTGGTCGGCCGCCGGGCACCGCGCCGCGGCCCTCGCGGTCGCCGAATGCCTCGACGACCGCGAGCGGATGCGAAATGCGACGGCCGGGCTCACTTCGGAGCCGTCGCCGGGGCCGGGGCCGGGCTGGCCGAGCGGATCGACCGGACGAACGCGATCAGGTCCTTGAAGTCGGCCGACGTCAGGTCCTTCTCGAGCCCCTCGGGCATGAGCGAGATCCCGGTCGAGGCGATCTGCTCGATCTGGTCGCGGGGGACGACCTCGGCGACCCCCTCGGCCCGCTTGAGCACCAGCGCCGCGGTCGACTCGGACGCGATGATGCCCGAGATCACCCGGCCGTCGACGGTCGCCACGTTGTAGTTGAGGTAGTTCGCCGCGACCTCGCGGTTGGGGTCGAGGACGTGGGTCAGGACGTCCTCCGGCGAGCGGGCCGCGACGGTGGCCAGGTCGGGGCCGACCTCGACGCCCTGGCCCTCGGCCCGGTGGCAGGTGGCGCAGGTCTTGAGGTAGACGGCGCGACCCTTCTCGCGGTCGCCCTCGCCGTCGAGGGCCGGGCGGAAGGCGGCGATGACCGCCGCGCGCTCGCGGGGGGCGTCGGCGGAGCCGAACAGGCGGGCCGCCCGTCCGCGGATCGCCGAGTCGGGGTGCTCGCGAAGCTGCTTGAGCCGGAGCGGGTCGATCTCGGCGGTGGCGAGCTTCTTCGCCTCGACGGCGTCGAGCAGGGCGTTGATCCACTCGATGCGGCTGAAGAGGACCTCGGCCGCCTCGCGACGCGCCGAGGGGCTCGTGGCCTTCCACTGCTCCAGCACGCGCTCGGCGACGGCCGGCCCGGCCTGCTCGCCCAGCGCCCGCAACGCGGCGAGCTGGACCTCGGAGGGCTGACGGGCGTCGAGCAGCGGCGGCAGCGCTTCGAGCGTCCGCTCGGGGCCGCTGAGGCCGACGAGCGCGATCGCCGAGGCGCGGCGGGCGGGGGCCTCGCCCGAATCGGCGACCTTCGCGGCGGCGTCGAACAGCGGGCCGAGGCGATCCCAGGTCGCCGCGGAGAGCGTCTCCTTGAGCGACCCCCGGGCCCGCTTGAGTCCGGCTCCCACCGCCAGGACCACGCGGCCGCGGAGGTCGTCGGACAGCTCCTTCGCGAAGAGGTCGGCGACGACCTTCTCGATGGCCTGGCCATCCTTCGCCTGGCCGATCATGGTCGCCAGGTCGTCGAGCCACGGCCGGCCCTCGGCCTCGCCAAGGAAGCCGCCCTCGGCCAGACGGGCGAGCAGGTCGGGGGCGTGGCCGGCGATCGAGGTCAACACCGCGGCGCGGGTCCAGCGGTCGGCGTGGTCGCGACGGGCGATCACCGCCAGGGCGTCGAGCACGCGGGGGTCGTCGTTGACGGCCCCGAACGTCAGGGCGGCCTGGAACCGGACCATCGGGTCGACGTCGTCGGCCAGGGGCAAGACGTTGGCGATCAGCGCGCGATCGGCCTTGATCCGCGACTCGGCGAGTTTCGCGACCCGCTCGCGGACGCGGGGCTCGGGGTCGGCGAGGGCCATGGCGACGTGCGCGTCGTCGAGCTGGCCGAGGGCGTCGAGCGTCCAGAGGGCGTGCAGCCGGGCGAGGGCCGTGGGGCGGTCCTGGGCCAGCTTGCGGAGCGCGGGGGCGGCCTGCACGTCCTTCCGCTCGATCAATAGCCGCTGGGCCGTCTCGCTCCACCAGGCGTCGGAGTCGGCCAGCAGGGCGACGAGTTCTGCGGCGGGGGCCTTGCTCAGCCTCGGCTTGCGCAGCGGCCGGGGGCCGTCGGCGAGCAGCTCGTAGAGCCGGCCGCGGTCCTTGCCGCTGGTCAGGTCGAGGTGCTTCTTGATCGGCTCGGGGATCGAGATCGGGTGCTCGATCGTCTCGCGGTACATGTCGACCACGAGCAGGGTGCCGTTGGGGGTGTTGGCGAAGTTCACCGGCCGGAACCAGTTGTCCTTCGAGGCCAGGAACTCGACGCCCTGGTCGGCGCGGTCGGCGACGTAGGTCGCGCCGGCGACGGCCAGCGTCTTGCGGTGGACGAGGTTGCCGCCGACGTCGCCGACGAAGGCGTTGCCGCGGTAGGCCTCGGGGTAGGCCGAGCCGCGATAGATCGTGACGCCCGTCGCCGAGGTGAAGTAGCCGAAGGCGAACTGCTCGGTGTGCGAGAGCTTCTTGAGCATCTCGGGGTCGGCGACGCGCTGGCGGGTGCGGACGATCCGCCAGGGCTCGGGCCGGCTGATCCGGAAGACGGGGCCGGAGGGGCCGTCGGAGGGGATGTCGAGGATCACCGAGGGGGGCACGTAGGCCGGGTTCCGCTCGACGTCGCCGGCCGGCAGGACGATCTGGCGGATGTGGTTGCTGTTGCCGCAGGTGAACTCGTGGCCCCAGTCGTCGGTCGAGAATCCGAACTGGCCGCCGCCCGAGATCGCCTCGAACGCCAGCGTGTCGGGCCGGAACCGGAAGTCGCGTCCCCGCACGGAGACGGCCGGGCGGTCGGGGTGGGGCGGGGTCCGGACGAGGCCGCCGTTGCTGCTGGCGACGCCGTGGATCCAGCCGTCGTCGCCCCAGTGCAGGCTGTTGAGCAAGCCCTGGACGTTGCCGGTCTCGAAGCCGGTGAAGACGACCTTGCGGACCTCGGCCTTGCCGTCGCCGTCGGTATCTTTGGCGTAGAGGATGTCGGGCGCGACCGTGATGAAGACGCCGCCGTCGTAGGGGACCACGCCCGTCGGCCACATGAGGCCGTCGAGGAAGACCGTGCGGGCGTCGAAGCGGCCGTCGCCGTCGCGGTCTTCGAGGCGGGCCACCGTGCCCGAGGGCTTATCCTCGACGAACGGGTAGCCGCGCATCTCGACGACGTAGAGCGCGCCGTCGGCGTCGTAGGCGACGGCCACCGGGCTCTTGATCAGGGGCTCGGCCGCCACCTGGTCGAGGCGGAAGCCGGGCCGGACGACGATCGACGCGAGCGCCTCGGCCGGCTCTTTGGCCGGGATCCGGGGCAGCTCGCGGGCCAGGTCGTCCTGGGCCCGCACCATCGACGCGGACCCCAGCAAGATCGCCAGGGCGAGGGCGTGAACACGCTGCAACATCCTTCCGCAACTCCTCGTAGATCGTCCCGGGGCCGCGCGGCCCCGCCTCGACGATGAGGCGAGGTCCCGCGGCCGGGTCTCAGCCCTGGATGGCGTTGGTGCGCCCCAGGGCGATGTCGAAGTCGCCGACGGCGGGGACGAGCATCGCCATCAGCGCGAAGCCGTACACCCCGGCGCTGACGAGCAGGGCCGCCAGGAAGTCGCCGTTGAGCAGGCTGATGATGCAGTAGAACGAGCAGAACGGGGTCAGGAGGGCGACCAGGGCGATCGCGCTGGAGGGGTTCCGCGCGCCCAGGGAGCCGAACAGGGCCACGCTCCCGGCGCCGATGAAGATCATGAAGCTGAGGAGCTGGCGGCCGAACTCGCGGTCGCTGAAGATGATCAGGTAGGCGCAGAGGAGGATGCCCACCATGAGGAAGAAGATCGTCCCCAGGCTGTGCGCCACGGCGGTCCGGCTGCTCGTGTAGGTGATCGCGTCGTGCAGCCCGAGCATCGCGGCGAAGTGGCAGAAGAGCAGGTAGTCGACCGTGAAGAACACCAGGTTCTCGCCCGACAGCCGGCCCGTCCCCCACAGGTAGGCCGCCAGCAGGAGCGGCAGGATCACCATCTCCTTGGCGTTGTACAGGGCGCCGAAGAGCTTGCCGTAGATGAAGTGCGCCGGCGACAGCTCGGTGACCAGCAGCAGGTCGAGCGCCCCGGTGTCGCGCTCGCTGGTGAGCGCCGTCACGCCCTGGGCGTTGATGAGGACGAGGCTCAAGATGGCCAGGCCGACGGGGATCAGCCCCAGGCCGCTCGCCAGCGGCTCCTCCATGCCCTTCGAGAGGCTCAGGAAGAAGCCGACGCCGAGCGCGAACAAGAGCAGGTAGCAGGCCTTGATGATCAGCGGCTTCGAGCCGTAGGCGCGGGTCTTCAGCTCGCGCCAGAGGATCGGGTTGGTCCAGGGCTTGCGGTACGGCCTGGGCGCCAAGGCCAGCCG
The DNA here is from genome assembly GCF_029589435.1 of Paludisphaera mucosa. NCBI lineage: Bacteria > Pseudomonadati > Planctomycetota > Planctomycetia > Isosphaerales > Isosphaeraceae > Paludisphaera > Paludisphaera mucosa. The sequence continues at coordinate 650,379 of NZ_JARRAG010000001.1, read as the reverse complement.
GCGATGGGTCCGCCGCGGGACGTGCAGGCCGGTCGTCGCGCCGCCGACGGGCTCGAAGCCGGGATCGCCGCCGCCCGAGGTCACGGCCACCGCGGCCCGGTCGCCGGCCTCGGTCCCGCCCGCCTCGCGCCGCAGGGTCGCGCCGACGCCCGTCGCGGCGGCTTCGGCCGGGACGGCCTCGGCGACCTCGACCAGCGTCTCGACGACCTCGGCGTCCTCCTCGCCCTTCTCCCTCGGCTCCTTGCTGCCCGGGTTCCAGACCCGCAGCATGTAGGTGCCGATCGCCACGATCACGGCCGCGAACGTCAGCCGGACGCCGATGTAGACCAGGCTCGACGCCCGCACCAGGCCCGTCGCCTGGTCGGAGGTCGGGTAGAGCACGGCGATCATCGCCCGGTAGGGGTTGAGCACTTCCTTGACCGGCACGCCCAGGAACCGGAGGTCCGGGAAGAAGACGCTGAACAGCTCGACGCCGGTGACCGAAAAGACGACCATCAGGATCGTCAGCGAGATCGACTGGAAGGTCCGGTCGCGCCAGAGCGCGATCAAAAGGCCCATCGCCCCGCCGGCCACGCCCGAGGCCGCCGTCACGGCGAACAGGTTCAGCACCTGGCCGAACGAGATGCCGCCGAACAGGGCGCAGAGCGAGAGCAGCCCGATCCCCGCGCCCAGCATCACCACGATGTGCAGGAGCCCGGCGACCAGCTTGCCCAGGACGATCTCCAGGTCGGAGAGAGCCGTCATCAAGAGCAGGGTGAAGGTGCGGCGGTCCTTCTCATAGGCCACGGCCGCGGCCGTCGACAGCGGCGCGAAGAAGAGCATGAGCGTGAGCTGGAGCATGGCGAACATGCCGTAGAGCACGCCGCCGAACCGCGCCATCAGGCCCAGCTCGCGGACGTCCTGCCAGCCCACGATCGACTGCCAGGCGGTCCACAGCAGGATGAACAGGAAGCAGGCGAACGAGGCCCGCCAGAGATAATAGCGCAAGCTCCGGGGGGCCGTGAGCACTTCCCGGGCGATGATCGGTCCGGCGAACAAGGCGGATCCCCCAACGAGCGGAGAACGGACGGGCGGGCGGGCGATTGGATGCGAATACGAGGCTCACCCTCGGGAGGTTCGCCGGATTCCCAGAGTGTAGCAAACCCCGACGCGGCCGACCAAGGGGTGTCGCGGAGGGCCGGTTGACAGGGGCGCGGGCGGTCCCGTAAATTGAGCTTGCCCGTCGCAGCGTCACCTGTTCAACCGTGCGGAGCCTCCCGACCGTGGACCACCCCGGTCGCCCGAACCTGGGACGAACCTGGATCCTCGTCGCGTCCGCGATCGCAGGCCTGTTCTCGCTCGCCCCGACGGGCCAGGCGAGGGCCGCCGGCTGCCACTCCGCCGAGCGTCCTGTCCTGTCGCGGGCGGCGTCGTGGGACCTCTGGGACCTCGACCGCGCGACGGCCGACGTCGCCGAGGCGCCCGCACCGGCCGCCGTCCGGCCCCTCCCCTGCGGGGGCGAGACGCCTTCGCGGGTGATCGGCGACGCGCCCCCTTCCGCGGCGGCGGCCGCCCCGGTCGTCGTCGCGTTCGAACCGGCCCCCGTCGGCCCCGCCGTGCGGCCCGCCGCCGGCCCGACCGCGCCGCGAAACGTCGCGACGCCGCCCGAGAGGCCCCCCCGACCCGCCTGACGTCCAACCGTCCGGGATCGGCGCTCCTCTTCAGGCTTTGGGAAAGGCTCCTGGCGTGGCTCACGCATCGATGGTCCTCGCGCGCCGCGGCGTTTGCGTCGTCGCGGTCGTCCTCCTCATCCTCGGCTCGGGCTGCGAGAGCGCCTCGCCGACTCGCGGGCCCCTGCCCACGATCACGCTCCCCGCGGCCTGGAAGCCGGCCGACCCCGCGACCTGGCGCGCGCCGGGGACGCGCCTCGCCGCCTGGTCGGGCCCCGCGAATTCCGCCCTGATCGTCTACCGGACGGTCCCCGACCCGGGCGGGACGGCCGAGACGGTCGTCGAGACGCTGTTCAACCGGTTCACCCACCTGCCGGGGTACGACGTCCGCGAGCGCCGGGTCGAGACGATCGCCGGCGTCCCCGCGGCGCGGGTCGAGATCGTCGCGCCGGGGACCGGCGTCGAGATCGCCCCCAGCGGGCTGGGCGAGGCGGCGAAGGCCAGGGACGGCGAGCCCGCCCTGACGCCGACCCGCGAGATCACCGTCGGGTTCCCGCGGCCCGACGGCTCGCTCTTCCTCGTCTGGAGGCTGCCCGAGTCGGCCCACGGCCAGCTCGGGCCGGAGATCGAATCGGCGCTGGCGACCCTGGTCCTGCCGCCGTCTTCGACGCGTACAACCTATTGATCGATCCGATCGCTCGTCCTCATCCGTCTTCCTCGTCCGATTCATCCTGATGGGGTCCCTCGCCGCGGCGGTCTCGCCGGGACGGGGGACGGGAGCAAGTTCATGTCGACGCCCACCGCCACCCCCCGCGACCGCGCCGGGAGGGTGTACAAGCCCGCCATCGGCCCGAAGCTCCGGCCGCTGCTCTGGGCCATCCTGATCGCCTTCGCGCTGCTCGCGGCCAACGGCTTCTACCTGTCGACCGTCACCGGGCTGACCTGGTACACCGGCAGCACGCAGCAGACGTACTTCTACTTCCTGATGGCCATCCTGCACGTGGTCGTCGGGCTCTTGCTCGTCGTGCCGTTCGTCGTCTTCGGGTTCGCCCACCTGGCGACCTCGTGGAAGCGGCCCAACAAGTCGGCGGTGAACTTCGGCCTGGCCCTGCTGGGCGTGGGGATCGTCGTCCTGATCTCGGGCTTCATGCTGGTGCGGATCGGCGGCTTCGAGATCCGCGACGTGCGGATCCGCAACATGGGCTACTGGGCGCACGTCGCCGCGCCGTTCTTCGCCGTGGCTCTCTACGTGAAGCACCGCCTGGCCGGCCCGCGGATCCGCTGGGAGTGGGCGCGGCGGTTCGCGATCCCGGTGGTCGGGTTCGCGGCGATCATGGGCGTGCTCCACTTCCAGGACCCCCGGACGTTCGGCGAGCGGGGGCCGAAGTCGGGCAAGCAGTACTTCTATCCCTCGGAGGCGGTCACGGCCAACGGCAAGTTCATCCCGGCCGAGACCCTGATGATGGACCGCTACTGCCTCGACTGCCACAAGGACGCCTACGACGGCTGGTTCCACTCGTCGCACCGGCTCAGTTCGTTCAACAACAAGGCGTACATGACGAGCGTCCGCGAGACCCGCAAGGTCTCGATGGAGCGCGACGGCTCGACCCAGGCCGCCCGCTGGTGCGCCGGCTGCCACGACCCGGTCCCCTTCTTCTCCGGCCAGTTCGACGACCCCGACTACGACGACGTGAACGACCCCACGGCCCACGCGGGGATCACCTGCACCGTCTGCCACGTCATCACCAACGTCAACAACACCCGGGGCAACGCCGCCTACACCATCGAGGAGCCCCAGCACTACCCCTTCGCCTTCAGCGACGACCCGGTCCTGAAATGGATCAACGGGGCGCTCATCAAGGCGAAGCCCGAGATGCACAAGAAGACGTTCCTCAAGCCCATCATCCGCTCGGCCGAGTTCTGCTCGACCTGCCACAAGGTCGGCCTGCCGTTCGCCCTCAACGAGTACAAGGACTTCGTGCGGGGCCAGGACCACTACACGCCGTACCTCACGTCGGGCGTCTCGGGCCACGGGGCGCGGAGCTTCTACTACCCGCCGGTCGCCAAGACCAACTGCGCCGAGTGCCACATGGAGCTGAAGGAATCGAACGACTTCGGCGCGCAGGACTTCGCGAGCAAGGGCGGACGCCAGATCCACGACCACAAATTCCTCGCCGCCAACACGGCCCTCCCCCGTTTCCAGGGGGACGAGCAGACGGTCAAGGATCAGCAGAAGTACCTGACCGAGAAGAAGGCCCGGATCGACCTGTTCGCCCTCCGCGAGGGGGGCTCGATCGACGGCGCGTTCCTGGGCCCGCTGCGGCCCGAGGTCCCCACGCTCAAGCCGGGCGGCAAGTACCTGGTCGAGGCGGTGGTTCGTACGGTGGGCGTCGGCCACCCGCTGACGCAGGGGACCGTCGACTCGAACGAGATCTGGGTCGAGCTGATCGCCCGCGACGGCGACCGGATCGTCGGCCGCTCGGGAGGGATCGGCGAGGACGGATCGGTCGACCCGTACTCGCACTTCATCAACGTCTACATGCTCGACCGCCACGGCAAGCGGATCGACCGCCGCAATCCGCAGGACATCTTCGTCCCGCTCTACAACAAGCAGATCCCGCCCGGCGCGGGCCAGGTCGTCCACTTCGGCCTGGAAGTCCCCCCCGGGACCTCGGGCCCGATCACCCTGGAGGCCCGCCTCAACTACCGCAAGTTCGACAAGATCTACATGGACTTCCTCTTCGGCAAGGGCGAGGGGCCGAAGCTGCCCATAACCCTGATCGCGAAGGACACCGTGAAGCTGCCGGTGGCCGGCGGCCCGGCCGTGACGAACGAACCCTCGCCGATCCAGGAGACCTGGCAGCGCTGGAACGACTACGGCATCGGCCTCCTGCTCGAAGGGACCGAGAAGGGGGGCCAGAAGGGCGAGCTGAAACAGGCCGAGCCGATCTTCCGCAAGGTCGCCGACCTGGGCAAGGCCGACGGCTGGGTCAACCTGGCGCGGGTCTACCAGCGCGAGGGCCGCGTCCCCGAGGCCCTCGAAGCCCTGGAGAAGGCCGCCAAGCACAAGGAGCCCGCCGCGCCCTGGACGATCAACTGGCTCTCCGGCAAGATCAACGTCCTCAACGGCATGCTCGACGAGGCCGTGGCCAACTTCGAGGCGGTCCTGGCCACCCGCGTCCCCGAGCGCAAGTTCGACTTCAGCCTGGATTACGTCGTCGTCAACGACCTGGCCCAGGCCTGCTACAACCGCTCCCGGATCGAGCCGGTCGACGGCGACCAGCGCAAGGTCTGGCTCAAGAAGGCGATCGCGGCCTACCACCGGTCGGTCAAGATCGAGGCCGAGGACTTCAGCTCGCACTACGGCCTGGGCCTGGCCTTCGGCGACCCGGCCTGGGGACCCAGGCCCGCCGAGCCTGACGCGCCGACGGAGCCGGTCGACCCCGAGAGCCTCTCCAAGCAGGTCCCCGGGATCGCCGACGCGAACGCCCCGGCCGCCGCACGCAAAGAGATGGCGCTCAAGCTCGCCGCCGACGTCTCCCGCTACGTGAAGGGGCCCAGGCCCAAGTTCCAGTCGCGGCTCGAACCGCTGTACGAGGTCACCGACGGGCTGGCCCAGGCCTGGGAGCAGGCCGGCGACCCCGAGGTGCAGGCGGCGATCGGCCGGGTCCTGGAGGTCGGCCACAAGGCGCTCCACGAGCGGCTCAAGCCCGACGAGACGGCCGAGGGCCGGGCCTTCGCCATCGCCCGCGGCGACAACCCCGCCGCGAACATGAACGCCCAGTCCATCGTGATCCACCCCCTGCACCGCCCCGGCGCGCCGGGGATCGACCCCGCCGCCGCCGCGACGCCGCCGACGGCCGCCGCGACCGAAGCCCGGCCCGCACGCCTCGAGGAGAGTGGACAGTGAGCGACCGACGTTTTTCCACCATCACGATTCCGGGTCTTCGGCCGAGGATGATCACCGCCGCGGCCCTCGCGCTGGCGGTCGCGGCCGGCGGCTGCAACAAGCCGCCCGCGCCGACGATCCTCGCGGCGCCGGTCGCGCCGACCAAGCCCAAGGTCGTCGAGGCCGCCTCGCTGCCGACGGTCAAGTTCGTCGACGTCACGGCCGAGTCGGGCGTCGCCTTCACCCATTCCAACGGGGCGAAGGGCGAAAAGCTGCTCCCCGAGACGATGGGCTCGGGGGTCGCCTTCCTCGACTACGACGGCGACGGCGACCCGGACCTGCTCTTCGTCAACTCCTGCCCCTGGCCCGGCGCGGCGGCCGACCCCGCGCCCACGCAGCGGCTCTACCGCAACGACGGCAAGGGGAAGTTCGAGGACGTGACCAAGGCCGCGGGCCTCGACAAGACGTTCTACGGCCAGGGCGTGGCGGTGGGCGACTACGACGGCGACGGCGACCCGGACGTCTACATCACCGCCGTCGGCCGCGGATACCTGTTCCGCAACGACGGCGGCAAGTTCGAGGACGTCAGCGAGGCCGCCAATGCGAAGGGGCCCAACGCCTGGCTCTCGGGCGCGACGTTCCTCGACGTCGAGAACGACGGCGACCTCGACCTGTTCGTCTGCAGCTACATCACCTGGACGCCCGAGATCGACAAGGTGCAGGGCTTCCAGCTCACCGGCCTGGGCCGGGCCTACGGGCCGCCGACGTCGTTCAACGGCTCGCTCTGCGTCCTCCTGCGCAACGACGGCGGGCGGTTCACCGACGTCAGCGAGGCGTCGGGCGTGCAGGTTCGGACGCCCGACCTGAAGGCCCCGCTCGGCAAGTCGCTGGGCGTCGCCCCGTTCGACGTCGACGGCGACGGCCTGGTCGACGTGGCGGTCGCCAACGACACGGTCCAGAACTTCTTCTTCCACAACAAGGGGGGCGGCAAGTTCGAGGAGATCGCGCTCTTGTCGGGCGTGGCCTTCGACCAGTCGGGCTCGCCGCGCGGGGGGATGGGCTGCGACTGGGCCTGCTTCATGAACGACGACCGCCTGGGGCTGGCGATCGGCAACTTCGCCAACGAGATGACCGCCCTGTACGTCAGCGACCAGCCGGCCAGCCTGCAGTTCTCGGACCTGGCCAACCTCTACGGCCTCGGCGCGCCGACCCAGCCGCCCCTGAAGTTCGGGCTCTTCTTCTTCGACTACGACAACGACGGCCGGCTCGACCTGCTCTCGGCCAACGGCCACCTGGAGCCCGACATCTCCAAGGTGCAGGCCAGCGAGTCGTACGAGCAGTCGGCCCAGCTGCTCTGGAACTCGGGCCGGCCCGGCCGCGAGCTGTACGTGAACGTCGACGCCGCGTCGGCCGGCCCCGACCTGTTCAAGCCGATGGTCGGCCGCGGCAGCGCGTACGCCGACGTCGACGGCGACGGCGACCTCGACGTCGTGATGACCGCCAACAACGGACCGGCGCGGCTGCTCCGGAACGACGGCGGCAACGCCAACCACTGGATCCGCGTCGCCCTGGCCGGCGACGGCAAGGCGTCGAACCGCGAGGCCGTCGGCGCCAAGGTCGTCGTCAAGGTCGGAGGCATGACCTGCCGGCGGCAGTTGTTCCCGGCCAAGAGCTATCTTTCCTCCATGGAACTGCCGCTGACCTTCGGCCTGGGCCGGGCCGACAAGGTCGACGAGCTGACGATCACCTGGCCGTCGGGCAAGACCACGAAGCTCGAAAATCTGGCGGCCGACCGGATGTACCGGGTCGACGAGGTTTCCGGCCTGCGCTGATTCGCCGCCTCGCCCCGCGGGGCGGCGGCGAATCCGTTCGGATTCCCGGGCTTGAGTCGTTTTGCCGTGTGTTATAATTCCCGACGAAGGGGAGGTCGGTGGAGCCCGGCCCCCCGTCGTCGCAGCGACCGATCACGAGCCGGGACTCTTCCGCCGGCCTCCGCGTCCGTCGTGACCGCCTGATCGAGAGACATCCATCGAGTTTGCAACAACGGAGCGGTGCTCGCGAACGCAAGTCTCATCCAGCGCGTGGGTTGTCGTCATACCAGGATGATCGCCGGAACCGCATCCGAGAGTTTCCGTCCCTCGTCGTCCCGGACGCCCCACGAACCTCACGGCGCTTGATGCGGGTTGGCCTGCCGCCCAGCACCGCCTCCCATCGGGAGGACGGTCGACCATGCGCCGGATCGGAACCCCTCGCTTGGCCTGGTTGCTCGCGGTTCTACTGACCTGGACGACCGCCACGACGAGTCCGGCCGCGGCCCGCGAGGAGCCGGCCGCGCCGACCGCGGCGGTCGACGCTTCGAAGCCCAGCACGCCCGAGGCCCTCCTCGAGCGCGGGCTCGACCTGGAGCGGCGGCGGAACTGGTCCGGGGCGATGGAGGCGTACCGCGGCGGCATGGAGCAGTGGCCCAGCCGGACCGACTTCCGGCGCCGCCTGCGGCTCTGCGAGCTGCACTTCAAGCTCGGCAAGCGATATCACGACGCCAGCTTCCGGACGGTCCTGCTCAAGCTGCCCCGCCAGCAGGCGAGCGAGCTTTACGCCGAGGTCCTGGAGCGGATCCAGAGCTTCTACGTCGACGCGGTCCCCCTGGAGCCCCTGCTCCGCCACGGCTTGGACAACCTGGAGGTCGCCCTCCGCGACCCCACGTTCCTGAAGCTGAACGCCACGACGACCGACCCCGGGCGGATCGCCTGGGTCCGCGAACAGCTCAAGGCGATGCGCGGCCAGCTCGCCGTCGCCGACCGGAACGCCGCCCTGGCGCTGGCGACGCGGGCCTCGGAGACCGCCCGCCACGGCCTGGGGATCGAGACCACGCCCGTCCTGCTGGAATTCACCTACGGCGCCTGCGACGCCCTCGACGACTTCACGAGCTACCTGACCCCCGACAAGCTCGAAGACCTCTACGCCATGATCGACGGCAACTTCGTCGGCCTGGGCGTCGAGCTGAAGGGGGCGACCGAGGGCCTGAAGCTCGTCGGCGTGATCCGCGGCGGCCCGGCCTGGGACGCCGGCCTGGTCGCCGGCGACCAGATCGTCAAGATCGCCGGCCAGGCGGTCAAGGGCCTGGCCCTCGACGACGCCGCCAACCGCCTGCAGGGGACCGAGGGGACCAGCGTCGACCTGGAGGTCCTCAAGCGCGACGCCACCCTCCACACGGTCCGGCTCGTCCGCCGCCACGTCGACGTCGAGAGCGTGACCCGGGCGAAAATGGTCGACGAGGCCCGGGGGATCGGCTACGTGCAGCTCGCCGGCTTCCAGAAAAGCTCGACCGACGAGATGGACCAGGCGGTCTCGGGCCTGGTGGACCTGGGCATGCGGACCCTCGTCCTCGACCTCCGGGGCAACCCGGGGGGCCTCCTGAACGTGGCCGTCGACATCGCCGACCGGTTCATCGACTCGGGCGTGATCGTCTCGACCCGGGGTCGGGCCGCCGGCCAGTCGCAGGTCTTCCAGGCCGGGGGCCGGGCCCGCTGGAAGATGCCGATGTACGTGCTCGTCGACCGCGACAGCGCGAGCGCCAGCGAGATCCTCGCCGGGGCCCTGCAGGACCACAAGCGGGCCGTGATCGTGGGCGATCGGACCTACGGCAAGGGGTCGGTCCAGAGCATCTTCTCGCTGCACTCGGCCCCGGCCGGGCTCAAGCTGACGACGGCCAAGTTCTACTCGCCGCTCGACCGGGCCTACAGCGAGCGGGGCGTCTCGCCCGACATGCCGGTGCAGACTCGCGTCGCCGCCAAGCCGGCGGCTGACGCAGACCCCGACAAGGACTCGGTCGACGAGTCGACGCTGGGCGACCCCCGCTTCGACCTGGTCCTCGCCGCCGCCATCCGCGCCTCGCAGGCCGAATCCCAAGCCCAGGCCGTGGCCCGCTGATCCGAAACCGATCGCCGTCGCCCCCGGAGAATCCCTCCGGGGGCGATCTCTTTTCGAAGGATGGACGCCCCGTGAAGATCGTCGTGCTCGACGGCCGAACCCTCAACGACGACCCCCGAGCCTGGTCCGGCCTGGACGCCTTCGGCGCGGTCGAATACCACGACGTCACCGCCCCCGACGAGGTCGCCGAGCGGGCCTCGGGGGCCGAGGTCCTGATCATCAACAAGTGCCCGATCCGCGCGGACCTGATCGCCGGGCTGCCCGACCTGCGGTTCATCGCCGTGACGGCGACCGGCTTCGACTGCGTCGACGTCGAGGCGGCGAAGGGGCGCGAGATCGTCGTCTCCAACGTCCGGGGCTACAGCACCGACTCGGTCGCGCAGGTGACGTTCGCCCTGATCCTGGAGCTGACCCTGCACGTCGGCCTGCACTCCGACGCCGTCCTCGCCGGCGAGTGGGCGGCCCAGCCCGACTTCTCGATCCGCAAGTCGCCGCTGATCGAGCTGGCCGGCAAGACGCTCGGCATCGTCGGCCTGGGCCGGATCGGCCGCCGCGTGGCCGAGGTCGCCGGCGCGTTCGGCATGAACGTGATCGCCCACCGCCCCAGCGGCAAGCCGCCCGCCCCCGACGACCCGATCCCGGCCTTCGCGCTCGAAGACCTTTTCCGGCGCGCCGACGTCGTGACCCTCCACTGCCCGCTGACGCCGAAAACGAAGGGCCTGGTGAATCGCGAGCTGCTCAGGCTCGCCAAACCGACCGCCTTCCTCATCAACACCGGCCGCGGCCCCCTGGTCGTCGAGCAGGACCTGGCCGACGCCTTGAATGAGGGCCTGATCGCCGGCGCGGGGGTCGACGTGGTCTCGCGCGAACCCATCGACCCGGCGAATCCTCTGCTGAAGGCGAAGAACATCGTCATCACCCCCCACATCGCCTGGGCCACCGCCGAAGCCCGCGAGCGCCTGATGGCCGCCACCGTGGAGAACGTCGCCGCCTACGCCGCCGGCAAGCCGATCAACCTCGTCGGCTGAGCCGGAGGGGCCCGGGACCTTCGATGCGACCGCAGCATGAGTCGACCAGGTCGGCCGCCGTGCGTCCGGTTTCGAGGAAGGGTGCCAGCTCGTCCAGGCGGACGCGAAGCCCGACCTGATTTTCGAGGGCGAAAGCGAAGTTCAGCAAAGTCAGGTCGTCGCACGGCCGCCAGCAAACCAGGAAGAGCGGGTCGTCGCGATGCAGGCGGACGTCCCGCAGCCCCTTTTCGCGCGCCACAGCGGCTTCCAGGCATTTTGCAACCCGATGCTGGAGCGAGCCCTCGGGCCACGCGTCGGCCTTCGTGCGGAGGTCGAGTTGCTCCTTGATCTGATCGTGGATCGCCTCCAGGACGGCGTCGTTCGGGGCGCAGCGGCGGGCTCGCAGGCACAGGCCGACGAGCCAGCCGGCGATCGGCACGAAGCGGCATCCGCGTTCGAACCGGGATGGCGCGGGCGGGTCCGGCGGGGGCCAGGGCGAGGGTTCGTGCAGCACGTCGCGAGTCTCCTCGGGCTTCGAAACGGGGCGGGCCGGGCCATGCTGCAAAGCATGCCCGGCCCGTGTCCCCATCTCGCGGAGGCGATCGCTCGCCCAATTCAACTCACTGGTCGACGGCGGCGGCCCGGACGGGGGCGGCGGCGAGGACCTTGGAGCCGAGGGTCAGGTAGTCGCCGACGATGCGGAGGATCTCGTCGTTGTAGAAGTCGCTCATCCAGACCTCGCGCTCGATGAACTTCTTCTTGGCCTTCTTGTCCTTCTTCTCCTTCTCGTCGGCCGCCTTCTCCTCGTCGTCGGGGACGAACTCGGCCTTGAACTTGGCCTCGTTGAGCGGGATCGAGTGCTTCGCCTTGCGGTCGACGAACTGCTTGATCCGCTCTTCCAGCTTCTGGAACTTGGCGTCGTCCTTGCGGCGGCCGGTCGACCGGGCGTCGAGGGCGGCGACCAGGTCGTCGGGGGTGCGGTTGTAGTTGTCGTGGGCCAGCGGGGCGACCTTCTCGAACTTCAGGGCGTTGTCGAGCTTGCCCTCGCCGAGGTCCATGTAGTCGCGGATCGACGGCAGGTGGATGTGGGGGGTGACCCCGGTCATCTGGGTGCTGTCGCCGTTGGCCCGGAAGAACTGCTGGATCGTCAGCTTGAGCGCGCCGCGGTTCTTGCCGCCGCGGTCGCGGCGACGGGCGTGCTCGCCGATGTTGACGATGCTCTGCACGGTCCCCTTGCCGAAGGTGCTGGAGTCGCCGATGATCAGCCCGCGGCCGTAGTCGCGGATCACGCCGGCGAAGATCTCCGAGGCGCTGGCGCTGGACTTGTTGATCAGCACGGCGAGCGGCCCGTCCCAGGCGGTCCCCTCGTCGTCGTCGTCGAGGTGCTTCACGCCCACGACTTCCTTGATCTGGACGACCGGGCCGGTGTCGATGAACAGGCCGGAGAGGGTCTTGGCCTCTTCCAGCAGGCCGCCGCCGTTGTCGCGGAGGTCGACGATCACGGCCTCGACGCCGGCCTTCTTGAACTCGACCAGCAGCTTGCGGCAGTCGGCCGTGGCGCTGACGGCGTTGGGGTCGCCACGCAGGATGGCCATCGTGTCGCCGTAGAAGGCGGGCAGGTTGATGACGCCCAGCTTGACGGCCTTGCCGTCGACCTTGGACTCGAGGATCTTGCCCTTGGCGTGCTGCTCGGTCAGCTCGACCCGCTCGCGGACGATCGTGTATTCCTTCCGCTCCTTGGTGCCGGCCGGCTGGACGATCAGGTGGACGGCGGTGCCGCGGGGGCCGCGGATGTAGCGGACGACATCGCTGAGCTTCTTCTCGACGAGGTCGATCTCGCCGCCCTCGTCCTTGCGGATCGCCACGATCTTGTCGTCGGGCTGGAGCCGGCCGTCCTTGTCGGCGGCCATGCCGGGCACGACCTCGGCGACCACGGCGTAGCCGTCCTCGGAACGCAGCGAGGCGCCGATGCCTTCCAGCGACAGGTGGAGCTGCTGGTTGAGCATGTCCTCGAGGTTCTTGGGCCCGAGGTACGACGAGTGCGGGTCGAAGGTCCGGGTGAGGCTGGTCAGGTAGACCTCAAGCAGCTCGCCGGAGTCGAACTGGTGGAACAGGCGGTTGCGGTCGCGGTAGCGGACGGTGAGCTTCTGGACGATGTCGGCGGGCTCGGTGGAGTCGTCCATCCGGAGCTGCAGCTGCTCGAACTTGAGCTTCTTCCGCCAGCGTTCGTCGGCCTCGGCCTTGTCGACCGCGTACTCGATCTTGTCGGGGTCGTCGGTCAGGAACTCGTCGACCGTGAAGTCGAACGGCTTGGCGAGCAGCTCGGTCACGGTCTTGTAGCGCTCGTCCTGGCGTTGGAGGTAACGCTCGAAGACCTTCTTGGCGAACGAGATGTCGCCCTCGCGGATCTGGTCGTCGAGGTCCTTGGCGCTCTTCTTGAATTCCTCGATGTCGGCCTTCAGGAAGTAGTACTTCTGGGGGTCGAGGTCCTTGAGGAAGTTGTCGCACCACTTGACCGCGATCTCGTCGTCGATGACCGGGCGGGCCATGTGGCCGCGCTCCAGAAGGTCGACGACGGTCTTCGCGATTTCCTTGTCCTCATCGGTGGGGACGGGGGCCTGGGCGCCCACGATCGCGGCCATCAGGAACAGGATCGCCACCAGAGAAAGCGGACGTAATGCGATTCGGGGCATAGGGATGTGTTCCTGAAATCCTGACCTGGAGGTGGACGGAAGGACCCTGGCCGTCAGGCTAATCTTAGCCCTCGCCCCGGATCCGGACAAGGTCGTCCCCACAATCGACGGGACCGTCTCAAACGCGGCGGGAGGCGTCATCGGCATGCTCGGCGGCCCCGCGTCATCCCTTTTTCGACGGCCGAGGCCGGACGGTTCGGGGGAATCCCGGGCGATCGTCGAAGCCGGCGGCCGCCCCTGGGCTAGTCGCCCCGTCGACGGCGATCGCGCCGCGCCGGAAATTCCCGATCCAGGGATTCAAGTCGGCGGGGCCGATCGGTCGATATCCGATGGATAAGGCGAGGACCCTCCGACCTCGCCCTCCCGCCCCCCAACGAGTCGCGCACCATGAACCGCCAAGTGTTGCCCAGCATGCTGCTGAGCGTGTTCATCGTCTGCTTCTTCGCCGTGGCGCTCCGCCCGGTGGAATCGGCCGGCGGCCGCGACCTCGTCGGCCCGCCGCGTCCCGCCGAACCGCCGCCCGGCCCGGCTCCGGCCCCGGCACCCGTCCCGGTCCCGGCATCCGAGACGCCCCCGCCGGCGGTCCCTGCTCCGGTTCCCACGCCCGAGCCCGCCCCCGCACCGCCTGCTGTGCAACCGGATCCGGGGCCTCCTCCCGCAACGCCTTCGGCCGCGCCGGTCGCGAGCGTGGCGGCCGGCCCCGTCGCGGCCCAGGTCGCGGTCCCCGCCCCCACGCCCTCGCCGCCGGCGACCGATGCGCCCCGCCCCGACCGCGGACCGCGGTCGCGGTCGCCTCGCGACCTCCGGCGCGGCCGGCCGACGGGCCCGGACGGATGGCGAGCATGCCGGCCCCCCGCCGCACTCCCCCGGCCGTCGCGCCCCCGACAGCCCCCGCCGAAGCCCCCAGGGCCGACGCCGGCAAGGCCCAGGGGTCGATCGCCATCCCCCGGGGCGAGCCGGAGTCGACGCTCGTCGACGAGGGCGAGACGCTCGAAGACGTGGCCCTGCGCGTCTACGGCTCGCGCGAGGCGGTCGAAACCCTGCGGCAGGCCAACCGCGCGTTCGCGGCCCGTCGCGGACCGATCCGCTCCGGCTCGATGCTCTGGACGCCCGCGAGGTGAGGACGGGACGAGGTCGTCAGCGGGCGGCCGGCTCGCTCAGCCTGGTTTCCAGGACGTCGAGGCTGCGCTCCAGCTCTTCGAGGGTCTCGGGAGAGAGGTCGAGATGGCCGAAGCGGACCTGGTAGAAGGCCGCGACGACCTTCTCGGGCAGCTCTGCGACCTCTTGCCCGCCGTCGCCCCGGCCGCTCAGGAACCGGAAGGCGCGGTGGGCGAATTCGCCCTGGGTCTCGGCGGGGGAGCGCTTGAGGTCGTAGTCGGCCAGCAGCTGCGTCAAGCGGCGGTAGAAGAGGATCCCCGCCGTCGCCCCCTGGTTGTCGTCGGTCGAGCCCCGCCAGCGGGCGAGGAGCCGCTTCACGAGCCAGATCGCGCCCCTCGTCCCCGCGGCCAGCACGCAGAGGAACAGGAACGAGGCGATGAAGCCCTTGACGCTCACCAGGGATTGCAGGCTGCCGAAGTGGAAGTAGCGGGCGAAGGTCTCGGACGCCCATTTCCAGATGATGCCGTAGCCCACGCGGATCTGCTGGAAAAGCTGCCGCACCGGGCTGTAGAGCTTGGCCTGGCGGTTCGAGTCGTAGCCCAAAATGTAGAAGACCCAGACGTACCGGAAGAGGTCCGTCACGCCCCGGAAGTTCGAGGCCAGGCCCCCCACCTGCGCGACCGATTTCTCGCGCTCGTTGCCCGGCGTGGGGTCGAAGGAGACCCAGATCGGCTGCCCCTGCCGGTTCCGGCCCATGTAGGCCTCCACCCAGCTGTGGGCGTGCTTCTGGCGCACGGTCATGGACTGCGTGAACTCGTTCCAGTCCCCCCCCTTGAAACCGTTGACCATCCGCGAGGGGATGTCGATCGACCGGAGCATCAGCGCCAGCGCGCTGGCGAAGTACTCGCAGTGCCCTTCCTTGCGGTTGACGACGAAGTCCACGACCGGGTCGAGCGAATCGTCGACGGACGACATCTCCAGCGAATAGGCGAAGGTCTGGGAGTCGCGGAAGTAGGCCTCCAGGGCCCGGGCGCGGGCCAGGGAGTCGTCGACGGGGATCTTCTCGACGATCGGATCGGCGACGGCCTTCAGGGCCTCCTTGACGTCGGGGGCGACGCCCAGCAGCACGTTCTTGATCCGGTCCTCGCCGGGCGCCTCCTCGCCGAGCTGGGGGACCGTGGGGTCGAGGTCGGAGATGACCTCGTAGTCGTAGGGGCCGCGGGCCTCGTTGCGGAAGACGGTGCCGTCGAGCCCGTTGAGGTTCGGCGACTGCCGCGGCCCGCCGATCACCTCGACGAAGGGGCGGATCCCGAAAAGCGTGGGAGAGTCGTTGGCCTCCAGCTTCACGAGCTGGCGGAGCACCTTGCGGGCGTCCGCCCCCTTCTCCCGGAAGCTGGGGAACGTGCGCGTCTGGCGGTAGTTCTGCCTGCGCCAGCGGCCCTTGTCGTAGTTGTTGAGAGTGACGCCCCGCCAGAGCGGCTCGACGGGAGGGGTCGCCGGGGCCCGCGAACGGTCCTGGAACTCGACGGTCATCACCGCCGTGTCGTTCTCGAGGATCTCGCCGAGCTGGCCGAGGGCGACCTCCTCGTCGAAGCCGGTGAGGTGCTTCGTCGAGGTCGGCCCGAACCGCGACCGCGTCGCCCCCTGCTGCCGGGGGAGGAGCAGGAAGACGAAGAACCCCAGCCCCAGCGTCAGGGCCAGCACGCGGGCCGTCGCCGTGAAGTAGGCGAAGTCGAAGAGCCGGCGGTAAGGGTCCTCGCGCAGCGGCTCCATCGGGGCCCGCGCCCGCGCCGGGGTCGGGCTCAGGAACCGGCGAGCCTCGCGCTGGAGGAAGAACTGGCCCAGCACCCAGACGGCCGACACGGCCCAGAGGAAGAGCCAGACGCCCACCTGGTCGCCGACGTTGATGACCGCCCCGATCAGGACCTGCATCAGGCCGACGAGGAAGAGCACCCAGTCGTCCTCGATCGACTTGGGCAGGAAGTACTTGATGAGCTGCAGGAAGACCAGCCAGTGCCCCAGGCAGCGGATGGCCTGGGTCTCGTCCATCGAGTACTCGATGTAGAGCATCCCCAGCGAGCCGATCCCCAGCAGCGTGGCCAAGCCCGAGGGGAGCGACCACTCCGGCTTGCGGTCGACGGTGAGGAAGGCGACGAGCCCGGCCGCGGCCACCAGGGGGGGCAGCAGCCAGCCGCCGCGGTCGTCGGTCGGGTCGGCGCTCAGGGCGGTGGTGGCCAGCGTCATCATGACGTAGAAGCTGGCCCGATAGACGAGCAGGCTGTTCACGACCGGCCCCCTTTCCATGCCCGCCAGGTCGGCGGCTCGTCGGGCGCGACGGTCTCCTCGATGATGACCCCGCCGCCGTCCTCGGACTCGCCCGCGAACATCCCGCGGCGGCGCTCTTCCTGGCTGTTGAAGCGATCGGTCTCGGCGTTGGAGATCCGCTGTTCGAGCAGGCCGCGGGTGTCGGCCTCGGCGAACTGGATCAGGCCGTCGAGCTCCCCCTGCGAGGCGTTGAAGGCCAGCACGCGGCCCGTCAGGCTGCGCGCCGAGGTCGTCGTGAGCCGGGTGGAGCGCTCGGCCTCCTCCATCAGGTTGATCGGCCGCGTCGAGGCCACGATCAGCAGCGCGTCGCGCAGGGTCGGGGGCGGCAGGGCGTCGAGCAGCTCGGCCAGGCCCCCCTCGTTCACCGGCCGGAGCACGGCGAGCTGCTCCAGCAGCTCGTGCAAGAGCTTGACGGAGGCCGGACCCTGGATCACGCCCGGCGTGGCCCCGGTCCAGCCCAGGACGAGCCGCCTCCCCTGGCGGCGGCAGGTCTCCAGGCAGACGGTCGCCGCGAACGAGATCGCCTGCTCCATCGCCTCGCGCTGCTGAGGCGGGACCTTGGTGCGCGGCAGCCAGGGGTCGATCAGGATCGCCAGGTCCTGCTCGTTCTGCTGCTCGAACTCCTTGACCATCAGCTCGCCGCGGCGGGCCGAGGTCCGCCAGTGGATCCACCGGGGGCTGTCGCCCGAGCGGTAGTCGCGGAGGCCGTGGTACTCCTCCTGCTGCGCCGAGCGGTCGTGCCGCCGCCCCAGCCGATTCTCGCTGGTCTGGCGCTGGAGCTGGAACCAGCGCCGGGTCAGGCGGCCGATCCGGGGGTAGACGAACAGCGGCTCGGGCAGCGGGATCGTCACGCGACGCTCGACGATCCCGAAGGGGGCCCGGGTCCCCAGGTCCAGGTTCTGGAACCGGTACTTGCCGCGCCGGGGGGCGTCGCCCTGCCAGCGGAGCCGCGCGCGGTCGCGGGCGGCGACGCGGGGGAAGAAGACCTGGGGCGTCGACGCCGCGCCGGTCGCCCCCCGCTCGGTCGAGACGAGCTGGTCCTCCAGGAAGAGGGCCAGGGCCGCCATCCGCCGCCGGCCGTTCTCGAGCGTGTAGTCGACGACCAGGGGGTCGCCCGCGAAGATGTAGCCGGGCGTGCGGCGGAGCACGATCAGACGCCTGAGCATCGCCCGGCTGCCGAACCACGAGGCCACGAACGGGCCGACGGCCGTGGTGGCCACCAGGAGGATGAGGTTGATCTGCTGGAGCATGCCCGCCGCCAGCAGCACGAGCATCACGCCGAAGTAGCAGAAGCCCTCGCGGGTCACGAGGGTGCGCTCGGTCGGCACCAGGGCCTGGATCAGGCCCTTGGCGATCCGGCCGGCCCCTCGCTTGGAGCGTGCGCTGCGGGGTCTTTCGTCCACGGCCATGGCTCGATCCCTCTCGATCGCGTCGGATGTCCGGTGGGCTTTTCGCGGCGGCTTGCGGGCCGGGGCGGTGCGGGTCGCGCGGCGGTCAGGTCGGGACTTTGACGCGGTCGACGATGTCCCGGATGATGGCCTCGGCCGCGCCGAACTCGCCCGCCTGGAGGAACGACTTGCCGAGCACGCGGTGGGCGAGGACGGGGACGCAGAGCGACTTCACGTCGTCGGGGACGACGAAGTCGCGGCCCGAGACCATGGCCATGCTCTGGGCCGCTCGGTAGAGCGTCAGGGCGCCGCGGGTGCTGACGCCGACGTGCAGGTCCTCGCTCCGGCGCGTCAGGTGGACGATGTCGAGCAGGTAGTCGGCGATGGCGTCGTCGACCCGGACCCGGCGGACGCCGTCCTGCAGCTGGACGACCTCCTCGGCCGTGATGACGGCCTGGAGGGTCTTGACCGGCTCGCCGACGCGGTGGTCGTGGAGCAGCCGGCGCTCCTCGGCCCGCACGGGGTATCCCATGCGGATCCGGATCATGAAGCGGTCGAGCTGGCTCTCGGGCAGGACGTAGGTCCCCTCGAACTCGTAGGGGTTCTGCGTGGCCAGCACGATGAACGGGGCTTCGAGCGGGTAGGTCGTCCCCTCGATGGAGACCTGGCGGTCGCTCATGGCCTCGAGCAGGGCGCTCTGGGTCCGCGGGGTGGTGCGGTTGATCTCGTCGGCCAGCACGACGTTGCCGAAGACCGGGCCGGGCTTGAAGACGAACTCGCTCGACGGGGCGTGGAAGACGCTCGAGCCCAGGACGTCGGAGGGGAGAAGATCGGGCGTGAACTGGATTCGCCGGAACGAACAGTCGATACTGGCCGCCAGGGCCCGCGCCAGGAGCGTCTTGCCCACGCCCGGGACGTCCTCGATCAGGACGTGCCCCTGGGCGAGCAGGGCGACCACGGCGAGCTTGATGGAGTCGGCCTTGCCGAGCACCACTTGACCGACGTTTTCCAGCAGCCGGCTCGTCAGAGCGTAGAGTTCTTCCTGAGCGGGGGGGGCGGCTTCGGTCGAGTGCTGTGGGGTCATTCCGTGGGCTCAACGGGTTCAGCGGGCGCCGGGATGTGGGCCTGACCCGTCCCACTATAACCCGGTCGGGCCGCGATTCCAACGCCCGCGTGCAGCCTTAAGGGCGAACGTCCCGGGGATTTCGGGAGAGGGGGCCGGTGGCGGACGGAGACGACGGCGAGACGCCCCTGGATGTGGTGATCCTGGCCGGCAGGCTGGGGCTCGACGACGACGGCTGGCCGCTCGGGCCGCTCCTGGACCGCCTGGAAGGGCGCGGGATCGCCCCCCGGGTCGTCTGCACCGAACGCCCCGACGCGCGCCGGGATCCGCGGATCGTCGAGGTCCCCTCGCTCGGCCGCCGCTGGCTCAAGGGCCTGGCCGTCCGCCGGCTCTTCCACGGCCGGACGATCCCCCGCCCCGCCGTGCTCCACGCCCTCCACGAGGAGACGACCGAGACGGCGCTGGCGATGGCCGAGACCTGGCGGATCCCCTACATCCAGACGGTCGACGACTTCCTGGTGGCCGAGGACGGCCTGAGGATCAGCCGCCGCTGGCTGCATGCATTCGTGGTCTCCAGCGACGAGCTGCGCGACGTCCTGACCGACGACCTCGCCGTCCCGGCCGACCGGGTGACGGTGATCCCCCCCGGGATCCTCGTCGAGCCCGCACCGTCCTCGCCCCCGTCGCGGTCGGGCGAGCCCAAGGTCCCCGTCGTGGGCGTCGCCGGGCCGCCCCTGGCCGAGACCGGCTTCGCGATCTTCCTGGAGGCCGCCAAGATTGTGCTGGCCCGGGGCCGCGACCTGGAGTTCCTGATCGCCGTCCAGGGGGGCGACTCGCTCGAGGTCCGCCGCCACGCGATGGCGCTCCGGATCCAGGAGCGCGTCACGGTCGCCGACTTCGACGTCGTCGGCCCCCGCCTCTGGTCGGTGCTCGACGTCTATTGCCAGCCCTCGCTGGAGCCCAGCGCCGGGCGCACGCTGACGCTGGCCCTAGTCCAGGGGGTCCCCAGCATCGCGGCCAACGTCCGCGGCCTGCGCGGGCTGATCGAGCCCGGCCGCTCGGGCCTGCTCGTGCCGCCCGACGACCCCGCGAGCCTCGCCGACGCGATGCTCGACCTGCTGGACCACCCCGAACGGGCCCAGGATCTGGGGGCCGCCGCCCGCACCACGCTCCGCGCCCGGTTCGACCTCGACGCCGAGGCGGACAAGCTCGCCGCCCTCTACCGCAAGGCCGCCGAGCCGCCGCCGTCGCCCGCCGACGCCGGGAGCACGCCGAGCACGGGCGCGCCGTCCACGTCCTGACGCAGGAGCCCGTAGACCCGGGCCGCCGCGCACCAAAAGAAGGCGAACGCCCACGCCTGGCAGGCCAGCCCGACGACCGCCGCCCAGGGCTCGATCGCGCCCCCCAGGCTCCCCGGCCGCGCCGGGTAGGCCGCCAGGCCCATCCCCCAGACGCCCAGGTGGACGACCGCCGCGAGGAAGACCTCGAACGCCGCGAGGCCGAGCGTCCCCAGGATCCAGGCCGCCGTCGCGCCCGCCGCCAGCGTCAGGGGCCGGCGGTTGACGTAGCCGAAGGTCCGGCCGACCGCTTCCAGAGCGAGGTCCGACTCCGCCGCGATCGCCGCCGGGATCAACGGCCACGACGCGATCATGTCGAACAGCAGCACCGCCGACGCGATCGCCAGGACGAACGGCGCGACGAACAGCACGGCCGTCAGAGCGGGGACGAGCCGCGCGGCCAGCCCGAACCCCGCCGAGACGGCCGCCAGCATCAGGACGAGCGCCAGGGGATGCAGCGGCGCGGCGACCAGGCTCCGTCCGTGCCGAAGCGCGAAGCCGAGCGACTCGCGAAGGCCCGTCGGCGCGCCCGTCGCGGCCTCGACGATCGCCATCCGGCAGATCGCGCCGCCGACCAACCCCATCGCCGCGAAGGCCCAGATGAGCCGCAAAAGCGCGGGGAGGGCCCGGCCGTTTGGGCCGTCGACGGCGACGAACGTCGCCAGCGGCTCGACGATCAGGCGGATGGGCTGGGTCACGTTCCAGGCCGGCCGCCGAATCGCCTCGGCGAAGCCTACCGGCGACTCGAACGGCGTCCCGTAGAGGCTGGCGAAGCCCAGGACGCGGGGGGCGTCGGGCGCGCCCCGCTCGATCCCCCGCCAGCCCAGTTCGAGGGCGACCAGGCCGAGCGCCGCGAGCAGGATCTTGCGGAGGTCGCAGGCCGCCGGCACGGCGCGGCCGATCTTCAGCCAATCGCGGGGGCGGATCCGGTCGGGGTCGACGGGATGCTGGGGTTCTTCGGCCATGGGACGATTCGCGACCTTCGCTGTTTCCTGGGGGAGCGGACCACAGCCCGTCCCGTATTTTCGATGTGATCTACCTGCGGTCGCAGGACAGCGACGCCCCTGGCTGCGGCCTGTTCGGACGGCGGACTATGCTCATCGACTCGAGCCGAGTGTGCGTTTGGGCCCGATATCGGGATGATCGTCGCCATCGAGTTGCGATTGGAGCCATTCCCGAGCCGCCGCATCGAGCGCGTCCAAGATTGATCGGCGAGCGGACGGCTCGAGACTTTTGAGATGCTTCACCTGCTCACCCCTGGCCATCAACTTGAAGAGGGCGGGGGAAAGCCCCGGTGCGCCGACGGAGAGATATCGGAATCCATCTCGATCTTCGCCCTCGACGTATCGAAACGTCGACAGCGAGCGATCCCGCTCGTCTCGCCCGGAGAAGCCTCGGACCTGCCCCTCGAATTCGGAGTCGCTCAAGCCTGCGGTTTGGCGCAGGTAAAGCTCCGGATCCAATTCGAGGATCTCAATACTGCGGCAAAGCAGGGCCAGGGTGGCGACATTGTCCCGCCAGTCCATCAGCCTGGAAGCGAAAGCGAGCGCTTTCAGGCCGTCCACGATTTTGTGGGGGTCCTCGGTGCGAACTGCCAGGCTGGCCATCCTGCCGGCGAAGGCGTCGAGCACGCGTCCGTGTCCCAGAGTCATCAACGAAAGCGACGAATCCTTCTCGTCCTGGGAAGAAATCGCCAACCGATTCGAAAGGCGTCTGGCAACGTCGTCGATCGGATGCGGGATCGCCGAGCGCCCGTAGCCACGCGTCGCTTCAGGGCTCAGGGTGATGAGAGCGTCTTCGAGATCTTCCACGCCTCGCCCCTCACGTTCAGGCACCTTCAGCCCGCTCAGGGCTGCTGGCAGGCCAGGACGACGGCCCGGCCGACGGGGAAGATCATCGTCGGGCCGATCGCCGCCGGCAAGAGGACGGTCTCCCCCCGGCGGAACGGCCGGTCGCCGGCGGGGCGGCGGACGCGGATCTCCCCGTCCAGGACCATCAGGATCGTGAACCGGTCGTCGCGGCCGACCTCGGCCGGCGTCTCGATCGTCAGCCGCTCCAGCTCGAAGTACTTGCACCGCGCCAGGGGCTCGAGGACGTCGCCGTCCTCCAGCACGAGCGGCGACGTCACGATCGGGTCGACGGGGCCGCGGTCGAAGTCGATCGAGCGCAGCGCCTGGTCGATGTGCAGCTCGCGGGGCCGGCCCTGGGCGTCGACGCGGTTCCAGTCGAAGACGCGGAAGGTCGCGTCGGACATCTGCTGGACCTCGGCGAGCATGACCCCCGCCCCGATCGCGTGGACCGTCCCGGCCTCGACCAGCACGCAGTCGCCGATCTTGGGCTCGAAGCGGTGCAGCAGCGGCTCGACCTCGCCCGAGCGGATCCCGCGTTCGAGGTCTTCCCGCCCGACGCCCGCCCTGAGGCCGGCGTAGATCAGGGCCCCCGGCTCGGCGGCGAGGACGACCCAGGCCTCGGTCTTGCCGTTGTCGGCGACCAGCTCGCGGCCCAGGGCGTCGTCGGGGTGGACCTGGACCGACAGCGACTCCCGGGCGTCGAGGATCTTGACCAGCAGCGGGAACTGCGAGGGCGCCTCGCGGCGGCGGCCGAACAGCTCGGCGGGGCGGTCCGCCACCAGGTCGCGGAGGGATGTGCCGGCGAGCGGGCCGTCGCGGACGACGCTGACGGCGTCCTTGTAGTCGGCGACCTCCCAGCTCTCGGCGTAGTCGTCGCCCTCGCCGATCGGCTTGCCCATCAGGGCGCCGAGCCGTCTCCCGCCCCAGACGAGCCGGCGGAGGATCGGCGTGAACGCGAGCGGTTCGAGCGGGAGGGGCTGCATCGCGAGGCGTCCTCGTGCCGGGCGGCGGGTCCGGAAGGGGCCCGGGTCGATCGAAAAGGTCCGGCCGCCGTCGGCATCGCCAGTTGTAACGCCGCGCGGCGTCGGCGTCCATCTCCGCCCGGCGGAGGCGAGCCGGCCTGGCAATCGGCGGGGGCGGGTGCTAGACTCGTCGTGACAGGAACGCCCCCGCGCGATCGGCCGTCCCGGAGAGGCCGCCGCGCGGCGCCGCCCGCCAAGGGCTCCGGCCTCGGGACTGGCCGCAGCAGCCCGCGTCTCCTCCGCTTCCGATCCGACGTCTCGCCCCTCGCGGCGGGCGCATCCTCCCGTTGGTCCACGTCCTATGCCCAGCGATCGCGACCTCTTCACCGAAGAGCAGACGATGGTGACGATGAGCTTCGGCGAGCACCTCGAGGAGCTGCGCGTGCGGCTCATCCTGGCGCTGGCCGGCCTCTTCCTCGGCGTCCTGATCGTCTTCATCCCCCCCCTCGACATCGGCAAGCGGGTGATGGAGCAGATGGAGGCCCCCGCCAAGGTGGCCCTCACGAAGTTCTACAAGAACGAGTACGCCAAGAAGCGGGCGGTCGCCGAGGCCGCCAAGACGGTCTCCGACGCGATGCAGGCCGAGATCCCGGCCGAGTCGTTCATCGAGGCGCTCCGCAGGCTCGCCCCCGACGCGAAGCTCCCGGAGGCCGCCGCCGTCAAGGGGCAGACCCTCGCCTTCCCCATCCGATACAAGCTCGCCGAGCTGATCGACGCCAGCGAGCAGTCCGTGCTCGTGTTCGACAACTCCCTGATCTCGCTGGGGCCGCTGGAGACGATCACGATCTACTTCATGGTCTGCCTCGTCGCCGGGCTGGTGATGGCGAGCCCCTGGGTCTTCTACCAGATCTGGGCGTTCATCGCCGCCGGGCTGTACCGGCACGAGCGGCATTACGTGATGCGGTTCCTGCCGGTCTCGCTCGGGCTGTTCATGGGAGGCGTGGCCCTTTGCTTCTGGTTCGTGCTGCCCCTGACCCTGGCCTTCCTGCTGGATTTCAACGTCTGGCTGGGCGTCGCGCCCACCCTGCGGCTGAGCGAGTGGATGAGCTTCGCGACGATGCTCCCCCTGGTCTTCGGCGTGGCCTTCCAGACCCCCCTGGTCATGCTCTTCCTGCAGCGGATCGGGATCTTCACGGTCGACGACTACCGCAGCAAGCGGAAGTTCGCGATCCTGATCATCACCATCGCCGCGGCCGTGCTGACCCCCGGCCAGGACCCGATCAGCATGTCGCTGCTGGCCGCGCCGATGATCGTGCTGTACGAGCTGGGGATCATCCTGATCGCCCGGGGCTCGAAGACGGCCGCGCCCATGCGGGCCTGAGCCGTCGCGGTCGACTTGCGGCCGGGACGGCCGCGTCCCTCGGAACGACGTCCTTCCCCCCTCGCGGGGGAAGGTGGCCCGAAGGGCCGGATGAGGGGGAAGACGAGCACGAAAGCCGTCGATCCATCGTGCCGCAGGGTTGCGAATTCTGACGGTGCTTCGCGCATCCTCCCCCTTGTATGTCCGAAGGACCAAGAGTGAGTGTTGCAGCCCGGGGATTTCCGCCGAAATCGATCGCTCGGCACCCCGGGCGGGAACACGGTCGCTCATCCGGCCCTGCGGGGTCTGCCTTCCCCGCGAAGGGGGGGAGGCGTCGGAAGCCGCCGCTTACAACCCGGTTCCTCGTACCGAGGTTCGTCAAGATCTCCCATGAGGTGGTGTGTATGGCGGTTTTGGACGCCGGGCCGTTTTACCACGGCACGAAGGCCCATTTGCGGCCGGGCGATCTGCTGACGGCCGGCCACATATCGAACTACGACCGCAAGGTCGTGATGAATCACATCTATTTCACGGCCCTGTCGAAGGGCGCCGGACTCGCCGCGGAAATCGCCAGGGGCGACGGCAGGCCGCGGGTCTACCTCGTCGAGCCGACGGGGGAAATCGAGAACGATCCGAACGTCACCGACAAGAAATTCCCCGGCAACCCGACGCGGTCTTACCGAAGCAGGCAACCTCTGAAGATCATCGATGAGCTCGAACGCTGGGAGCCCTTCGACGAAGAATTCATCCGAAACCTCAGAAGTCGCATCGAAACCGGCATGGGCGATATTGTCAACTGAGGGCCGCCGCGCAGGGTGCGAGGGAAGGTGAAGGCGATCGGAAAAGGGGCGGACCAATGGCTGAAGAATTCGAGGGATACCGTCTCGACGACATCACCTACTGCATCGATCCTCAGACGAGCGTCTTCTTCCCCGTGCGCGTCGTTAAGTTAGGACGCACGTTTCTGGACGTCGTACCGCTGAATGACGACCTGGCGGCGTCTATCGCGCCCGACTTCCAATCGGCCGGGCAGAACCGGCGATTCCTGCGGCCGAAGCTCCCGAGCGACTCGCGATTCGGGGGATGTGACGAACGCACGGTGAATTCCTAGCGGCACACTGGGCAAGACTTGCGAATCCTCGCGTATCACGACTGGACGTACGCCGGAAATGACATCATCGAGCGGCACGAGGGCGACCCGACCCGTTGGCCGATGCCGACGGGTGTCGTGCTCGAACGCTGGTTGAAAAAGGGTCTTGCAAAATCGGGAGCGCGAACGATCAGAACGGTAGCCTTGTGAGACGAACGATCCGCTCAGGCTTCTCTGCCAGGGTTGCGCCGCAGCGACCTCCAACGAGGGACGGTCTCTGAGCCGTCGCGGTCGACTTGCGGGCCGGGCGGCCGCGTCCTACACTTGACGCGGCCCCCGGGCCTCCTCTCGAAATGCGAAGTCGAACCCCCCCGGAGCGCTCCACGGCGGTCGCGATGCAACAGGTCAGCGTGGGATTGGTCGGACTGGGGACGGTGGGCGCGGGCGTGGCCCGGATCCTGACGCAGCACGCCGACCGCATCGCCCGCCGCGCGGGGAGCCGGATCGACTGCAAGTGGGCCGTGGTCCGCGACCTCAATAAGAAAGACCGGCGCGCCGAGTTCGAGGGCGTGCGGATCGTCGACGACGTCCGCCGCGTGATCGACGACCCCGAGGTCGCGATCGTCGTCGAGCTGATCGGCGGGATCGACGCGGCGCGGCGGATCGTGCTCGACGCGCTGGCCGCGGGCAAGCACGTGGTGACGGCCAACAAGGCCCTGCTCGCCGAGCACGGCCCCGAGGTCTTCGCCGCCGCCCGCGCGGCCGACCGCGCCGTGGCCTTCGAAGCCAGCGCCGGCGGCGGCGTGCCCATCGTCGGCGCGATCAACGTCGGGCTGGCGGCGAACCAGGTGCAGAGCCTGGCGGCGATCCTCAACGGCACCTGCAACTACATCCTGACCCAGATGACCCAGGAGGGGATCGCCTACGACGCCGCCCTCGCCGGCGCCCAGGCGCTCGGCTACGCCGAGGCCGACCCCACCCTCGACGTCGACGGCACCGACACCGCCCACAAGCTGGCGATCCTGGCCCAGCTCGCCTTCCGGGCGAACGTCAAGACGGCCGACATCCCCCGCGAGGGGATCGACCGCCTCGACCTCGCCGACCTGAAATACGCCCGCGAGCTGGGCTACACGATCAAGCTGCTGGCCCACGCCAAGCTCGCCGGCGGCGCGCTGGAGCTGCGGGTGGCCCCGTCGCTGGTCCGGAACGACGCCCCGCTCGCCCAGGTGCACGGCCCGTACAACGCCGTCCGCGTCGTCGGCGACGCCGTCGGCGACACCTTCTTCCACGGCCGAGGCGCCGGCATGATGCCCACCGCGTCGGCCGTCGTCGCCGACCTGATCGACGTCGCGACGGGCCGGGCCCTCCTGACCTCGCGGGTGCTCGACTTCTGGTCGGCCGCGTCGCCCGCGGTCCCGCTGCTGCCGTCCAGCCGGTCGCTGCGCCGCAACTACCTGCGGTTCCTGATCGCCGACCGCCCGGGGGTGATCGCCGCCATCGCCCAGATCCTCGGGGCCCGGGGGATCAGCATCGCCAGCGTGATCCAGCACGAGCCCGCGGAGGCCGTCGGCGACGAGCCCGGCCCGGTCCCGCTCGTCATCATGACCCACCTCGCCGTCGAGGAGGACCTTCGCGAGGCCATCCGCGAGATCGACGGCCTCGACGTCGTCCGGGCCCCCAGCGTCCGCCTCGGCGTCGAGGAGTGACCGATCGACCCGGCCCCGCCCGCCGCCACCGATTCGAGGAGCCCGCCGTGCCCGCGCCCGCCAAGTTCGTGATCGTGATCCCCGACGGCGCCGCCGACGAGCCGTTCGAGGCCCTCGGCGGCCGCACCGCGCTCCAGGCCGCCGACATCCCCGCGATGGACCGGGTCGCCGCCGAGGGCCTCGTGGGACGGTCGCGGAACGTGCCCGACCGCTTCCTCCCCGCCAGCGACGTCGCCACCCTGAGCCTCTTCGGCTACGACCCAGAGGAATACTACACCGGCCGAGCCCCGCTCGAAGCCGCCGCCATGGGCGTCGCGCTCGGGCCCGACGACTGGGCCGTGCGCTGCAACCTCATGACGATCGCCGACGGCCGCCTCGCCGACTTCACCGCGGGCCACATCACGAGCGAGGAGGGCGGCCCCATCATGGCGACCCTCCAGCAGAAGCTCGGTCGGCCCGACGTCGAGTTCCACGCCGGCGTCAGCTACCGCAACCTGATGAT
Source organism: Paludisphaera mucosa (assembly GCF_029589435.1). Classification (NCBI taxonomy): domain Bacteria; kingdom Pseudomonadati; phylum Planctomycetota; class Planctomycetia; order Isosphaerales; family Isosphaeraceae; genus Paludisphaera; species Paludisphaera mucosa. The sequence goes on along the minus strand of NZ_JARRAG010000001.1, from coordinate 622,530 downwards.
CTACCGCGGCAGGCCCGGCGAGCCGAAATTCACGCGCGAGACCGTGACCGTCCCGCCCCACGACCACCCCGACCGGCCGGCCGCGGACTACCTCCCCAAAGGACCCGGGTCCGACCTGCTCATCGAGCTGATGCGCCAGGCCGAGCCGATCCTGGCGAGCCACCCGGTCAACCTCGCCCGCATCGCGGCCGGCAAGAAGCCGGCGAGCGCGACCTGGCTCTGGGGCCAGGGCGAGGCCCCCCACATGCCCCTTTTCCGCGACCTCCACGGCCTGCGCGGGGCGATCATCTCGGCCGTCGACCTGGTGCGCGGGGTGGGCGTGCTGGCGGGCTGGGACCGGATCGACGTGGCGACGGCGACCGGCTACCTCGACACCGACTACGCCGCCAAGGGCCGGGCCGGCATCGCCGCCCTGGCCGACCACGACGTCGTCTGCGTCCACGTCGAGGCCCCCGACGAGGCCAGCCACGAGGGCCGCGCCGACGCCAAGGTCGAGGCCGTCGAACGCATCGACCGCGACATCGTGGCCCCGATCCTCGCCCACCTCAAGGCGAGCGGATCCCCCTGGAGGATCCTGATCTCCCCCGACCACTCCACCCTGCTCCGCACCCGCGCCCACGACCGCGCCCCCGTCGCCTGGACCATCGCCGGCGCCGGCGTCCCCGCCTCCGGCCTCCGCTACGACGAGCACGACGCCCGCGAAGGCGGCGGCCCCTTCTTCGACCAGGGCTGGCGGCTCATGGAGAAGTTCCTGGACCTGGACTGGAGAGGCTGAGCAAGGGGACTCGCCGTCAGAGGATCAGCCCCCACCACATCGCGTAGGCGCACGGAGCCGCGAGCCCCAGCCAGCAGCAGCCGAGCGCCCGCCCCGATCGATCGATCCACGTCGGCTCCGGCCGCCACCGACGGCGGAGCGCCTGGACCAGCCAGGCGACTCCCACCGCGGCCGAGAGTATCAGGGGCGTGAAGCGGAAAGATGTGATCCCGCCGAAAAGGACGAACGGCAGTACGGCCAGAGGTGGGGCGCAGCAGGCCCAGAAACCGGGGCGGTGGAAGGTCTCCCGCCACGGCGGCGACGGCGGCCGGATCCACAGGATGAGCAGCGTCGCCCCGACCAGCATGAGCACGGGCCACATCGCGACGAGGTCGACCGCGATCCGGGCCGTCAGCCCCGGCCCGGTCGAGTCGTACAGGGCCCACGCCGTGGTCAGCTCGGTCGGAGGCGGGATGCGTCGTCCGACCCCGCCCAGCGTCCACGAGGCGCTCGGCCTGGCGATGAGTTCGGCCCCCGGCCTGGCCTTCAGGGTGCGCCCGGTCGTCGGAGCGAGGAACACCCACTCGAAGGCCGGGTCGTCGGCGGCGATCCTCCTGGGGATGTACGTTTTCACGTTTCGCGCCAGCTCGCCGTTCCAGACGGCGGCCAGGCGCCCGAGGTCGTCGAGGAGCGATCCCACGGCGATCCCCGTCATCGCCAGGCCGAGGAGGATCGACGCCCACACGCTAGGCCGGTCGAAGGGCGACCTGGCGGTTCCATCCGGCTCCAGGCCCGCAGGAGTCCGAGGCCCGGCATGCCACGCCCCGAACAGCAAGCCGGCCCAGGCCAGGGCCGTCGCCCCGATGCTGGCGATCCACCACTCCGACTTCGGCTTCGGCGTTGCGATCACCGTGGCGACCACGACCGCGCCGACCGCCCCGACGGCCAAAATCGCGCCGATCCAGCGGCGAAGGGGACGGTGCAAAACCAGGATCCAGACGAGCACGCCGTTCAGCGCCGCCAGCAGGAACAGGGGGACCGGGGCGCTCGCCGTGCTCTCGGCCCATAGCAAGACCGCGAAGTCGAGCGCGAACAGCGCCGTGAACGTCATCAGCTGGCTGATCGAGACGCTGCCGCTGAACATCCCGCGCTCCCAATCTCGGGGCCCGCAAGGCCTCCATCGTCGTCGAATCGCTCGAGTGTCCCATTTTTGGGGACGCCCGGCGTTCGCAATCACGCGAATCGGACCATAATCACAAGCAAGCCCTCGTCGTCGGTTGCGTCTCCGGCGGACGATCGAGCGAGGCCCGGAAGGACGACCGAGGGTGAAAAACAAAATTTTCCCGACCAACGAACCCAATTCCTGCGGCCGATTTCGCCACTTAAGCCATTTATCTTATTGATCTTACGTCGCATCGACGCAAATCCAGCCGGCGCAAACCAACCCGTATCAAAGCCGACGCTTCGTGGGGACTTGCCGTCCGGCTCGCCCCGTCGTTCAGAGCCTCTGCCAGGGCCCGGAGACGAAATCGCCCTCGAACATGGTGGCGAGGACGGGCCGGTCGGATTCCAGGAGCAGGCGGTAGGGGTCGGACTCGTCTCGGTCGGGGAGGCCGACGACGGCGAGGTCGGCCGACTTGCCGGGGCGAATGCTGCCCGTCGAAGCCTCGGCGCGGAGGGCCCAGGCGCCGAAGAGGGTGGCCATGGTGAGGAGCAGCTCGCCCGAGAGCGACTCGTCGCGGGCGTGGAGGAAGCGGACCTCGTCGAGGATGCTCAGGGAAGGGCTCGACGCCAGGCTGTCGGTCCCCAGGCAGACGATCGCCCCCTTCTGGAGGAGGGCCCGGTAGGGGTGGTGGGCGAAATGGCCGAAGCGGGCGGTCGTCCGGGGGCAGAAGGCGACGGCGACGCGATGGCCGTTCGGCGACGCTTCGGGCCGGAGCTGCCAGAACTCCGAGGGCTGGATGTACGTGCCGTGGGCGACCAGCCAGTCGGCCTCGCGCAGCTCGCCCTGGCGGATGTAGTCGGTGGGCCGGGGGCCGATGGGCTCCCACTCGTCGTCCCAGGCGCCCAGGTCTTCCAGGTACTGGCGCATGGGGCCCTGGCGAGTCTCCAGGAGCTGCATCTCCTCGGGCATCTCGGCCAGGTGGGTCGAGAGCGGCAGCCGGCTGGCCGCAGCGCTGTGGTAGAGCCAGCCCGCCGTGCTGTACGGGGCGTGGGGCGACAGGCCCGCGCGGGCGTTGGCGGCGACTTGCGTCTCGGGTTTGATCGAGCCCAGCCACTTCCAGGCGGCCTCGTTGGTCTGAAGCCCGCGGAACCGCTTGAGCCCCAGCACCTCGGCGAAGACGACCGCGCGGACGTGGGCCTCGGCGACGGCGTCCCAGCTCAGGCCGGCGGACGTGGTGTCGGCGAGCAGCGTCGTCCCCGCGGCGATCGTCGCCTGGAGGTTCCGGCGGACGTTCTCGCGATAGCTCTCGTCCGACGCCCCCGCCCGGCGCAGGGCCATCACGCGCCCGAGCCAGGCGATCTCGTCCTCGACCGCGTCCGCCGGGCGGCCCTCGTCGCCGGGGAGGCCGGGAAGCTCCAGGTGGGTGTGGGCGTTGACCAGCCCGGGGATGATCGCTGCGTCCCCCAGGTCCAGGTCGGCGGCCCGCTCGCGCGCCGGGCCGACCCATTCGATGCGCCCGCCCTCGACCGCCACCGCGCCATCCTCGATCGGCGGCGCGTCGACGGGGAAGACGTACCGCGCCCGCAGGGTGAGCGTCCCCCGCCTCATCCGGGCCCCTCGACGGCCGGGCGGTCGATCCTCCAGATGTAGAGGAAGCAGGCCGCCGCCGCCGCCGCACCGACGGCGACCAGGGGAAGTTGATACAGGCCGCGTTCGGCGTCGCGATAGATCAGGCCGGCGGCGCCCGTCCGCTGCAAGAGCGCGACCCAGGCTCCCAGTCCGAGCGCGAATCCGTTGTTCAGCGCGTGGAAGAGGACTCCAGGCCAGAGACTCCGGCTCCGCACCGCCAGCAGGCCCAGGAAGATCCCCAGGAAGGCCGCGTTGAAGAACTGCTGGAAGAGGCTCAGGAAGACGTGCAGCAGGCCGAAGAGGAGCGCCGAGAGGACGATCGCCGACCGGGTCCGCCGGCCCGACTTCAGGCCCGAGAGGATGAAGCCGCGGAACGCGACCTCCTCGCAGACCGCCGGCATAAAGGCCAGGACCAGGAGCGTGGACGCGAACGGGGTCGGCCCCTTGAGCAAGGTCTCGAGCAGGGCCTGGGTGGCGTCGGAGATCGGGTAGAGCCACTCGACGAGCCGACGCAGCTCGGCGATCAGGGGATTGACCGCGACGGCGGCGGCGGCGGCCAGGGCGAAATAGCGGAGGCCGGCCCGCCGCAGCTTCAAAGTCCCGGCGGGATCCGTGGTGAGCAGGAGGGCCATGGCGAGCGGGACCATCAGGATCAGGAGCTGGCCGACGGCGATCCCCCCGAGCCCTCCGCCCACCGAGACCGACATCGAGACCTGGGCGAACAGCCACGACGCCGTGACCACCAGCGCGAAGCAGAGCACCGCGTGCGCCGCGGTGGGCCTTTGCTTGCGGTCGCGGACCACGCTGCGGAGCCACTGCATCAGGTTGAACCGCTCGGACTCCCGGAAGAGCACGGCCTCGTCCTGGAACTGCTCGACGGCCCACCGCAGCGCCAGCCAGGCGTAGACGATCGTCGGCAGCATGACCGGGATGAAGAAGCGGAAGGCGGTGCCGTAATCGCCCACGATCAGGGCCCGCAGCAGCAGGGCGACGCCCGTGACCGGGACGATGCTGTAGAAGGCGTTCAGCTCGATGCCCGGCGTCATCGTCAGGAAGATCAGCGGCAGGCAGATGAGGTAGAGGGGCGTCATGTAGTACTGCCCCTCCTTCATGCTGCGGGCCATGGCCGCGAGGGCCAGGCAGATCGCGCTGAAGAAGGCGGCCAGGGGGATCAGCAGGACGATCATCCAGAAGGCCGACTGCAAGGTCGGCGGCGCGAGCGCGGCGGCGGCCTCGCCGGCGGCCTCGCCGCCCCCGAACCCCGTCGCCCGCCGCGCCAGCTGCAGGCCCGTCGCGCCCATGCTCACGAGGTTCAAGACGGCCGTCGTGACGCTCGCGGCGAGGACCGCGAAGAACTTGCCCATGACGATCTCGGCGCGGCCGGCGGGGCTGATGAGCAGGGTCTCCATCGTCCCCCGCTCCTTCTCGCCCGCGCAGAGGTCGACGGCCGGGTAGAAGGCCCCGGTCAGCGACATCAGGACCAGCAGGAACGGGAAGATCCGCCCCCAGACGCTGCCGCCGATCTCCTGCGTCGTGGCCGCGTCGAGCGCCTTGACCTCGATCGGCTGGGCGTAGCCGGCCGGCAGGTTGTCGCGCTTGCGGCGGTCCTCGACGATGCCGCTCTTCCAGCGGTCGAGCGCCTCGCGCACCCTCAGGTAGGTGATCTTGCTGGTCTCGTCGACGCTCTTGTAGTGGATCGGGATCGCGACGTCGGCCTTGGCGCGGAACTGCTCGGGCAGGTCGGGCGGGATCACCACGACGGCCGAGGCCTCGCCGTTGCGGACGGCCAGCTCGCGGTTCTCGGGCTTCGACCACGGGCCCTCGTCCGGCTCGCGCTGGACGTGCAGGCGGGCGGCCTCGGCCGGCGAGTCGAACAGCGCGGCGTTGAAGGCGTTCCCGCCGGCGGCGAGCAGCGGGGGGTCGGCGGGCAGGTGCTCGGCCCCCACGATTACGACCCGCCGGGGCTTCTCCTGGAGCGCCGCGGCGAACTGGAGCACCCCCGCCCCGATGATCGGGTAGAGCAGGATCGGGAAGAAGACCACCATGAACAGCGTACGGCGGTCGCGGAGCTGATCGAGCCCCTCGCGGCGGAAGATCAGGAACACGTTCGACCAGTTCATGGCGTCCGTCCCGTCCCGCGATTCGAGGTCGTTTCGAGGGCCTCGCGGGCCGTCTCGGCGTGGCGGGCGTCGGCCTGCTCGACGAGGGCGAAGAACAGCTCCTCGACGTCGGGCTGGCCGTGGCGGGCCACCAGCTCGTCGATCGGCCCCTGGGCCTGAAGCTCGCCCCGGTAGATGATCGCGACCCGCGAGCAGAGCCGCTCGACCTCGCTCATGGAGTGGGTCGAGAAGACGATCGTCTTGCCCAGGTCGCGCAGCTCCAGGATCTTGTCCAGGACGATCCGCTGGACCAGGATGTCCAGGCCCGACGTCGGCTCGTCGAAGATGAGGACCGGCGGGTCGTGGATGATGGTCCGGGCGATCGACACCTTCTGCTTCATCCCCGTCGACATCTTCGAGCCCAGGACGTCGCGGAAGTCGTCCATCCGGAGCCAGCCGAAGACGGTCTCCATCCGCTCGCGGAGCCGGTCCTTGGGCAGGCCGTAGAGCCGGCCGAAGTAGGCGACCAGCTCCCAGGCGGTCATGCGGTCGTAGATGCCGGTGCCGGCCGACATGAAGCCGATCCGCCGGCGGACCTCCATGGGATCGTCGACGACGTCGTAGCCGGCGACGACGGCCTTCCCGGTCGTCGGCTTGAGCACGGTGCTGAGGATCCGCAGCGTCGTCGTCTTGCCCGCGCCGTTGGGTCCGAGCAGGCCGAAGATCTCGCCCGGGCGGCAGTCGAACGAGACGTCGCGGACCGCCTCGACCCAGCCCCGCTGGTAATCATGGAACGACTTGCCCAGGTGTTCGACGTGGATCACGGGACGGCCGTTCCGTTCGGTTGGGCGCCGGGCTGAGCAGCGACGGCGACGTGGAATCGCTCCGCGGTGATCAGGCGACCCCGGCCGCCGCGACCGCCTCGGGCTCGGGGGCCTCGTCTATGTAATCGTAGAACACGTTCCGCTGGCGGGGGATGAAGCCGGACTCGCGGATGCAACGCTTGATCTCGTCGAGGCTCAGGTGGTGGACCGTCCCGGCCGAGGAGACGACGTTCTCCTCGATCATCAGGCTGCCCATGTCGTTGGCGCCGAAGAACAGGCCCATCTGGCCGATCTTCGCCCCCTGCGTGACCCAAGACGACTGGATGCTGGGGACGTTGTCGAGATAGAGCCGCGTCATGGCCTGGGTGCGGAGGTACTCGAACGCCCCGGCGGTCGGGACGTCGGCCATGTCGGTGTTCTCGGGCTGGAAGGTCCAGCAGATGTGCGCCGTGAAGCCGCCCGTCTCGTCCTGGAGCTGGCGGACGCGGTCCAGGTGCTCGACCCGCTCCTCGATCGTCTCGACGTGGCCGAACATCATGGTGGCGGTCGACCGGCCGCCGAGCTGGTGCCAGACGCGATGGACGTTCAGCCAGTCCTCGGTGTTCACCTTGCCCCGGGTGATCGCCTTGCGGACGCGGTCGACGAGGATCTCGGCCCCGCCGCCGGGGAGGCTCCCCAGGCCGGCCGCCTTCAGGCGCTCCAGCACGACCTGCAGCGGGAGCTTCGCGACCTTGGTGAAGTGGTGGATCTCCGGGGCGCTGAAGCCGTGGATGTTGATGGTCGGGAAGTTCGCGCGGATGTCCCGCAGCAGCTCCTCGTACCACTCCAGCTTGAGCTTGGGGTGCAGGCCCCCCTGCAGGAGGATCTGGTCGCCGCCCAGCTCGACCGTCTCGCGGATCTTGTCGAAGAGGACGTCGCGTTCGAGGACGTAGGCCTCGGCGTCGTCGACCTTGCGGTAGAAGGCGCAGAAGTCGCAGACCGCCGTGCAGACGTTCGTGTAGTTGATGTTGCGGTCGATGTTGAACGTGCGGTACGGCTCGGGGTGGAGCCGGCGGCAGAGGGCGTCGGCGGCGCGGCCGAGGTCGAGCAGGCTCGCTTCCCGGAACAAGGCGACGCCTTCCTCGAACGTCAGGCGGCCGCCTTCAACGACGCGTCGCAAGATCGCGGGGGCGGTGGAAGACAAGATTCACTCCTTCGGGCGCCAGGCCCAGGCGCGCGGCCATCGCGGCGAATCGCCTCAGGCCCGCCAGCTCCGGCTCGCCCAGGTCGTAGGACAGGACACGGGTGAGGTAATCGTAACACGTTCGAAAATCCAGGCCCAGCCGCGGCCCGTGAATTCGGGCCAGCTCGTCGGCGTGCTCCAGGCCCTCGGCCCGGCAGCGGGCGAGGGCCTCGGGGACGTCCCCCAGGTCGGCCCCCCGACGCACCACCCAGAGGGCGAAGACGAACGGCAGGCCGGTCAGCTCGCGCCAGGCCGCCGCCAGGTCGACGACCTCGTGGAAGGGCCCCTCGGGGACCTTCATCGCCCGGTCGCCGATCACCAGGACCGCGTCGGCCGTGCTCTCCAGGGCCGACACCCCCAGCGGCAGGGGCTCGATCCGCGACGGCCGGACGCCGTGCCTCGCCTCCAGCCAGACCTGCACCAGCGCCTGGCTCGTCCGCGAGCCCGCGTCGAGCGCGAGGCGGTCGATCGCCGCCGCCGGGACCTTGCTGAACAGCTTCACGCTCCGCACCGGCCCCCGGGCCCCGATCGCGAATCCGGGGAGGATCTCGTAGCCGCGAGACGCCCCCCGCAGGTACTCGACCGAGGGGATGAGCGCCACGTCCAGCTCGCCGGCCGCCAGCCGCTCCGCCAGCCGACTCGGGACCTCCATCTCGAGCCTGGCCTCGGGCGCGAACTCCTCAAGCCGGTAATACAGCGGCTTGGCGTTCAAATAGCTGACCGCTCCGACCCGGACCGGGCTCGCCATCGCTCTCCTCCCCGAGACACGCGACCGTCGCCCGTCGGGCTTTTCGTCCCGACCGAAATCGACGTCGCCGCCGTCTTTTCAATCCTTATTGAAATTGTAGACGGAATCGCGGAGAGGGCAAGACGACCTCAGTTGAAGCCGTGGGTCTGGCGGGCGAGGCTGGAGATGTCGTCCCCGGTGAGGTCATGGATGTTGCCGAAGCCGACGACGAGGCGGGCGGCGACGGGCTTGATGCGGATGAAGTAGAAGTCGCCGAGCTGGAAGCTGATCTCGGACTGGGGGAATTTCCGGAGGTACGACTCGCGGGCCTCCTCGAAGGCCGGGGTGTTGGTGTCGAGCGGCTCGGCGAACCCGCGGATGGACAGGCGAGCCAGGGCCTGGGGGTTGCGGGCGTGGCTGTCGGCGGCCGCGATCAACAGGCCCACTTTCAGGCTCTGCGTCAGGGCCCTGGCGTGCTGGGCCAGCCGGCTGACGTGGATGTCGAACGCGGACAGGTCGTTGTTCGCGTTGAAGGGGACGAGCGACACCAGGGGGTGCCCGTCCAGGATCGTGCCGAGCGAGGCGACCCGCTGGTCGCGGGCCAGCCGGATCAACGACTGGCCGACCTGTGCTTCCATCTCCATCGTGCGTATCTCCCGAAGGGCGGAGCCCTCCCCCGCGCATCGGCGCGAGGGAGGGCGCGGCCTCAGCGTCCGAGTTGGACCTTGACCGGCGTCTTCTTGCCGGACTTGACGTCCAGGACCGTCAGGGTGAAGGAGGAGCCGACGTTCTTGAGGGCCTCCTCGAACAGGTCGGGGGCGAAGACGACCCGGTCGTCGACGCCGACGATCGCGTCGCCGACCTCGAGGCCGGCCTTCTCGGCCGGGCTCCCCGACGCGACGGCCGCGACCTTCACCACCGGCAGCAGGTCGGCCGTGCCGGGCTTCACGGTGAGCCCGAAGCTCCGCGAGGTCACCCCGCCGCCGGGCGAGGGGGCGGGGGCCGGATCGGGCTCGGGGGCGGGCGTCGGGGCGGGCTTGGGCTCGGCCGCGCCCAGGACGACCTCGACCGGGACGTCGCGGCCCGTGCGGCTGTCGCGGACGGTCACGGTCAGCTTCTCGCCGGCCTTGTCCACGGCCTCCTGGAGCTTCGTCTCGTCGCTGAGGGCGATCCCGCCGGCCTCGACGAGGACGTCGCCGACCTCGAATCCCGCCTTCTGCGCCGGGCTCTCGGGCTGGACCTTCGTAACCTTGAGAGCCGAACGCAGCCCCAGACGGACGGGTTCGAACTCGGCGCCCAGCGAGCGCTTCGGGGCCGCGGGCGAAGGGGTCGGCGCGGGCGAGGGCCGGTCCGGGGCCGGCCGGGAGGCGATCACGGGCCCGAGGTCGACCTTGACGGCGGCCTGCTCCTTGTCGCGGACGTTGACCAGGACGAACTCGGCGACCGGCCCCCCCTTGGCGACGATCTCGGCGAACTGCGGGAGGCTGGCGAACCCGGCCCGGTTCACGCCGATGATGACGTCGCCCTTCTCGAACCCAGCCTTCTGCGCCGGGGTCTCCGGGAGGATCTCGGTGATCTTCAGGACCAGCCGGCCGTTGACCTCGACGGGCTCGGCCTTCACGCCGAGGGCCTTGAGGACCGCCTCGCCGGAGGATGCGGGCGCGGTCGGGGCCGGCGTGGGCCGCATGGCGACGTCGGAGTCGGCGCGCGGCGGCGGGCCGCCGGTCTGGTCGTACCAATCGGGGGAGGCCCCCTCCCAGCCGCCGCCGGCGCGAGGATAGAGGTACGCGCGGAGGGTCGCCCCCTCGGACGGGATCGGCCGGGAGCCGCGGACGGCGCCGGACGCGGCCTGGCGGACGTGGATGTAGACGGCGTCGCCGGGGGCGGGGATCGGCAGGCGACGGGCGTCGGCGGCCCCGCGGCCCAGCTCGGTGCGGGCGACGTCGACCTGAACCACGAAGTCGGCCTGCTCTCCGCGGGTGCTGCGGAAGACCTCCCGCACCGCGCCCTCGACGATCACGGCGGCGCCCTCTTTCGGCTGCGCGGCCTGCTGGGCCCGGGCCGGTCCGATTGTCGCCGCCGCCAGCGCGGCGGCCGCGTACCACCACGAACGTTTCATCGCGTCCCCCTCCCCAAGACTGGATCGAATCTCGGCCGGACCACCGGCCCGATCGACTCGATTGTAACCCGTCGGGAGTCGGCGAAATACACGCCCATCCGGTCAGAATTCCATGCGGTTGAACGCCTTGATCCCGATCCGCAGGGGGATGATCGTGGCGGCGGCGCCGACCACCAGGCTGGCCAGGACCGCCGTCGTGAGCCAGAACCGCAGCCCGCTCCGCGAGAGGATGAACCGCGCCGGCTCGGGGTTGTCCTGGCCCACGAAGTAGAGGTGGCACGGCACCGCGAGGGCCGTGACGATGGTGAAGATGAAGACCAGGCTCACCAGCAGGTTGAACGTCCCGCCGAACCCGGCCGCGATCTTCGACGGGTCGGTCTCCCGGAGGTTCGGCAGCCGCGCCCCCAGGCCGACGCTGATCCCCGACAGGCCCAGGCAGAGCACGGCGATCATCCCCACGTGCAGCACGATCATCCAGGGGTTCATCTGGAGCATCAGGTCGCTCAACACGACGAGGAACTCGGTCGAGAAGAGCGAGATCCCCGCCGAGAACGCGAACTTCCCCCAGAGGATCTGGTCGCGCCGCAGCGGCAGCAGGCCCAACGTCCAGAAGTTCCGCCCCTCCAGCGAGAGCAGCGGGAAGATGAACCGGCTGGTGAACGTCGACAGGATGAGCGCCGTCACCGACAGGTTGAGGAAGCTCACGAGGTTCCGCCAGTACGGGCTCTGCGCCCCGTAGCCCAGGCGGGGGATGTTCAGGAAGTAGAAGGCCAGCAGGCCGAAGAAGATCAGGAACTGCGACCACTGGGTGGGGTCGCGCAGGAAGGTCCGCAGGTCCTTGAGGATCAGCAGCCGGATGGGGTGGGGCAGGTAGAAGAAGAGGCGGTGGAAGACCGCGTCCATGTACAGGAACCCGTACCGCTTGCGACTCGACCGCCCCCCCTGCACCCGGCTGTAGCCGCGGCGGTAGAGGTCGCGGGCGAGCACGGCGGCGGCCAGGTAGGCCAGGCCGGCGTGCGACGAGAGGATCATCAGGTAGTACGCGGCGGCCGACCACTCCCCCTTCGCCGAGGCGAGCAGCCCGGCCGACATCCAGCGGCTCGGCCACAGGGGGTGCTGGCAGAAAGCCAGGCGGTTCAGGACGCTCCCCAGCCAGTCGTTCGTGAGGGCCTCCCCGGGGGTCGTCCAGAGCCGTACGCCGACGTAGGCCGCCGCCGCGATCGCCGAAACCGTCGCCAGGGCCAGCACCGACTTCTCGCGCCTGGGGAAGATGTTCGCCACGACGATCGCCACGATCGCCCCCAGGCTCGCGGGTATCAGCACGAAGACCGCCAGGTAGACGAGGAAGAGGGGGTAATAGGCCCAGGGGGCCCCGCTCCCCCCCCCGATCGCCGTGGGCGGCTTGATCGACAGGCCGTAGGCCACCAGCAGAGGGCTCCCCAGCAGGAAGAAGCCCCACGACGAGAAGCCCACAGCCTCCGCGAACTTGTGGGCGAAGATCCGGTCCGTCGACGCCGGGGTCGTCAGGAGGTAGGTCGCCTCCCGCGAGTGGAAGAGCGCGGCGTAGACGATGATGCCCGTCGAGAACAGCAGCATCGCCAGCAGCGAGAGGAAGAACATGCTGAAAAGGTACTCGACGATCGTGTTCGCCAGGTCGATGTACGAGGCGACGAACTGGAAGCTGCCGAGGAACAGCAGGAACAGCCCCGCCCAGAAGACCGCGCTGCAGAAGACGATCATCGACGCCCGCAGCCGGGAGTCGGCGACCAACGCCCCCATCGTGTTGCGGAGCTGACGCCAGCGCAGCCAGCGGAGGGCCCGCGTCGTGCGGTCGGCCCGGGGTTCGTGGTGGGCGTCGGCGAAGGATTCCGTCAGCGCGAGGCTCATATCGGCCGCTCCAGGCGGGCGCGGGCGATCGGGCTGATCGCCCGCAGGACGTCGTTGCCCGTGAGCTTGAGGAACAGGTCTTCCAGGCTGCCGTCGTGCTGGGCCTGCCGGCGCAGCTCGTCGAGGGATCCGACCGCCAGCATCCGGCCGTGGTCGACGATGCCGATGGTGTCGGCCAGCTCCTCGGCGATGGCCAGCAGGTGGATCGACATCAGGACGGTCGCGCCGGCCCTCGCCTGCGAGACGAACATGTTCTTGACGATCCGCGCGCTGCGAGGGTCGAGCCCGACCAGGGGCTCGTCGACCACGAGCACGCGGGGCTCGTGCACGAGCGCCGAGGCGAAGACGACGCGCTGCTTCATCCCCTGCGAGTAGCTCTCGCAAAGCTCGTCGATGAAGTCGGCCATCTCGAACGTGTCGATCATCTCCTCGATCCGGGCCGCGCCGGTCGCCTTGTCGACGCCGTACATCTCGACCACGAACCGCAGGAACTCGCGGCCGGTCAGCTTGTCGTAGAGATAGGGTTGATCCGGGACGTAGCCCAGCGACCGTCGCGCCCCCTCCGACGCCGCCGGATGGCCGCCGACCAGGACGGCGCCCTCGCTGGGGGCGAGCAGGCCGCAGATCATCTTGATGGTCGTCGTCTTGCCCGCCCCGTTGGGGCCCAGGAAGGCGAACAGCTCGCCCGGCCGGACGGTCAGGTCCAGGTGGTCGACCGCGCGCTTGGTCCCGAACGACTTGCAGACCCCGCGAAGCTCGATCATGGCGCCGCCTCCCTCCCGGCCTCGGCGACGGGCCTGGGCGCCCCCGCCGGCAGCCGTTCCAGGATCATCTCCACGACCGGCAGCGGGACCTGCTGGCGAAGGATCACGCCGTCGAGCCGGACCCACGTCCGGGCCGTGATCCCCCCCATCCCCCCCATGCGCTGGACGACTTCGAACGCCTGGACGGAGTCGCCGTTCCAGTCGATCAGGGTCCGTTTCTCGACGACCACGCGGGCCTTCTCGACGGTGCCCGAGAGCGGGTTGACGATCTGCATCTCCCAGCGCTGGCCGACGTGCAGGCCCGGCAGGCGGTCGAGGGGCCGCATCGCGTCGTAGACCACGCTCCGGGACTCGTACGGGAACTTGAGCTTGCGGTTGAGCACCGAGGCGATCCCTCGCGAGCTGACCTCCATCACGCCGTCGTGGAGCCGGCCCTCGACCTTGAACAGGTCGTCATCCGCGTCGGCGCCCTTCACTTTCATGTCGAACCGCTGCAGGTCGCCGCGGGGGTCGACGTGGTAATCGCCCTGGATGCTCAGGCGCACGCTCGGGACGCCCGCGAGCGGCGTCTTCTTGAGGACCTCGGCGGCGTCGAAGTCGACCTTGCTGGTCAGCTCGAACCAGCCCGTGGGGAGCCGCTTCGACTCGGTCACCGCGTGGCCGACCGTGCGACGGGCCTCGGGGCGGCGGGGGTCGTCGATCACGTCGATCGCCCACGAGACCGGCCCGGAGTCCGCCCCCGGGGCCGAGGCGATCGACCGCAGGTCGGGCGGGTATCCCAGGTTCAGCTCCGGCAGGACCTCCCACGTCAGCAGGAAGAACGCCGCGATCGACCAGTAGACCAGGATCGCCAGCGAGACCAGCCGTGGCGGCATTGCGTCCGACCCTCGTGCACTTTGGAAGACTTGGCCACCCCGTCCATGCTAGGCGCGTCGTCCCGCCGAGGACAGGGCCCAGCGCCGTTCGAGCGATTCCGACGCCTGTAAGACGCCGGCGCTTTCATCCTACGCGCGCAGCCCCGACTCGGCGAGTGCGCCCGGGCCGGATTCGCTTCGGGGTCTTACGGGAGACGAGCGACGAGCGGACGCGTCCCGGCCTGGAAAATCCGGGCGTCCCGCGGCGGGGGCGGTCAGTCGGTGGCGAAGCGGTAGCCGACGCCCTGCTCGGTCGCGATGAACCGGGAGTGGGCGGGGTCGTCGCCGAGCTTGCGGCGCAGGCCGGCCACGAAGACCCGCAGGTAGTGCGTCTCCTGGGATGCGTGGGGGCCCCAGACCTCGCGGAGCAGGAAGCGGTGGGTGAGCACCTTGCCCGAGTGCTTCATCAGCGTGATCAGCAGCTTGTATTCCAGGGGCGTGAGCGTGAGCCGGACGCCGCCTCGGGTCACCTGCCGCGCCGCGAGGTCCGCCTTGAGGTCGCCGAACGCCAGGACCGACGACTCGGCGCCCGTGCGATGGGCGTGCCGCAGCGCCGTGCGCATCCGGGCCAGCAGCTCGCCGACGCTGAACGGCTTCGTCAGGTAGTCGTCGGCCCCGGCGTCCAGGGCCTCGATCTTCTGGCGCTCCTGATCTCGCGCGGAGAGGACGAGGATCGGTGCCGAGAGCCACTCGCGGAGGCCGCGGAGCACGTCCTGGCCGTCCATCGACGGCAGGCCGAGGTCCAGGATCACGAGGTCGGGCGGCTGCTGGGCGGCCAGCTTCAGCCCCTCTTCGCCGGTCTCCGCCTCCGTCACGCGGTAGCCCGCGGCGGCGAGCGAGGCCCGCAGGAAACGACGGATGGGCGGCTCGTCGTCGATGATCAGGACGAGGTGATCGCCTTGGTTCATGGCTCGCGGCGCTCGATTCGTGGGGGAGGATGGCTCGACGGTCATTCCAGCTCGACCTTCGGCGGGTCGGCCGGGAACGGCAGTCGGAGCAGGAATTCGACGCCGCCTGCGGGACGGTTCGAGGCGGTGATCGTCCCCCCGTGGACGCTGGCGACGGCCCGGCAGATGGCCAGGCCCAGCCCGCTCCCGCGGCCGACGTCGGACGAGGACGAGGCCCGGTAGAACTTCTCGAAGATCCGCTCCTCGGAGCCGGGGGGGAGCCCCGGGCCGTCGTCCGCGACCGAGATCGTCAGCCACGCGCCATCGCGAGCGGCGGTGATCGTGATCGTGGAACCGGGCGGGGTGTACCGGGCGGCGTTCTCCAGGAGGTTGAGGAAGAGCTGCTCCAGGAGCAGCCCGTCGACGAGGACCAGCGGCAGGTCGGGCGGCATCCGCACCTCGACCTGGTGGTCGCGAAGCTCGCGGCGGACGCGTCCCAGGGCCGAGCCGACGATCTCCTCCAGGATGTTCCACTGCTTGTTGGCGGCCGCCGCCCCCAGCTCCAGCCGCGACATCTGGAGGATGTTCTCCAGCAGCCGGGTGAGGCGCGACGCCTCGTCGGCGATCGTCTCCAAGAGCTGACGACGCGTGGGCTCGTCGTCGGCGTCGCCTCGCAAGAGGCTGCCGCTGGCCCCGGCGATGGCGGCCAGCGGCGTCCGCAAGTCGTGGGAGACGCTGCTCAAGAGGGCGTTCCGCACCTGCTCGGCCCGGGCCTGGATCATGGCCTCGGAGGCGGCGATCGACATGCGATCGCGCTCCAGGGCCAGGGCGAGCTGCCCGGCGCACGACTCCAGCGAGCGTCGCTGTTCGGGCTCGAGCATCCGCGCCGCCGGCTCGGTCCTCACGGCGATCGCGCCGACCGTGCGCTGGGAGCCGGTCAGCGGCACGAAGAGCGCCGCGGCGTTGGGGAGGGTGTCGGTCCCCGCCCCGGCGATCCGATCGTGCTCGATGACCCATCGCGCGGCGGGCTCGCTCACCGGATGGAGGGCGACCCCGGTCATGCGGCCGTAGGCGATCTCGGTGGGCTCGCCCGGGTCGCCGAGATAGATGACGACCTCGCCGCCGGTCAGTTCGGCGATCTTCCTCCCGGCCGCCGCCGACAGGAAGACCGCGCCGGAGAGGGAGCTGAGCTGCCGGCCCAGCTCGTAGAGGGCCGAGAGGCGGAACTCGCGTGCCTTGCCGTTCTCCACCTGGACCTTGAGCCGGGCCGTGAGGGTGCTGATCAGCAGGGCGATTGCGAGCATCACCAGGAACGTGATGACGTACTGGGCGTCGGTCACGGCGAGGCTGTAACGAGGCGGCACGACGAGGAAGTCGAACCCCAGGACGGCGACCACGCTGGCGACGATCGCCGGCCCGCGGCCGTGCCGGGCCGCCACGATCGCCACGGCCGCGAGCAGTGCCATGACGACGTTCACCTCGCGCAGGCCGAACCGATCGAAGGCGGCGGCGACGAGCCCCCCTGCGGCCAGGATCGCCCCGGCCTTGAGGTAGACGACGCGGTCGATCGCCTCCGCCGGCCGGGGGGGGCCCGCGGGCCGCGGCGGGTCGCCCTCGCCCCGGATCACGTACACGTCCACGTCGCCGCTGCGATCCAGCAGTTCGTCGACGATCGTGCCGAAGACGAGTCGCCGCCAGCGGGGCTGGTCGGTCTTGCCGATGAGGATCTTGGTGACGTTGCGGGTGCGGGCGTAATCCAGGAGCGCGGACGCGACCCCTTCGCCGGGGAGCGTGACGACCTCGGCCCCGAGCCGCTCGGCCAGGCGGAAGTGCTCGGCGATCCGGTCCTTGACCGCCGGGGAATCGGTCGCACCGGCCCGCTCGACGGAGACCGCCACCCAGGGAGCGTCGAGCGCGGCGGCCATACGCCTGGCCGTGCGGATCACGCGGGTCGTGGTCGGGCTGGGGCCGACGCAGACGAGCAGGCGGTCGGACGTCGCCCAGGGTTCGGCGACCGACCGCTGGCGACGTGCCGACTCGACGTCGGTGTGGACCCGCCGGGCGGCCTGCCGGAGCGAGAATTCCCGCAGGGCGACGAGGTTGGACTTCTGGAAGAAGCTCCCCAGCGCCCGCCTGGCCTGGTCGGGGATGTAGATCTTGCCCGCGTTCAGGCGCTCGACCAACTCCTCGGGCGAGACGTCCACCAGCTCCAGGTCGTCGGCCCGGTCGAAGACGCGGTCGGGCACGGTCTCGCGCACCGCGACGCCGGTGATCCGGCCGATGACGTCGTTGAGGCTGTCGATGTGCTGGACGTTGAGGGTCGTCCAGACGTCGACCCCCGCCCCCAGCAGCTCCTCGACGTCCTGCCAGCGCTTGGCGTGGCGACTCCCCTCGGCGTTCGAGTGGGCCAGCTCGTCCACGAGGATCAGCCCCGGCCTCCGCGCCAGGGCCGCGTCCAGGTCGAATTCCTGCAGGGTCACGCCTCGATAGGGGACGGGGCGTGTGGGCAGGGCCTCCAGGCCCTCCAGGAGGGCCTGGGTCTCGGGCCTGCCGTGGGGCTCGATGTAGCCGACGACGACCTCCCGGCCCGCGGCGGCGGCCCGATGCGCCGCCTGGAGCATGGAGAACGTCTTGCCCACCCCCGCCGCGTAGCCGAAGAAGATCTTCAGCGCGCCCCGATGTTCGCGGGCCGCTTCGCTCAGGACCCGTTCCAGCAGGGCGTCGGGGTCGGGGCGGTGGTCGGTCATGGTCGGTCGGCGTCTCCCTCGCCCGGCCCGCCCGTCCGGCCGCCGGCCTGCTCGTCGAGCGCCAGGTTGAGGCGGAGGACGTTGACCCGGGGCTCGCCCAGCAGGCCGAACTGTCGGCCTTCAGTATAGCGAGCGACGAGTTCGCGGACCTGATCCTCGGAGCGTCCCCGCGCCGCGGCCACACGACGGACCTGGAGCTCGGCGGCGGCCGGGCTGATGTGCGGGTCGAGCCCGCTGCCCGACGCCGTCACCAGGTCCGCCGGGACGCCCTTGACCTCGGGATCGAGCTTCCGAAGCTCGTCGACGCGCGACTGCACGTTCTTGGCCAGGTCGGGATTCAGCGGGCCGAGGTTGGACCCGCTCGACGCGGCGGCGTTGTAGGGCGTCGGCGACGTGGCCGACGGCCGGCCCCGGAAGTATTCGGGCCGGCTGAAGGGCTGGCCGATCAGGGCCGAGCCCAGGGGCTTGTCCTTGCCCGCCAGCAGGCTGCCGCCGGACTGCCAGGGGAAGACGGCCCGGGCGAAGACCGTGACCGTCAGCGGGTAGACGAAGCCCGTCAGCACGGTCATGAGCGCCAGGACGATCACGGAGGTTCGCAACGATTCTCGCATGGGAAGACTCCCCGCAGGGCGGGGCCTCGCGTCAGGCGGCCCCGACGGCCGAAAGGAACAGATCGATCGCCTTGATGCCCACGAACGGGACGATGAGCCCGCCGAGCCCGTAGATCAGCAGGTTGTCCCGCAGCAGCTGCGCCGCGCCGACGGGTCGGTAGCGGACCCCCTTCAACGCCAGGGGGACGAGGGCGATGATGATCAGGGCGTTGAAGATGACCGCCGAGAGGATCGCGCTGGACGGGGAGGTCATCCGCATGACGTCGAGCGCCTTGAGCGCCGGGTAGGTCGCGGCGAATGCGGCCGGGAGGATGGCGAAGTACTTGGCCACGTCGTTGGCGATGCTGAAGGTCGTCAGCGAGCCGCGGGTCATCAGCAGTTGCTTGCCGATGTTGACGATCTCGATGAGCTTCGTGGGGTTGCTGTCGAGGTCGACCATGTTCCCCGCCTCCTTGGCCGCCTGCGTGCCGGTGTTCATGGCCACGGCCACGTCGGCCTGCGCCAGCGCGGGGGCGTCGTTGGTGCCGTCCCCGGTCATCGCCACCAGGCGTCCGCCCTTCTGGTAATCGCGGATGAGCGCCAGCTTGGCCTCGGGGGTGGCCTCGGCGAGGAAGTCGTCGACGCCCGCCTCGGCGGCGATCGCCGCCGCGGTCAGCGGGTTGTCGCCGGTGATCATGACGGTCTTGATGCCCATCTGCCGCAGCTCGGAGAATCGCTCCTTGATGCCGCCCTTCACGACGTCCTTCAGCTCGATCACGCCCAGAGCCCGATCGCCCCGGCTGACCGCCAGCGGCGTGCCGCCGGCCTGCGAGATCTCGCGGACGATCGCCTGGAGGCCTTCGGGGAAACGGCCGCCCAGGGACCGGACGTGGGCCTCCACCGCCCCGGCGGCCCCCTTGCGGATCACCGCCCCGTCAAGATCGACGCCGCTCATGCGGGTCTGCGCGGTGAACGGCACGAACTCGGGGTTGAGGCGCTCCAGGTCGTGGCCCCGCAGGTCGAAACGGTCCTTGGCCAGGACGGCGATGCTCCGGCCCTCGGGCGTCTCGTCGGCCATCGAGGCCAGCTGGGCGGCCTCGGCGAGGTCGCGCTCGCTGACGCCGGCCGCCGGCAGGAATCGGGTCGCCTGGCGGTTCCCCAGGGTGATCGTGCCCGTCTTGTCGAGCAGGAGGACGTCGACGTCGCCCGCCGCCTCGACGGCCCGGCCCGACATGGCGACGACGTTGGACCGGCTCAGGCGGTTCATGCCGGCGATGCCGATGGCCGAGAGCAGGGCGCCGATCGTCGTCGGGGCCAGGCAGACGAACAGGGCGATCAGGACGGTCAGCGTGATCGGGCTCCCCTGCCCCGACGTCGCGGCGGCGTAGGCCGAGAACGGCTGGAGCGTGGCGACCACCAGCAGGAAGACCAGCGTGAGCGCCGCGAGCAGGATCGCCAGCGCGATCTCGTTGGGGGTCTTCTGGCGATTCGCCCCCTCGACCATGGCGATCATGCGGTCCAGGAAGCTCTCGCCGGGCTTCGTCGAGACCCGGATGACGAGCCAGTCGGAGATGACGCGGGTGCCGCCGGTGACGGCGCACCGGTCGCCGCCGCTCTCGCGGACCACCGGCGCGCTCTCGCCGGTGATCGCGCTCTCGTCGACCGACGCCACGCCCTCGACGACGTCGCCGTCGGCCGGGATGAACTCCCCGGCCCGGACCATCACGAGGTCGCCGACCTTCAGGTCCGGGGCGGGGACGTCGTCGGTGGCGCCGGTCTCGCGATCGACGATCCGACGCGCCGCGACCTGGGTGCGAGCCTTCCTCAGGCTGTCGGCCTGGGCCTTGCCGTGGCCCTCGGCGATCGCCTCGGCGAAGTTGGCGAAGAGCACCGTGATCCAGAGCCAGAGGCCGACGCCCAGGACGAAGCCGGGCGACTCGTCGGCCGGCCCTCCTGGCGAGCCGCCGATCGACCTCAGCCAGACCAGGGTCGTCAGGATCGCGCCCAGGTACACGGCGAACATCACGGGGTTACGTAGCTGCGTTCGGGGGTTGAGCTTCAGGAAGGACGAGCGGATCGCCGAGGCGACGACCCCCTTGTCGACGACCTGGGCTCGGCGTGCGGTCTTGGTCATGGTTCGGCTCGCTGGTTCAGGACGGGAGCATGAGATGTTCGACGATCGGCCCCAGCGCGAGGGCCGGGAAGAAGCTCAGCGCGCCGACGACGACGATCACGGACGTCAGCAGCACGATGAACAACGGCGTGTGCGTGGGGAGCGTCCCGGGGCCCGCGGGGACGTGGTTCTGCGCGGCGAGCGAGCCCGCGACGGCCAGGATCGGGATCATCACCCCGAGCCGGCCCACGAGCATCGCCAGGCCGAGCAGCCCGTTGTAGAAGGGCGTGTTCGCCGAAAGGCCGCCGAAGGCGCTGCCGTTGTTGTTCGACGCCGACGACAGGGCGTAGAGGACCTCGCTGAACCCGTGCGGCCCCGGGTTGAAGACGCCCGCCCGCCCCGGCGTCGCCGCGACGGCCACGGCCGTCCCGACGAGCACCATGGCGCAGGGGAGGAGGATCGCCAGCGAGGCCATCTTCATCTCGAAGGCGCCGATCTTCTTGCCGAGATACTCGGGCGTCCGGCCGACCATCAGGCCCGCCAGGAAGACGGCCACCACGGCGAAGGCCAGCATGCCGTAGAGCCCGGAGCCCACGCCGCCGAAGATCACCTCGCCGAGCTGCATCAGCCACATCGCGGCCAGGCCGCCCAGAGGCGTGAACGAGTCGTGCATCGCGTTGACCGAGCCGTTGGAGGCGGCCGTCGTGGCCACCGCCCAGAGGGCCGAATTCATGACCCCGAACCGGACCTCCTTGCCCTCCATGTTTCCCGCCGGTTGGTCCACGCCGATCGCGGCGAGGACCGGGTTGCCGCGCCGCTCCGAGGCGCCGGCGACGAAGAGCATGGCGGCGAAGACGACCGCCATGACCGCGAAGAGCGCCCACCCCTGCCTGCGGTCGCCGATCATCTGGCCGAACGTGGAGCAGAGGGCGGCGGGGATGATGAGGATCGCCAGCACCTGCAGGAAGTTCGTGAGCGGCGTGGGGTTCTCCAGCGGGTGCGCCGAATTGACGTTGAAGAAGCCGCCGCCGTTGGTCCCCAGCTGCTTGATCGCCACCTGGGAGGCCGCCGGCCCCACGGCGATCTTCTGCGTGGTCACGGGCTTGCCGTCGCCGTCGACCCCCGGCTCCAACAATGCGACCTCCTGATACGGGGCGATCGTCTGGACGACGCCCTGCGACACGAGCGCCGCCGACAGGACGAGCGAGACCGGCAGCAGGATGTAGACGACGCCCCGGGTCAGGTCGACCCAGAAGTTGCCGATGGTCGCGGACTGCTTCCGCGTGAACCCGCGGATCAGGGCGACGAGCACGGCCATGCCCACCGCGGCCGAGACGAAGTTCTGCACCGTCAGGGCGGTCGCCTGGGTCGGATAGGCCATCGTCGACTCGCCGCCGTAGCTTTGCCAGTTGGTGTTGGTGACGAAGCTCACGGCCGTGTTGAACGCCAGGTCCGGACCGACGGCGGGCAGCCCTTCGGTGTTCAGCGGCAGCAGCCCCTGGGACCGCTGGACGGCGTAGACGGCCAGGAAGCCGACCAGCGTGAAGGCCAGCATGGCCCGGGTATACACCTTCCACGACATCTCCGCCGCCGGGTCGATCCCGCCCAGGCGGTAAATGAGCCGCTCCACGGGGCCGAGCCACCGCAGCAGTCGCGGCGGGCGGCCCTCGTAGACCGCGGCCATGAGCAGCCCCAGCGGCTTCACGGCCAGCACGAGGCCCGCGGCGAAGAGCGCCGTCTCCAGATATGCGTCGAAAATCATGCGAACCACTCCGGCTTCAACAGGGCGACGGACAGGTAGACGGCCAGGAAGGCCGCCGTCACCACCGCCACGACGTGCATCCAGTCCATCTCTACTCCTCCGACCCGAGTCGTGCGACCAGCCCGACCGCGAGGTCGCAGCCGACGAAGAAGATGATCGCGGCGAACACCCATGCAATGTCCATGCGGAAAGTCTCCCGGGCTTCTGCGCCCATGGGTATTAGATCCCGGACCGCCTCAAACGGGGGTCAAAGTCCGTCCCAAAGGCGCTAAGAAACCGTCAAGACGCCCGCGGACGGGTGCGAGGCCGGCGATCGCCGGCTTTCTCGAGCCTCGCTTGATTGCGACTTGAAATCGACCGCTGCTCCGGCGCCGCGCAGGACGCGACGCGCCGGCGGGACGCCGCTTAGAGCCCGCTCGCGCGTTCAGCCCGCCGTCACCCCTGCGGCCGGCGATATCGCACGACGACGATCTCGACCGGCGAATGGACCGCCCCCAGGGTCTCGATCATGATCCGCTCGGCCCGATCCGGATCGAAGCCTCCGGAGCCCGCGCCGATCAGGGGGGTCGCAAGCGACCGCAGGCCGAGTTGATCAGCCAGGTCCACGGCGTGGCGCGCCGAGTCGCGGATCGAGGCCTCCGACGCCCGCCAGACGAGGTTGATCCCGGCGACGTGGATGATCGCCTTGAAGGGGAGCCGGCCCGCGGTGGTCGCCACCGCCCCGCCCAGGGGGATCGGCCCCAGCCGCGCCAGCTCGCGAAACGGCGCGAGCCCCGCCCGCCGCTTGATCGCCCCCGAGACGCCCTGGGGCAGGAGCAGCCACCAGGGGATCACGTTGCGGTTCCACGAATTGACGATCGCCTCGACCGGCTGATCCAGGAGGTCGCCCTCCACGATTTCAAGGCTCATCCGGCGACCGCCCCGCATCTTTTCAACGACGTTCCCTCGCGATGGCGTGGAGCGTCTCGTCCAGCTTCGAGAGGAATCGGGATCGATCCACCTTGGTGAAGGCCGAGGGCCCGCCGCCGAACTCGCCCGACTGCCTCAGCATGTCCATCAGGGCGCGGGTCGCCATCGCCTCGCCGATGGCGTCCTCGGTGAACGTCCGGCCCTTCGGGCTCAGCACCCGCGCCCCCGCCTTGAGGCAGCGTTCGGCCAGCGGGATGTCGGTGGTGATCGCGACGTCGCCCCCGACGATGCGGTCGACGATCCAGTCGTCGGCCGAGTCGAAGCCGCTGCGGACGACCACCATCTCGATCAGGTCGTCTTTGGGGACGAACATCGAGGCGTTCGAGACGACGAACACCTTGACGACGTGCCGGCGAGCGACCTTGTAGATCTCCTCCTTGACCGGGCAGGCGTCGGCGTCGACGTAAATCGGCATCGTTCGTCGTCCTGGTGCGACTCAAGGGATCCAAGGGCCCGACGCCTTCGTCCGACGTGACGAGAAGCCGCCTCACGAGATGATACCCCGTCGGCCACCTGGCGGGCCCCCGGAATTCCGGCCGCCGGCCCGCACGCAGGTCAGGGAAGGTCGAACCCCGGGCCCTGAACGTGGCGGATGAAACCCTCCGCTTGAAGGCAGCCCTTCTCGATGCCCCGCATCCGGGCGACCTGATCCTGCAGGGTGTAGAAACGCCCGGGCGACTGGCTGACGTGCGCGAAGCAGGCCCGCCGCTTGCGAGGCTCGACGGCCGAGACGTCGACGTACTGGACGGGAGCGAACTGGACGGTGTCCTCGCCGCTCGACACTTCGTAATAGAAGAGGGCGAAGCTCCGTTTCATCTGCAGCCAGGCGTCGTAGACCAGCAGCGACATGGCCCGGTGGTCCGCGTGGTTGTCGATCGGCCAGTGGGTGAAGACGGCGTCGGGCTTCTCGGCGGTCAGGAGCCGCGCGAAGGCTTCGTAGTGGGCGCGGTCGACCACGGCGTCGCCGTCGACCTGGCCGACGAAGAGAGGACGGGCCTTGAGGATCTCGCACGCCTGGCCCGCCTCGGCGACGCGGACGCCGTCCTTCGGCTTCCCCGCCGGCACGCCGTCGTTGAGGTAGAGCAGGACGACGTCGTGACCGAGGTCGGCGCAACGGGCGATCGTGCCGCCGCATCCGTACTCGGGATCGCCGGGATGCCCCCCCGCCACGACAACCTTCCGCCTGGGCGGCGCGTCGTCGCCCAGGCTCGCGCCGACGCCCAAAGCCCCCGTCCGACAGAGCAGCGATCGTCGATTCATCGCCTCGGCCGCCTCAGCATCGCGGTACCACGCCTCTCAGCGCCGTCGAATTACGGTCGTCTCACGCGGGAGATCCGCCGCCTCCCGGTGGAAAGAACCGGAGCTCGCCGAGAGCGGGACTGGATGCGCCTCTTCCGAACTCCGGCATCGCCTCGACCTTACGTCGCTCCATGGGTTTTCGCAAGTCTTCGCGACCTCGACCACACGGGCGAAATTCCTCGGCCGGTGCAGCCCCTGCCACGATCGTGTGCGAAACTGGTATTCTAGCCAGCCTCTCCCGCTCGGCCGGGCGAATCGAAGGCGTTCCATCCTCGGAAGATGATCCGACGCAACAACCAGGCGTGGGCGGAAACTCAGGGAGTCGACCCGAATGCCACGGCCGCTACTGGTGATCGCCGCCATCGGTTGTCTCGTCGGAACGCGCGAGGCGGCCGCCGAGGAGAAGATCGATTACCTCCGGCAGATCAAGCCGATCCTCTCCGCCCGCTGCTACGCCTGCCACGGGGCCTTGAAGCAGAAAAGCAATCTTCGCACCGACTCGGTGAAGGCCCTGATGGCGGGGGGAGCCGGCGGTGCGGTCGTCGAGCCGGGCAAGAGCGATGCGAGTCGCCTCGTCGAACTGGTCGCCGAGCATGGTGAAGGGAGGATGCCCCCTCCCGGCGACGGCGAGGCGTTGAGCGCCGAACAGGTCGCGTTGATCAAGCGGTGGATCGACGAGGGAGCCGCCGCTCCCCCCGACGACGCCCCCGAGCCCGACCCGCGCGAACACTGGTCGTTTCGCGCCCCGGTCCGACCGAGCCTGCCGACGAGCGGCGCCGCCCCCGGCGGCAACCCGATCGACGAATTTCTGGCCGCAGGTTGGCTGCCCAAACGCATCGCGCCTCAGCCGCCGGCCCCGAAGGGCCTGTTGCTGCGCCGCGTCTACCTGGACCTGATCGGCGTCCCCCCCACGGCGGAGGAGCAGGCGGAATTCCTGGCCGACGAATCGCCCCAGGCCTACGAGGCGCTCGTGGATCGCCTCCTCGCCGGCAAGGCGTACGCCGAGCGATGGGGGCGGCGCTGGATGGACGTATGGCGCTACAGCGATTGGTGGGGGTTGGGCGCCGAGGTCCGCAACAGCCAGAAGCACATCTGGCACTGGCGCGACTGGATCATCGAATCGCTCGACGCCGACAAGGGCTACGACCAGATGGTCCGCGAGATGATCGCCGCCGACGAGTTGTATCCCGTCGACCCCGATCGACTCCGCGCCACGGGCTTCCTCGCCCGCAGCTACTTCAAGTTCAATCGCAACTCCTGGCTCGAAGAGGTCGTCGAGCACACCGGCAAGGCCTTCCTGGGCCTGACGGTGAACTGCGCGAAATGCCACGACCACAAGTACGACCCGGTCAGCCAGGAAGACTACTACCGCTTCCGCGCCTTCTTCGAGCCTTACCAGGTGCGCACGGACCAGCTCCCGGGCCAGCTCGATTTCGAGAAGGACGGCCTCCCCCGGGTCTTCGACTGCAACCTCGACGCTCCGACCTATCGATTCATCCGCGGCGACGAGTCCCGTCCTGCGACGGATCGAGCCCTCAAGCCCGGCGTCCCCTCGGCGCTGGCCTGGGCCGACCTGGACATCAAGCCCGTGACGCTGCCGCCGACGGCCTCTCGGCCGGGCTTGCAACCTTTCGTCCTTGAAGACCAGCTCCGGGCCGCAAACGTCCTGATCGAGACGGCCCAGGCCGAGGCGGCGAAGGCGCGCGAGCATCTGGCCGCCGTCGAGGCGGCGACGGCCTCGGCGACCACTGGCAAGACTGAGCTCGCCGAGAAGACGGGCTTTCGGGACGACTTCTCCGCGGCCCACTCCGAGCATTGGGAATCGAGCGGGGGCCGCTGGGCCTACGAGAACGGCAGACTCGTCCAGGGCGAGCCCGGCGAGGTCCGATCGATTCATCGCACCCGGTCGGACCACCCGGCCGACTTCCTCGCGACCCTGAGGTTCACCATCACCGGCGGAGCGCCCTGGCGATCGGTGGGCCTGTGCTTCGACTCGGCCGAGGGCCGCGACGTCCTCGTCTACCTGAGCGCCTTCGCCGACGGGCCCAAGCTCCAGGTCTCCTACCAGCGGGGAGGCAACAGCACCTACCCCGCGGAGGGGAGCCGGGCCCGGCCGATCAAGCTCGGCGAACCCTACGAGCTGTCCGTCCGCGTTCGCGGGACGCTCATCAACGTCGCGGTCAACGGCGAGCATGCCCTGGCCTATCGCCTGCCCGTCGAACGGGCTCCCGGGAAGCTCGCGCTCGTCACCTATGCCGCGATGGCCGAGTTCACCCTGATCGAGCTGGCCGGCCTGCCTCCCGACGCCCAGCTCGTCGAGAACGGTTCGCCGACGTTCCGAGGCGCGACCGCCCTCGAACAGGCCAGGGCCCGCGTGACGGTCGCCGACAAGGCCCTCGCGACGGCCGAGGCCCATCCCGTCGCGCTCCGGGCGAGGGCGGCCGCGGATCGCGCCCGCCACCAGCAACCCCCGGTCGACGCCGCGAAGTCGCTCGCCGTCGAGGCGGCCCGCGCGGAGCGGCGCGAGGCCCTGGCCCGCGCCGAGGAGGCCCTCGCCCGACTCGATCTGCAGGTCGACGTTGCGGGCTCGGCCGCGAAAGACGAGGCGAAGAAGCGTGAGGCGGCGACCGCCGCCGTCGCCGCGGCCCGCAAGGCGGTCAATGAGTTGACCGACGCTTTCACGCCCCTCCGCGGGGCCGTGAAGGCCGTCGAATCGCCCACCGACACCCAGGCTCCGAACGTCCTGACCTTCCCGGAAACGAGCACCGGGCGGCGCACCGCGCTGGCGAACTGGCTGACGGACAGGAAAAACCCGCTCGTGGCCCGGGTCGCGGTCAATCACATCTGGGCCCGCCATTTCGGCCAGCCCCTGGTCGCGACCGTCTTCGACTTCGGCCGCAAGGGAGCCCGGCCGAGCCACGCCGAGCTGCTCGACTGGCTGGCCGTCGAATTCATGGAGGACGGCTGGAGCATGAAACGGCTCCACAAGCGGATCGTCACGTCCCAGGCCTATCGCCGCAGTTCGTCGAGCGCCGGCGCGGATCCCGCCACTCTGGCGGCCGATCCGGGTAATCGGCTTTACTGGCGGATGAACCCGGTCCGGATGGAGGCGCAGGTCGTCCGCGACAGCCTCTTCCGACTCGCCGGCGAGCTTTCCGATCAGGCGGGCGGGCCGCCGATCCCGAACACGGAGGCGATGTCTCCCAGGCGGAGCCTCTACTTCGTCCACTCGCACAACGACCACGACAGGTTCCTCTCCACGTTCGACGACGCGAGCGTTCTGGACTGCTATCGACGCGACGAGAGCATCGTGCCCGTGCAGGCGCTGGCGCTCTGGAACAGCGGCCTCTCGCAGGCCATGGCGGCGAAGATCGCGGACCGGCTGATCGCCCGGCTCGGCGCGACCAGCGACGCGAAGTTCGCCGCCGAGGCCTTCCGGACGATTTTGTGCACGCCGCCGACCGCCGAAGAGGGCTCTGCCTGCGAGCAGGCCCTCGCCGACCTGAAGGCCTTGCTGAAGAACCGTAACGCGCCCGATCCCGACCGCCGCGCCCGAGAGATCCTCGTGCAGTCGCTGCTCAACCACAACGACTTCATCACCATCCGCTGACCCCGGACGAGGAACCCATGCCTAACCCGATTCCTCCCGGCCTCGCCCCCTGCCCCGGCGGCCATCGCCGCCGCTTCCTCGCCGACATGGGGATGGGCTTCACCGGCCTCGCGCTCGGGGCCATGCTCCATCGCGACGGCGTGGCGCGGGCGGCGGACGGCGTCTGGACGCCCCCGGACGGCCGCCCCCATTTCGCGCCGAAGGCGAAGTCGGTCATCTGGCTCTTCATGAACGGCGGCGTCAGCCACATGGAGACCTTCGACCCGAAGCCCGAGCTGAACAAATACGCCGGCAAGACGATCGCCGAGACCCCCTACCAGGGGACCCAGGACCCGAAGAAGCTCGCCCTGGCCCGCGTCGTCGTCGTGAACGACGCCAACGGCCAGGCGCGCACCAAGCTCTATCCCCTCCAGATCGGCTTCAAGAAGTACGGGCAGAGCGGGATCGAGGTCAGCGACTGGCTGCCCCACATCGGCGGTTGCATCGACGACGTCGCCGTCGTCCGCTCGATGTACACGACCGACAACAACCACGGCGCGCAGACGCAGTTCCACTCGGGCCGGCACATGCTCGACGGCGAATTCCCGAACCTGGGGGCGTGGGCGCACTACGGCCTGGGCTCGCTCAACGACAACCTGCCCCAGTACGTCTCGATGGGGGTTCGGGAATACTGGAACAAGACCGACGGCCACTACCTCGGGCCGGCGCACGACGCGATCCCGATCCGCGTCGACCCGGCGAACCCGCTCGACTACGGCCGTCCCGAGAAGGAGATGGGCGACGCCGAGCAGCGGCTCGGCTTCGGGCTGGTCGATCGCCTGAACCGGCTCCGGGCCGTCGAATACCCCGACGATCCCGCCCTGTCGGCTCGGATCAAGGCCTATGAGCTGGCTTATCGGATGCAGGGGTCGCTCCCCGAGGTCATCGACTTCCGCGGCGAGGCCGAGGAGACCCGCGGCCTCTACGGCCTCGACGATCCCGCGACGAAGGACTTCGGCGCCCAGATGCTCGCCTGCCGGCGGCTCGTCGAACGCGGCGTCCGGTTCGTCCAGGTTCAGGACGGCGGCGGGGGCGCGGGGGCGTGGGACGCCCACGGCGGCCTGAGGGCCAATCATGCGGGCAACTGCCGGCGGATCGACAAGCCGATCGCCGGGCTCCTTACCGACCTGAAGCGCCGGGGCCTGCTCGACGAGACCCTCGTGGTCTTCGGGACCGAGTTCGGCCGGACGCCCGGCTCGCAGGGGAGCGACGGCCGCGACCACCACATCTACGGCTTCTCGGTCTGGATGGCCGGCGGCGGGATCAAGGGGGGCGTGGTCCACGGCTCGACCGACGAGATCGGCTTCCACGCCGAGGAGGACCGCCACTACGTCACCGACGTCCACGCGACCATCCTGCACCTCCTGGGCCTCGACGGCCGCAAGCTGGAGATCCCCGGGCGGAAGCGTCTGGAGATCGACCACGGGACGCCGATCCGCGAAATCATGGCTTGATCAGGTCGACGACACGGGGGCCGGCTTGACTCAAGAAGCGGACATCATCCTGGCGGCGGACGCCGACGGCGTCTCGACGGACCCGTCCCGCGAGCGACCGGATCGCGACGATCACTCGGGCGCGACGCGGGTTCGACACGCCGTCCTGATCTGGCTCTGCGTCGCCACGACCGTCGCCTACATCGATCGCGGCTGCCTGAGCGTCGCCGAGAAATCGATCCGCGCGGACCTGGGCCTGAGCGAGTCGCAGATGGGCCTGGTGATGAGCGCCTTCTTCCTGGCCTATGCGCTCTTCCAGATGCCCGCCGCCCGCCTGGACCGGGCCTGGGGCTCCCGTCGCGCCTTGCCCGTCTTCTCCGCCGTCTGGTCCCTGGCCACCGGTCTCTGCGGCTTCGCGAACGGCCTCGTGCTGCTGCTCGCGGCGCGTTTCTCGATGGGGGCCGCGGAGGCCGGCGTCTTCCCCTCGTCGACGGGCGTTCTCAGCCGCTGGTATCCTGCGTCGCGGCGCGCCTCCGTGAGCGGGATCTTGGCCGGGTTCATGGGCGTGGGGGGAGCCGTCGGGGCCGCGTTGTCGGGCTTCATCCTCGTCTACGTCTCATGGCGCTGGATGTTCTTCCTGTACGCCGTGCCGGGGATGATCTGGGCGCTCGGCTTCGCCCTCTGGTTCCGCAACACGCCCGGCGAGCACGCGGCGGTCGACGAGGCGGAACGGAGCCTCATCGCCGAGGGGGCGACGCGGCGCGACGGGCCTGGGGACGGGCCGATCGCCTGGCGTACTTTGATGACGAATCGTTCCGTGATCGGCCTGGCCTTGCAGCAGTTCTTCCGCGCGGCGGCGGCCATTTTCTACCTGAGCTGGTTCCCGACCTACCTACGCGAGACCCGGGGCGTCGGCGTCTGGGAGGCGGGACTGCTGACGAGCCTGCCGCACTGGACGACGATGCTCGGCTGCCTGGCCGGCGGCTGGCTGTCGGATCGGGCCCTGGCGAAGACGGGGAGCCTGCGTCTCGCCCGCCAGGGGGTCGCGGCGGCGAGCATGTTCCTGGCGACGATTCTGATCGGCCTGGCGTATCCGATCGCCGACGCGCGGCTGGCCGTGCTCATCCTGAGCCTCGGCGCGTTCTCGGCGGCGTTGGCCGGGCCCTGCGCCTACGCCTTGACGATGGACCTCGGCGGCCGCGACACGCCGCAGGTCTTCGGGATCATGAACACCGCCGGGGCCGTGGGCTCGATCCTCTTCCCCATCCTCGTCCCCAGGCTCGTCCAACTTACGGGCTCCTGGGACGCCGTGCTTGCTTTCTTCGCGGCGATCCATATCGTGGCTGGCGCGTGCTGGCTCATCTTCGACGCCGACCGCGACACCATCTGATCCCCACGGACCGATCATGCCGCCCCCCCTGGAACACCCCCAATCCGTCTGCTCGTTCGGCGTGGCCCGCGGCGACGTCACCCCGCCGACCGGGATCTACCATCGGATGTGGGGGGCCGCGGCGCATGAACGTTCCACGGGGGTCCATCGGCCGCTCACGGCCACGGCGGCCCTCGTCGCCCCGCTGGGACGGGCGACGGAGGGCTTCTTCCTCATCGCCCTCGACCATTGCCTGTTCTGGGATCTCGAGGCCGCGCAGCTCCTGGACGCCGTCGCCGCGAGGTCGGGGGTCGCACGCGAACGAATCCTGATCTGCTTTTCGCATACCCATGCAGCCGGCCTTATGGACGTCCGCCGTGCCGACCGCCCCGGAGGCGACCTCATCGCCCCCTACATGGTCGGTCTCGCCGATCGGCTCGCCGGCCTCGTCGCCGTGGCCGAGAGCCATGCCGAGCCGGCCACCCTCGGCTACGCGCGGGGCCGTTGCGACCTGGCGGCCCATCGCGACCTTTTCGATGAGGCGGCCCCTCGATTCGTCTGCGGCTTCAACCCCGACGGCCCCGCGGACGACGCCGTCCTGATCATCCGAGCCACGAACGCCGACGGCCGCACGCTCGCCACGATGGTCAACTACGCGTGCCACCCGACCACCCTCGCCTGGGAGAACACCCTGATCAGCCCCGACTTTCCGGGGGCGATGCGCGAGGTCGTCGAGAACGCCAACGACGCGCCTTGCCTATTCCTGCAGGGGGCCTCGGGAGACCTCGGCCCGCGAGAGGGCTTCGTCGGCGACCCGGCCGTCGCCGATCGCAACGGCCGGCAACTCGGTTACGCCGCCCTCTCGGCGCTCGAAGGGATGGCTCCCCCTCGGACCCGGTTCGAATATGCCGGCGCGGTCGAATCGGGAGCGGTCCTCGGCCCCTGGCGTCACGTCCCGCTCGACGTCGATCGCCTGGGCGAACTGGAGTTCTGGCAGGAGAAGCGATGGCCCATCGATCTGCCTTACCTGCCCGATCTGCCGACCGCCGAAGCTACAAGGGCCGATCGGGTTCGCTGGGCTCGTGAGGAGCAGGACGCCCTGCGACGCGACGACCAGGCCCACGCCGCTGTGTGCCGGGCGCTCGTCGAGCGCATGGACCGCCAACTCGTCCGGATCGGCGACCTCCCTCCTGGGCGCGCCTTTCCTTTCGAGGTCTTGCTCTGGAAGGCCGGCGACGCCGTCTGGCTGGCCGTGAAGGGCGAGCACTATCAGCATCTTCAGGTCGAGCTTCGACGTCGCACGCCTCGCACGCCGATCGTCGTCCTGACACTCGTCAACGGCTGGCAGCCCGGCTACTTGCCGACCGCGTCCGCGTATGGCCGCGGGATCTATCAGGCGGACGTCGCCGTCGTGGCCGCCGGCTCGCTGGAGTCGCTGACCGAGAGCATCGCCGCCGAGATCGCCGATTGGCTCCCCGCCTGACCGGCCCGCCCCCCTGCAACGCATCCGTCGACAGCACACGCCGCGTCCCCTCCCGAGAGCATCCATGGAACACGCGCAATCCGGGGCCCTCTTCGCCCGCAACCGTCGCCTCATCCCGGGTGGCGTCGTCTCTCTCAACCGACTGGTCGATCCGGAGATCGCCTTCGTGAGAGGGCGCGGAGCCCGAGTCTGGGACGCCGACGGCAACGAGTATCTCGACTACCACGCCGGGTTCGCCCCTTATGTCCTGGGCCACAACCATCCCGAGGTCCAGGAGGCCGTGATCCGGTCGATCGAGGAGGGCTGGACCCTGATGGGCTCGGGGACGACCCCCTGGGAAGGTCGCGCGGCCGAGCTCCTCTGCGAGTCCGTCCCGTCCCTCGACCGGGTGCAGCTCACCACCACCGGCTCGGAAGCCACGTACCACGCCCTGAGGCTCTCGCGGGCGTACACCGGCCGCGACCACATCGTCGTGATGCAGGGCGGCTACAACGGCTGGCACGACGAGGTGGCCTGCAACGTCATGACCCCGCTCGAAAAGCTGGGGCCGGCCTCGAAGGGGGGAGAGAACCCGTTCGTCCCCCTCTCGGCGGGGATGCCCTCGGACGTCGCGGCGCGTGTCCACGTGGTCGAGTTCAACGACCCGGAAGCCGTGGAGCGGTGCTTCCGGAAGTACGAGGTCGCCTGCCTCGTCGCGGAGCCGATCCTCCAGAACATCGGCGTCGTGAAGCCCCGCGCCGGGTATCTGGAATGGTTGCGCGACCTTTGCGATCGCCACGGAGTCGTCCTGGTCCTCGACGAGGTGAAGACCGGCTTCCGCCACGCTCTGGGGGGATATCAATCGCTGGCCGGCGTCCGACCGGACCTTTCCACCTTCGGCAAGGCGATCGCCAACGGCTACCCCCTCGGAGCGATCGGCGGCAAGGCCGAGATCATGGATCTCTTCAACCACCCCGAGCCCGGGCGCCGCGTGCTGATCGCCGGGACCTTCAACGGCCATCCGACGCCGGTCGCCGCGGCCATCGCCACCATGGAGATCCTCAAGCGCGACCGGGACATCGTCTATCCCCAGCTCGAGGCGCTCGGAGCCCGCATGCAGCAGGGGCTCGAAAGCCTCTTCGACCGCCACGGCGTCACGGCCACCGTCGTCCGGCAAGGGTCCGCCTTCTGCGTCTACTTCATGGATCACGCGCCCCGGAACTGGCGCGACCTGGCCTCGAACCACGACATGGCGCGCGACCTTCGCTACCGCAAGGCCCTTATCGCCCGCGGCGTCTACCATTTCCCCTTGCCGACCAAGCAAGGGAGCCTTTCCACCGCCCACACCGAGGCCGACGTCGACGCCACCCTGGATGCGACCGAGGCCGTGCTGCTCGACGGGATCTGAACCAGCCCGTCCGGGCCGCGAAAGCTGAGAACCGTTCCATGAAAATCACCAAGATCGAGACGTTCGTCTGCAACGCGCGGATGCGGAACTGGGTTTTCGTCAAGGTCCAGACCGACCAGCCCGGCCTGCACGGCTGGGGCGAAGCCACGCTGGAGTGGCACACCCGCGCCGTGGTCGGAGCGATCGAGGACGTCTCGCAGTTGCTGATCGGCGAAGACCCGACGCGGGTCGAGCACCTCTGGCAGATGATGTATCGCCAGCATTTCTGGCATGGCAACGGCATCGTCCGCGGCACCGCCGTCAGCGGCATCGACCTGGCCCTCTGGGACATCGTGGGCAAGATCCACGGCGTCCCCTGCCACAAGCTCTGGGGCGGGGCCGTCCGCGATCAGATCCGGCTCTACTGCCACCTCGGCGGCGGCCGCATGGAGGACTTCTATCAGACCGACCCCGCCGACGCCCGGCGCTTCGGCGACCTGGCCCAACGAGCCGTCGCGCAGGGCTTCACCGCCTTCAAGTCGATGGCCGTCCCCGAGACCATGCCTCTCGAAGGCCTACGCCCTTTGAAGTACGCCGAGGCCTGCGTCAAGGCGATGCGCGACGCGGTCGGCGACGACATCGACATCATGGTCGACTGCCACGCCCGCCCCTCCCCTCGCATGGGGATGCGCTTCGCCAAGGCGCTCGAGCCCTACGGCCTCTACTTCTTCGAAGAGCCCTGCTGGCCCGAGACGATCGAGGACATCGCGCTCATCCAGCGCGCGGTCTCGACCCCCATCGCGACCGGCGAACGCCTCGTCTCGCAGCACGCCTTCCGCGAGCTGCTGGAGCGCCGGGCTTGCAGCGTCCTCCAGCCCGACATCACCCACTGCGGGGGCCTCTCCGAAGCCCGGCGGATCGCCGCGATGGCCGAGGCGTATCGCGTGGCCCTCGCCCCGCACAATCCGCAGGGGCCCGTCAGCACGGCCGCCTCGCTCGAATTCGGCTTCGCCACCCCCTCGTACATCATCTGCGAGGCCGTCCTCGACGACGTGCCCTGGCGCTCGGACGTCGTCCGAGAGGGCTTCACGATCGTGCCCGAAGGGCGCATCGTCCTGCCCAACACGCTCCCCGGCCTGGGGATCGAGATCGACGAGGAAGCCATCAAGAAACACCCCTTCGAGCAGGAGGTCCTGCTGCGAACCTTCTACCGCGACGGCAGCGTCGGCGATTGGTGAAGCGGGGCCCCGCCCGCCGCCCGAGTCGGAATCTGTGGTCGAGGTCGGAGGCGAGGGCGGTTGTCGAATAATTGTTGAAGGAGCACGCGGTGGCGGCTAAAATCGGCCCACGTGAAGGTTGCGTTCCAAGTCGATCGGGGCGATCAGGATGCGTGTCGTAACCTTCTGTCTCGCGGCCCTCCTGGCGACCGAGGGCTTGTCGAGGTCGGCGACGGCGGGGACCGACCCCTCGATCGCCGTGACCTTCGAGCGGGACGTCGAGCCGATCTTGACCCGGGCGGGATGCAACGCCGGGGCTTGCCACGGCAAGGCGAGCGGCCAGAACGGCTTCAAGCTCTCGCTGCTCGGCTTCGACCCCGAGTTCGACCACGTCGCGATCGCGCGTGAGGCCGGCGGACGCCGCATCCTGCGAGCCCGGCCCGAGCAGAGCCTTTTCCTGCAGAAGGCCACGGCGGAACTGCCCCACGGCGGAGGCCGCCGGATCGACCCGTCGGGGCCCTTTTACGAAACGCTCCGCCGCTGGATCGAGGCCGGACTTCCTCGGACCGCGGCCGAGGCGCCGAAGCTGGAGGGCGTCGTCGTCGAGCCGGCCGAGCGCAGGCTGGAACGCGACGAATCGTTCGAGCTTCGCGTGACCGCCCGATTTTCCGACGGGACGACCGAAGACGTCACGCACCTGGCCGCTTACGGCTCCAGCGAATCGACCATCCTCGCGGTCGACCCTCAGGGCCGCGTGAAAGCCGGTAGGTTCGCGGGCGAGGCGACGATCTCGGCCCGCTACGAAGGCCTGTTCGCCAACTGCGACGTGTCCATCCCCCTGCCCGGCGAGGTCCCGGCGACGTTCTACGACGCGCTGCCTCGGTCGAACTTCATCGACGGCCACGTCTGGTCCAAGCTCAAAAAGCTGGGCCTGACTCCCTCGCCTCCCGCCGACGACGCGAAGTACCTGAGACGCGCCTACCTCGACTTGATCGGCCGCTTGCCGACTCCCGAAGAAGCTCGTTTCTTCCTCGACGATCCGTCCCCGGACAAACGCCCCCGCCTCGTGGATCGGCTGCTCGAACGACCGGAATTCGCCGATCACTGGGCGAACAAGTGGATGGACCTGCTCCGCCCGAACCCCTACCGCGTGGGGATCAAGGCGGTCCTGAATCTGGACGGCTGGATCCGCGACGTGTTCCGCAGGAACCTGCCGTACGACCAGTTCGTGCGCGAGATCGTCACGGCGCGAGGCGGCACGTTCGAGCAAGGTCCCGCGACGATCTTCCGGGACCATCGCGAACCGATCGAGATCGCCCCCGTGGTCAGCCAGCTGTTCCTGGGCATCCGGCTGGATTGCGCCAAGTGCCATCACCACCCGTTCGAGTCGTGGGGGCAGGAGCAGTTCTACGAATTCGCGGCCTTCTTCGCCCGCGTGGATCGCAAGGGGACCGGGCTCTCACCACCCATCTCCGGCAGCGAGGAATTCGTCTTCACGGGCAAGACCGGCTCGGTCACTCACCCGCTGACCGGCAAGGTGCTGCCGCCCAAACCGCTCTTCGGCTCGGCGCCGCTCGACGCCGATCCCGAATCCGACCCGCGCGAGGCGCTCGCCCGCTGGATGACCTCGCCCGACAACCGCTATTTCGCGAAGGTGATGGCCAACCGCGTCTGGGCGGACCTGATGGGACGGGGCGTCGTCGATCCCGTCGACGACATCCGAGCGACTAACCCGCCCAGCAACGGGCCGCTGCTCGAAGCCCTCGCCGACGATTTCCGCGATCACGCCTACGACCTGAAACACCTGATCCGGACCATCACGGCTTCGTGGGTCTACGGGCTCAGCTCCGAGCCCAACGACCGAAACATGGCCGACACCCGGAACTACTCCCGTTATTACCGTCAGCGACTGCGGGCCGAAGTCCTCCTGGACGCGATCAGCGACGTGACCGGCGTCCCCGACGTCTTCGACGCCGCGCCCCCACGCAGTCGCGCCTCGACGATCTGGACGAATCGGGTCCCCTCGCTCTTCCTCGACACGTTCGGGAGGCCGGATCCGAACCAGGATCCGCCATGCGAGCGGACCAGCGACACGGCGGTCGTCCAGGCGCTCCACCTGATGAATTCCCCCGGCGTTCATGCGAAGCTCACCTCGGACGAGGGCCGGGTCGCCGCGATCGCGAAGGGGGGGGATCCGCCCGAAGCGATCGTCGAGACGCTCTATCTGCTCGCCTACAGCCGCCTGCCCAGCCGGGAAGAGAGGGGCATCGGCGAGTCGCTCTTCCGGGACCCCGAGAGGGACCGCCTCGGCGCCGTCGAAGACCTCCTCTGGGCGCTGCTGAATGCCCCCGAGTTCGTATTCAAAGATTGAGCCGACCGACCGCACGAAGCCCACGCTGACGAAGGCGAGACCATGGCCATCACCCGGAATTGCGAATCGACGACGCGACGCGACTGCCTCCGGCTCGGCCTGGGCGCCCTGATGGGCGGCGGCTTGATCGACGCCCTTCGGGCTCGTGGCCGGGCGGCGATCCCGGGCGCTCGGCCGACGAGCTGCATCCTGATCTGGATGGACGGCGGCCCCAGCCACTACGAGACCTTCGACCCCAAGCCGGACGCCCCGGCCGAGATCCGGGGGAAGTTCAAGGCGATCGAGACCTCGGTCCCCGGCATGCGGTTCTCCGAGCCGATGAAACGCCTGGCGTCGATCGCGGACAAGCTCGCGATCGTCCGGTCGATCCGGCACGACCAGGGGAACCACGGGGCGGGCAACCACTACATGGTCACAGGCGCTCCTCCTCGCATCCCCGTCGGCTGCGGAGCTTTCGTGAGCTTCCATCCGAGCATGGGCTCGGTCGCCGCGCATGAGCGCGGCGCTGGGGGAGGCTTGCCTTCTTATTTCTCGATCCCGAGCATGCTGCGTTCCGGCGGGCCGAACTTCCTGGGGGCCAGATACGCCCCGTTCGTCGTTCCCGACGACCCCAACTCCGCGAGCTTCCGCGTCCGCGACGTCGCCCCGCCGCGCGACCTCGGCGGCACCCGCGTCGACGGCCGACGCAGCCTCCGCGATCGGCTCGACCACCTCAAACGGTTCGCCGAGAAGGCGGCCGGCGATCCCGCGTTGGCGCTCGACGAATATTATGACCAGGGCTACGAACTGATGGCGTCGCATCAGGCCCAGCGAGCCTTCGACATCACGGTCGAAGACCCCCGCCTGCGCGATCGCTACGGGCGAAACTCGTTCGGCCAGCGCTGTCTGCTCGCGCGGCGGCTCGTTGAGGCCGGCGTCCCGTTCGTCACGCTGAACGAGGGCGGCTGGGATCACCACGTCTCGCTCTTCGACGGCTTCGACAATCGGATGCCCGCCTTCGAGTCCTCGATCACCGCGCTCATCCAGGACCTCGACCAGCGTGGGATGCTCGACTCCACGCTGGTCCTCGCGCTCGGGGAATTCGGCCGGACCCCGAAGATCAACAAGGACGCGGGCCGCGACCACTGGTCGAACGCCATGTCGGTGCTCGTCGCGGGCTGCGGCACGCCCGGCGGCCAGGTCGTGGGCGCGACGGACTCCCGAGGATACGCCGCCAGCGAACGCGTGCTGTCGCCCGAGAACTTCGTGGCCACCGTCTATGCGAAGCTGGGGATCGATCCCGGCAAGATCCTTTTCACGCCCAGCGGACGGCCCACCTACCTGGTCAGCGATCCCACGCCGATCCGGGAGTTGATGGGATGAGTCGTCGCTCGCTGGTCCTCGCGACGTCCCTGATCGCGACGTTGGTCGCGAGCCCCTCGGACGCCGCGGCCAAGCCGCCGGCGCTGACCGGATTATTCCCGGCCGGGGCATCGAGAGGGCAGTCTCTCACCGTGACGATGTCGGGGACCTTCGATCATTGGCCCGTCCAGTGTTGGACCGAAGGCCCTGGGCTCTCGGTCAAGCCTGGTGAAGAGAAGGGGCAACTGACGATCCAGGTCGGCCAAGATGCCGAGCGCGGAGTGCGCTGGCTGCGGGTCTACGACGAGGAAGGGGTGACGAGCCTCCGTCCCTTCATCGTCGGCGGAATTCCGGAATCGATGGAGACGGAGCCGAACGACGACCCGCGTCGTCCCCAATCGATCGAGCACGCCCAGACCACCGTGAACGGGCGGCTCTCGAAGACCGGCGACGTCGACGGGTACTCCGTATGTCTGGACCGACGGCAGACCCTCGCGGCCGACCTGGAGGCCGGCCGCCGCCTCGGCTCGCCGATGGACGGCGTGCTGCAGGTCGTCTCGCCCGAGGGCTTCGTGCTCGCCCAGAACGACGACGCCGTCGGTCGCGATCCGCGGATCATCTTCGAGGCCCCCGCGAAGGGGACCTATCTCGTCCGCCTGTTCGCCTTCCCGGCGACGCCCGACAGCAGCATCCGATTCGCGGGGGGGGAGGCGTTCATCTATCGCCTCACTCTCACGACCGGCGGATTCATCGAG
This sequence comes from Paludisphaera mucosa, assembly GCF_029589435.1. NCBI lineage: Bacteria > Pseudomonadati > Planctomycetota > Planctomycetia > Isosphaerales > Isosphaeraceae > Paludisphaera > Paludisphaera mucosa. The sequence continues at coordinate 583,075 of NZ_JARRAG010000001.1, read as the reverse complement.
CACGCCTTCCCTCTGGCCGTCTCCCGAGAAGGACCCGCCACGATCGCCGCCGTCGGGCCGAATCTCACCGGTTCCGACGCCATCCTGGTCGTTCCGTCCGACGAACGACCCGGCCGCCGCATTCTCACGCACGCGTCCTCGGAAGGGTCCGCCGAGGTGCGTCGCGTCGCCGGCGTCGCCCTGGTCGAGATTGAGCCCAGCACGCAGGACGAGCCTCAGGCGCTGCCCGATCGCAGCTCGGTCAGCGGGAAGGTCGACCCCCCGGGCGATCGGGACGTCTATCGAGTCGCGGTAAAGAAAGGCGAGTCGCGCGTCTTTCGAGTGGAGTCGCGGACCTTCGGGCTGCCTCTCGACGCGGTCCTGCAAGTTCTCGACGCCGATGGCAAGATCCTGGCCGAGAGCGACGACGCCGCCGACTCCCGAGATCCCGAATTGACCTTCACGCCCCCCGCCGACGGCGACGTCCGATTGGTCGTCCGCGACCTGAACGGCCGAGGCGGGCCACATCATGCGTACCTGCTGAGCATAATCGCTCCCGAGCCCGATTTCGCCCTGACGCTCCAGGCGGATCGGGTCGAGGCGGCCTCGGGGGCGAAGGCGAGCGTCGTCGTGACGGTCGCCCGCAAGGACGGCTTCGACGGGGAGATCGACGTCACGGCCGAGGACCTTCCGACGGGGGTCGCGGCGACCACGGCCAGGTCGCGCCCGGCCGACGACTCGGCGAAGTCCGTGACTCTCGAAATCCGGAGCGACGGCCCCCCCGCCTCCGGCCCGTTCCGGGTCGTCGGACGTTCCGTCGACGGCAAGTTCCAGCGGACCGCCCTCGCCAAGATCGCGGGCTTCGAGGCCGAGACCGACCGTCCCTGGATCACGATCCTCGCCAAGCCTGCGGAGATCAAGCCTTGAAGTCCGGGATGGCGGCCGGAGAACCTACGGCACGCCCAGCAGGAAGGCGGCTGCCAGGACGGCGGCGCCGACCAGGGCGAGAAAGAGCCCCGTCGCGCGGCGTCGCTTGATGTAGAACAGCAGCAAGAGGCCCGAGAGCGAGGCCGTGGCCGTCAGCGCAGCCGAAACGTCGACGAGCGCGGACCACACGGGACCGGCGTCGCGGCCCTTGTGGAGGTCGTTGAGGACCGCGACGACGCCTCGACGTTCCTCGGTGAGGCGGTAACGGCCGTCGGCGCGGCGGATGAAGGCGTCGGCCGAGTAGCCCGGTCCCTTGAACGTGACGACGCACTCGTCCTCATCCGTCGTGAACGAGGCGAGGGCGCCTCGCAGGCCGTGCGTCCGGCGCAGATGTTCGACGACTTCGAGCTTCTGGATCCCGGCCCCCGGGTCCGAATCAGTACCGCTCGCGTCGACCCATTCGGCCGCCACGCGCCCTTCGGCCTCGCGGCTCGTCGCAATCCCGTCGTCGAAGAAACGGGGATGGTTGAGCGTGATGCCCGTCAGGCTGAAGAAAAGGACGACCGTGAGACCGAACATGGACAGATAGGTGTGCAACCATCGCGAGAACGCGGCGAGCTTGAGCCCCGCTCGGCGACCGGCCTGTGGTCGCGCCGTCCCCTCCGAGAGAGGTCCCGAGGCGGGTTCCCGATCATCGTTCGGCCTTCCTGGGTCGGTATTCGAGAGAGGCCGATTTGATCTCGTCATTCCCCTTCAATTCCTTCACGAATGGATCGCCGCCCACCACGACCTGTTTCCGGATGAGCCCGTAACCGCCCTGCTCGCGCACGGCCTCGATCAGGATCGTGTATTCGCCCGGCTTCAGCGGCTTGCCCTTGTCGTCCTTGCCGTCCCAGGCGACCGAGTATTCGCCGGGCGGCCGGGTGGGCTGGGCGACCTGGAACGGGTCGGTCCGGTTGAGCTTCGTCCGGGCCCGGTCGTCGGCGTACCATCGCTTCAGGTCGGGCAGCCACTCGAAGGGGCCGGGTCCGCCCATCGAGACCCACAGCAGCAGGTTCCGCACCGGGGCGCCATCTGCATCCTGGACCCAAACCGCGACGTACGGCCGGCGATATCGACCCCTTTCCTGAGGCCGGTTGATCTCGAATCGGACGAGCAGTTCGTGGTCGCGTCCCCAGTCCTCGTCTCCTCCCTTCGCGGCCGCCTTCTGCGAAGCCGTGAGGGTCGGAGTGGGCGGGGCGGGAGCAGGCCGCTCGTAAGTCCGCCATGCGGCGTTGCGATGGAGGCCCCCCTCGGCGTCGACGATCAGGCAAGCCACCTGGGGAAGGGAGGCGGCCAGACGTATCCCGGTTTCGGGCGGCATCACGTTCAGGGCCGTGGCGAGGGCGTCCGCGTCGGCCGAGCTGGGGGCGATCACGGTGGCCGCGAGCACGGCCGACGCCGGATCGCCGGTCCTGGGGTCGATGATGTGGGAAAACCAACGGCCGCCGATCTGGTAGCCGCGATGTTTCCGGCCGCTCGTGGCCACCGCGAGGTTCTTCACCTCGACCCAGGCGATGGGCGGGTTCGTCTCGGAGCCGAGCTGCGGCCCGGCGATCGAGATCACTCGCGGCGTCTCGCCCAGAACCCTGAGGTCGCCTCCGACGTTGAGCATGAGGCCTCGCACCGTCGCGTCGCCCGCCAGCCCCGCGAGGCCGGCCCGCTCGACGATATACCCCTTGGCGATTGCATCGAGGGTGAGAGGGCCGGCCCAGAGACGCTCGGCGGTCCCCGCGGCTCGATCGAGCCTCCAGGCGGCGTCGGTCGACCGGCTCGCCGCAGCATCCCGTTCTTCGCGGGACGGGGGCCGGTTCTGCCGGGCGGCCTCGGACCAGAGACTCGTCAGGGCCTGCACTCGGGGGTCGAAGGCCCCGCCGGTCCGCTCGCGCCAGATATCGCTCAGCGCGAGCACCTCGCATAACTCGGGGGACACCTTCGAAGGGCCGACGGGGGCCGCCTGCCACCGTCGGAACTCGCTCGCCGGGTCGTGGTTGCTGAGGATCGCCGCCAGGCGGTCGATCTCTCGCAACACCCGGCCTTCAGCCCGACGGGCGGCTGCGGCGTCGGAGGCCCGAACGCTCAGCTCGAGCGAGGTCCCCATGACGTCGTCGTGGGCGAAAAGGTAGTCGTCCGCCGCAAGCGTGGCGCGGCCGGCCCAAAGGCCCAACACGAGGACGCCCATCGCAATTCGACGTGACATCAATGGATTCCCGTCGAAGGATCGAAAAAGCGATAGTCCAGGTCGTCGGCCAGCTCGCGGGGGCACCCCGTCGAGGGACGACCCGGCGTCAATCCGTCTTCGCCCCGACGAGCACGAGCTGGACCGACAAGGGGACGAAGTCCGCCTCGCCTTCGACCTTCAGCGGCAGCGAGACGACCGCTCCCCACGTGTTGAGCGTGGCGTCGTTCACCATGGTCGGTTTTTCCGTCCCTTTGTCAGGCGGCGCCAGCAGCAAGAGCACCCCGGGGTGGGTCGTCCCGACCGATTCGGCGCTGCGCTCTTCGAGCTTCTTCCGAGGCAGGTCCGCCGTATCGGCGTCCTTGGCCGTCGGCAGAAGGAGTGCGTAATCGCGATTCACGCTCACGCCGAGGTGGTCGCCGTTCACCGGCTGGAGCCCGTAACGCAGGGTGTAGACCCCCGCCGCGACGGGCTGGTCGCGGTAGTCGTGGCCTTCGGCGGCGAACTTGACGGCCCCGATCAGCTCACCTTCCGTCAGCACGGGATAGAGCACAGCCCCTTTCGGGCCGGCCGGCTTCGCCGTGGCCGGCGTCCCCTTTCGAAGCCAGACGTCGACCAAGGGTCGCCCCTCCGGATCGACGACGCGGAACCCCTGCGAGTCGAGCACCCCCTTGACGCCGGGCGCGAGTTCCTGCGGCGGCGCCTCGTTCAAGGCTTCGATCTTGTAGGGCTCGTCCGCCGCGGCCGCCGTCGTCGCCGCCAGGGCGAGGACCATCAGATATTTCAAAGACATTCCGACCCTCAACTCGTGACGGACCAAGGCCAGTGGGATTCCCCCGGGGCGAGGCCCGCCGGCGTCGCCCCAGGGTCGAAGACGAGGCTCGCCTCTCCGCGTTCAATAGGCGAAATGGCCCACGAAGCTGCTCCGGCAGTTCGGATCGTTCCACCGGGTGTCGAGTTCGCCGCCGGTGTACTTGTGGCGGAGGGTGTAGGCGGGCAGGGCCGTGACGCCGAGCGAGAGGGGGGCGTAGGCGACGGTCTCGTTCCCGCAGAAGTGGTCGCCCTCGTCCAGGGAGCGGGTGAGGATCTCGGCCAGGCCGGGCGCCGAGAGGAGGCCGACCGGCGCGTGGGGCATCCCATGGGCATCATGGCGGGCGTCGGCGTCCGCCACGGAGTCCATGTGCTCCTCGACGGTGACGCCGAGCGTCGTGTCCCGCACGGCGACGACGTTTTTCAGGCGGTCGCCGCCGAGCGCCGTCGCCATCGCGATGAGAGCTTTGCGCTGCGCGGAGGTGGCCTTCTTATCGACCAGCAGGACGGATCGAGCGGCCTTCACGTCATCCTCCGAGAACGTGGTCGAGCCGACGACGGCGGCCGCGACCGAGAGTCCGTCCAGCGTCACGCCGTCCCAAGAACCTTCGGTCACCTTCCAGGCCATGACCGCCTGATGGCCCGTGATGAAGATCTCGGCGTTGGAGAAGCAGGGGCCGGTGTAGACGTCGGCGGTGCGGGCCTCGACGTAATCTCCCTTGACCCGATTCGCGTCGGGCGAGGCGGCGATCATAAGACACCCGAGCGTCGCAAGCGTGCCGGCAAGCATGATTCGACTCCTCAAACCATCATGGATGGATCACGTGAATGTCAACAATGGAGAGACGGTCGACGACGGCCTAACGGCAAGCTGAGATTTCTCCGGCGTGATTATACGCGGACGGTCCAGGGGCGGATCGAAATCCGACACTTACTCCGATTCGTAGCAGGGCCTGCCGACTTCGCGGCAGTCCTCGCGGCCGACGAATCCGTCGTCCGGCCCGAGGTCTTTCAACGTCTTCTGGCACCAGAAAATGGTGTTGTCGTAATCGGACGCATGGTCGCTCGAGGAGTCGTCGGTGTAGACGTACATCCCCTTGTTCCGTAGAAACCGGCAGGGAGGTCCCAGTTGGGGCCGTTCCGTCGCCGGGGCTTCGCTCGGGCGGTCGGACATGGTTCAGACCTCCTCCCAGTAGCGATCGCCCGTGGCCACGAGAAGGGCTCGCTTCACGGCCGTGCGGACGAGCGCGACCTTGTAGCCGTTCATGGACAGCGGCTTGGCCCCCTCGGCGGCCGCGACGGCGGCCGCGGCGGCGGAGTCGCGAGAGACGACCTGGCCGCGGATCGATTTCTCGGCCGCCGCGCTGCGCCAGGGGATCGGGGCGACGCCGTAGAGGACGACCCGGCAGTCGCCCACCTTGTCGCCGTCCATCTTGAGGTTCACGGCCGCCATGACCAGGGGCCAGTCGTGCGACTGCTTCTGGCGAACTTCATAAGAACCGTTCTTGCCCGCCGCCGGCAGCGAGACCTTCAAGAGCAGTTCGCCGGGGGCCGTGGTCAGCTCCCGGTCCTCGTTCGACTTCGGAACACGATAGAGATCCTCGACCGGGATCGTCCGCTCCCCCTTGGGGCCGAGGATCGTGGCCTGGGCGCCCAGGGCGACGAGGGGCGCGGCCAGGCTCGACGGGCTGACGAAGAGGGCGTCGCCTTCGGTGAGGAAGATCGCGTGGTAGCGGTTGTCGCCCGCCCGGACCAGGCTCTTGCCGTCCTTGCGCCCGAGCAGCCCGAACCCGCCGCGGAAGTACCAGCACCGCGGCCGCTGCATCAGGTTGCCGCCGACCGTGGCCATGTTGCGGATCTGGGGCGTGCCGACCTCCAGGGTCGCCTGGCGGAGCGCCGGGTAGCGTTCGGCCACGAGCGGATTGGCGACGACGTCGACCAGCCGCGTCCCCGCGCCGATCTCCAGGCCGAGAGGCCGCTCGGCAATGCCGGCGAGGGACTTCACGTCCTTGAGGTAGACGACCCTGGCCGGGCTCGTCACGTAGTCCTTCATCCGGCTGATCAGGTCCGTCCCCCCCGAGAGCGCCTCGGCGGAGGGGGAATCGGTCAGGTGCTTCAGGGCGTCGTCGACGCTCGTGGGGCTGGCGTATTCAAAGGCTTTCATCGATCACGCCTTCCCTTCTTTGGCCAGGGCGTTCAGGACGTTGATGGGAGACATCGGCCATTGGGGGACGCGGACGCCGATGGCGTTGGCCACGGCGTTGCCGATCGCGGCGGCGGTGCTGATCGTCGGCGGCTCGCCGACGCCGATGACGCCCCGGCTCCGCATCTCCGGGGTGTCGTACGCCTCGACGATGATCTCCGGGATGTCGGTCGCCCCCGCGAGCTTGTAGAGCTCCATGTCGGGGTTGAGCATCACGCCGGTCTGCTCGTCCATGACCCGCTCTTCGAACATCGCGTAGTTCAGTCCGCCGATGACGCCCCCGTAGACCTGGCTCCGCCAGGTCAGCATGTCGAGGATCAGGCCGGTGTCCTGGACCGCGACGATCTTCTTCAGACGGACCACGCCCGTTTCCACGTCGACGGTCACCTCGGCGAACTGGCAGCCGCCGACGCCGGTCGACGAGAGGCCTTGCGCGAAGACGCCCGTCACGCTGATGGGCATCATGCCCAGCTTGCGGCAGGCCTGGGCCCACGTCAGCTTCTCCTCGCCCTTGACCAGGACCTTGCCTTCCTTCAAGGACAGATCCTCGGGCGCGGCGTCGAGGCCTGGTGCGATCTTCTTGAACAGCTCGTCGCGGGCCTTCACAGCCGCGTCGAGGCAGGGCGGCGCCATGGATGGGGTGGTCGTCGAGCCGCCCGAGCTCTGGCCCGGTGGGAACGTGGAGTTGCCGATGTTGGACCGGATCTGGCCGACCTCGAGGCCGAACACCTCGGCCGCGATGATCGCCAGGATCGTCCGGGCCCCGGTGCCGATGTCCTGGGTCGCGCTCCGCAGCTCGACGGAGCCGTCGGGGCTGATGATGCAGGAGACCTGCTTGTCCTGCGCGCCTCCGCCCCCCCACTGGTGCAGGGCCATCCCCAGACCGCGCTTGACCGGCCCCGCCCCGTTCCGGCCTCGCGGCTTCCAGCGATCCCAGCCGATGAGCTCGGCGCCGCGGGCCACCTCGTCGCGATAGATGTCCGACCGGTTGATCCCGCCGGCGACCATGTCGTTCTCGGCCAGGTTCTTGAGCCGGAGCTCCAGGGGGTTGATCTCCAGCCTGGCGGCCAGGTCGTCCATGGCCGATTCCATGATCGCGCACCCCTGGGGGTGGCCCGGCGCCCGCATGGCCCGGGCGCCGCCGCAGTTGACGAAGACTTCGGTGTGCGACCGTGTCGAGTTCTCGACGCGGTAGACGTAGGGCAGCGGGAAGTTCGAGCCGCCCCGTCCCCCGGTCCCGTGCGTCTCGGCGGCCAGGGCGACGAGCTTGCCGTCCTTGGTCGCACCGAGCTTGACGTGGGCCGTGGCGCTCGGCCGGTTGCCGCCGAGGAGATGCTCCTGGGCGCGGTCGAGGAACATCCGGACCGGCTTGCCGGCCTCCTTGGCCAGCTTGGCGGCCGACACGCCCCAGATGTCGGCGCCGAACTTCGAGCCGAAGCCGCCGCCCATCACCTCGGTGAGCACCGTGACCTTCGACGCCTCGACGCCGAGATTCTGGACCAGGTCGTTGGCGACGCCGCTGACCGACTGGGTGCTGGCGTAGGCGACGATCGAGTCGGTCCCCTTCCACTCGGCGGTCAAGCCGTGCGGCTCCAGGCAGACGTGGGTGATGACCGGCAACGCGTACGTGCCCTCGATCGTCACCTCGGCCTTCTGCATGGCCTCGTCCGGCTTGCCCCGGCTCTGGGCCCGGCCGGCCTGGGTGTTGCCCCGGGGGAAGGCCTTCGGCGCGTCGGCGGCCATGGCCTGCCGCTCGGTGACGACGTGGGGGAGGACCTCGTATTCGACCTTGATCGCCTTCACGGCGTCGCGGGCCTTCTCCTCGGTCTCGGCCGCGACCGCGGCGATCTCCTGCCCCTGGTAGAGGATCTTCGCTTCGCCGGGCGTGGCCACGACGAGGACGGCCTTCACGCCGGGCATCTTCTTGGCGGCCTCGACGTCGACCGCCTTCAGAACGGCGTTGGCGTGGGGGCTGGTGAGCATCACCCCGAAAAGCATCCCCTCGGGTCGGATGTCGGAGGGATACTTGGCCCTGCCGGAAGCCTTGGCCATGCCGTCAAGGCGGGGGATGCGGGCGCCGATGAGGCGGGTGGTCTCGGGCCATGTGGCCATCGGTCAGGCTCCCTTCATCGTCTTGGCCGCGGCCAGGGCCGCCTCGAACACGCCGATGTACGTGCCGCACCGGCAGATGTTCCCGTCGAGCCCGCGCTTGACCTCTTCGAGGGTCGGGGTCTTGCCGGGGTTCTTGTCCAGGAAGGCCTTGCAGGCGGTGACGAAGCCGGGGGTGCAGTAGCCGCACATCAGCCCGTCGCTCTGGTGGAACGCGTGGGGCACGCCGTCCTCGCCCGTGTCGAAGCTCTCGACGGTCTCGATCGTCTTGCCCCCGCACGAGATGGCCAGGGTGGTGCAGGAGTAGACGGGGTCGCCGTCGAGGATGACGGTGCAGGCGCCGCAGCTGCCGCGGTCGCAGACCCGCTTGGGCCCGGTGACGTCGAGCCGGTTCCGCAGCGTGTCGAGCAGCGTGCTCCTCGGCTCGATCGTGCAGCTCATCTCCCGGCCGTCGACCATCAGGGTCAGCGACGTGTCGCCGGCGGCGACCTTCGGAGCGGCCACGGCGACCTGGGCCTCGGCCTCGTCGATGACCGCGGTGGCCTGGGCCGTCAGGACGGCGGAGGCGGCCGCGAGGCCCGACCCCCGCAAGAAACGGCGCCGGCTATGGCCGCCCTGCTCCATCGGCGGCCTCGCATTGTCTTCCGCCATCGACGCACCCTCCCCTGTTGAACGCCGCCTCGGGACCGTGGTCCCGAGGGATGACACCGGACGAATGGCTGCGCATTGTCCACACTCGGGGCCCGCGAGGCAAGTTTCCAGACCAAGAGTCGCGGCCGGCCGCGAGATCGAATCCGTCGCATAGAAAACCGACGATGGAGGCGCCGACCTCCGCGGGGAGGAGCGTCGATCCCGTGAAATCGAGGCTCGCCGACGGGCGAATTGTCCTTGTCGGAGTTCGGAAGTCGGCGTCACGGAATCCAGCCGCTTGGCCCAGCGGACCGGAGGCGTGGGCGGCCTCCTCAGGCTCGATCGGAAGCGCCTACGGACCTAGCGGCGTCTTCACGGCGGGGATGGACGAAGGCTTGATCGGCCGCATTCACGGGCCTCTTGCTCGCCCTGAGAGCCGCGGCCCGACGCGATTCCATCACGCGACCGATTTCCGAGGCGAGGCGAGGCGAGCGTTCCAGCATCGCTTCCAACGTCGTGGAAGGGAGGACCAACACCTCCAGCTCCTCGGCGACGACCACGAAGAAGTCGCTGGATTGGCCGGGCAGCAGGGCCTTCTCGCCGAAGTATTCGCCGCGGCCCGCGCCGGCGGTGATGTTGAGGAGCCCGTCTTCATTTCGCACAGCCAGCTCCACATGGCCGCTGAAGATCAAGAACAGTCCCGGGATCGCTTCTCCCGGGCGGAGGACCGTCTCCCCCGGGGAATAGTGTCGCAAGCAGACGTCCCTCCACTCCGGGCCGTCCTCGGCGACGGCGGAGAGGCCGAACTGGGGGAAGAGCGCCGCCACGGCGGCGGGCGTCGGCACCTTGTCCCGGAACGGGGGAGCCTCGCGGTCGGCGGGCAGGTGGTACAGGGTGGGATGGTCGAGGGTCAGTCGCAGCCGTCTCGCCGCATACCAGACGCGCGTGAGGTATTCGCTGCGGGCTCGTTCGACGTCGGCGTAGTCCTCGACGTAGAACCTGACTTTGTACAGGACGACGCCGTCGCCGAAGCTGTCGGTGATGATGTCGGCGGGCGGATCCGCGAGGATGCCCCGCACCCCCTCGATCGTGTCGGCGAGCAGGTTCCGGACTTCATTGGGCTTGTCGAAGACGCTGAACCGGAACGGCAGGAGTTCGCCGTGAAGCCGGGTCGGCCGGCCGTAGTTCGAGATCGCCCCCTTCGCCAGGACCGAGTTCGGGACGATGACGAGGACGCGCTCGAACGTCTCCAGATGGACGGCCCGCCAGTTGATCTCGACGATCTTCCCCGAGTACCCCTCGACGGTGATCCAGTCGCCCACGGTGATCGGCCGTTCGAACATCAGGAGCAGGCCCGCGAAAACGTTTCCCACGGCGTCCTGGAGGGCCAGGCCGAGGACGAGCGACCCGACCCCGAGGGCCGTCGCCAGCGAGCCCAGGTCGTAGCCCCAGACGATCGACAGCACGACCGACAGGCCGACCAGCACCAGGATCAGGCGGATCACGTCGACGAGCAGGCGCGGGAGTCGAGATTGCCACGACCCTTCGGTCGCGTGCGCGAAGATGACGACGTTCAACAGCGACAACGACGCATGGATGAGGACGAGCAGGATGACCGTCTCGACCAGCCGGAGCCACAGGTCGTCGCGGCCGACCGGGATGACGTGCTGGAGCGTGAGGAAGACGGCCGTGGCCGGCAGGAGCAGCCCGCGGACGATCCGCAGCGTCGAGGTCAGGGGGTGCTTGCGGCGATCCAGATGGAAGATGACCTCGCCGACGATCAGCATCAGCGCCGGGAAGCCCAGGATCAAACCGACGCCCCAACGGAGCATCTCGCTATCCATGAACGTCTTCTGCATGTCGCTCGCCTACGTTCCGCTCAGGCGGCGGTCCGCCAGATGGGGATCGGCCCCTTGCCCTTGATTTCCACGGTGCCGACCGGCTCGAACCGATAGGCGTCCTTGAGGCGGTCGTGCACCGCCTGCGTCACGTGGATCGAGTTGTCGCCCCCGACGGTGTAGAGCGACCTGGCGACGTTCACCGTGTCGCCCCACATGTCGAAGATGAACTTCGTCCGCCCCACGATGCCGCCGACGACCGGCCCGGAGTTGATCCCCACCTGGACGGAGAGCGGGTGTCCGCGGTCCTGGTTCAACCTCCGGACGATCCGGACCACGTCCTCGGCGAAGTCGACGACGCGGCTGGCATGATCGAGGCGCGGCACGGAAAGGCCGCACGCGGCCAGGTAGTCTTCTCCGACCGTCTTCACCTTCTCCACCCCGTGCCGTTCGGCCGCCTCGTCGAAGGCCGAGATCATGTCGTTGAGCAGCTCCGCGGCCTGGTCGGCGGACATCGAGCCGGTCGCCTCGGCGAACCCGGAGATCTCGGCGAACATGACCGTGACGTCGGCATGACTGTCGGAGACGGTCTGGACCCCCGCCTTCCTCCTCGTCGCGATCGACGTCGGCAGGATGTTCAGCAGCAATTCCTCGTTCTCCTGCACCCGACGCTCGATCTCCTCGGACTTGACCTTGAGGCTCAGGCTCATCACGTTGAACGACTCGGCGAGGTCGTGCAGCTCGTCCTTCGACGAGACCTTCACGTAAACCCCCTTCTCCCCGGACGCGATCCTCCGCGCCCCCTCGATGAGCTGGAAGATCGGCCGCACGAAGAGCCGCGCCAGCAATGCGGCCAGGCACGTGATGACCAGGACGATGACGACGGAAGAGGCCAGAACCTTGCGCCCGAAGCTCGCGATCGGCGCGAACGCCTCGGACAGGTCCTTCTTGGCGACGAGCACCCAGCTCAGACCGTCGATCTCCAGGGGGGCGTACGAACTGATCACGTCGACGCCGCGGTAATCGACGAGGAGGTCGGTGCCGGACTGGCCGTGAAGCGCCCGCGTCACCGACTCCGTCTCGTCGGCCAGCTCGAGGATCGCCGTGTTCGTGCGGCGCAGCCGCTCGATTTTCGACGGCGGAGTCCCCACCGCCTTCAGCGCCGCGTAGAAATTCTCCGGGGCCTGCTTCTGGAATCGGGACATCGACCGCATCAGGTGATCGTCGCCCACCAGGTAGACCTCCCCGGTCTCGCCCAGGCCGTCCGCCTCCCACTTGTAGTCGCTCGTCATGAGCTTGTTGAACTCGTCGATGGGGAACTGGAAGGCGAGGATCCCGATCATCTCCGCGCCGTCGAAGATCGGCGCGCCCACGAAGGCCGCCGGCGCCGCGAGCGAGGGCCGGTAGGGCTCGAAATCCTCGATGCGCGTGGTCTTGTTGTCCTTCTCCTTGATGAGCGAGGTGAACAGCCGGCCCAGGTTCGACGAGCTGTAAGGGCCGGTCGCGAAATCCGTCGCGAAGTCGGGCTCCTTGAAGACCGTATAGACGACGTGCTGGGTGCGGACGTCGAACAGGAAGAGGTCGTAATAGCCGAATTTCTGGACGAACTCGCGCAGGACCGGATGATACTTGGCGTGGACTTCGGAATAGCGGCTGCCGTCCCCCGCCTTGTCCAGCTTCCACTTCTCGCCGACCTTGTTCGGGTTCGCCGCGATGTAATGGTGCTGGAGGTAGCGGGACCAGGGAAGCTTCGGAATGTAGTTCTCCAGCGCGGGCTTCCCCTCGACGTAGCCGGTCAACCGGGGGATGAACTCCTTGCCGTAGAAATCGACCAGCGACGCCTCGTATTCGGGAGGGGCCGGCCTGGCGGCGAGGTCGTCGCAGGCGTCGCGGAACTCGCGCATCGCCGAGACGATCATGTAGTCGTCGCTGAACACGTAGACTTGATTGCGGAAGCCTTCGATCTGGGATCGGATCTGATAGGCCTTGGACGTCCTCAGGCTGGTCAACTGGTCCTCGACGCCGGCCTTCACGGCCCTCATGCCCGAGTCGTAGCCCAGGAAGCTGATGACGAAGATCGAGCCGACGCTCACGAGCAGGAGCATCATGGTCAACTTCGACTGGACGCTGAGCCTGTGGATCGCATGCAACATGGACGCTTCCAGCGGGAGGCGGATGGGGTTCCGAGCCGACCCGGGCGGTGGGGCCGTCGCTTCGCGAAAGGACCGAAGGGAGCCGCCGAGGGTGCGAGCCGGGTTCGACGAGTCGAGGGACGGGAACGGGTGACGTCGGCCACTTCGGCGACAGGTCCAGGGACGCCGACCGATGGAGTGCGACGGTCCGATCGACGACGGTCGTGTTTGCCGGCCATGGGCTTGCGCCCGCCGATTCGGGAGAGGTGAAACCGAGTCTAACGGCGGCGGGTCCGTTCCGCAACGGGACGCGATGCCCGCATGGTCTCGCGTCCGGCCACCCGGTCCTTTCGAGGAGTCGTCCTACGATCCGGAAATTGTCCTGCGGGTCCTCGCGCATAGAATGGAGCCGGGACCATCGAAGTCCGGGTCCTCGACCGAGTTCCCGGATGCTGGGCCTTTCAGCGGCATGAAAGCTGCTCGCATCCCCCGCATTCGTAACTGGATCGAGTGTTGCGAGCCGAGATAGTACATCCAGGCTCGCAGTCGTGCAGAGAGAGGGCTCATCGGTTCGGCTCTCGTCCTTGATTCTCAGGACTGGGCGTTTTCCGTAGCCGTCGACCGCCGACTCCATGCGACTCGACGATGAGCCGAGCGCGAAGGCCGACGGAAGTCGATCTGGACGCGCTCACGACTCGAATTCTCTTCGGGCCTCTCCCGAACCGAACCGCTCGACCGCATCAGCAACCAGGGTAAACATATTGTCAAGCGACATCCTGACTCGGAAGACCGACGGCGTGAGTTGCGCGACGACCGGCCCACCATCCCTCGGAGGGCGGGAGTCTGGACTCACGTTCCTCGAAGACGTCCTCACGGGGCTGCGAGGCCGGCCGAAGCAAATCCCCAGCAAATACTTCTACGACGAGCGAGGCTCGATCCTCTTCGATCGCATCTGCCAGCTCGAAGAGTACTACCTCACGCGCACCGAGTTGGATTTGATGGAGCGTTTCGCCCCCGAGATGGGAGAGGCGCTCGGTGCGGGGGCGATGCTGGTCGAGTTCGGCAGCGGCAGCAGCGTGAAGACCCGCTATCTGCTCGACTGCCTGAAGGACCCGGCGGCGTACGTGCCCGTCGATATCTCGGGTGAGCACCTGTTCAAAACTTCGCTCGAACTGGCGAGCGACTACCCCGAGATTGAGATCCTGCCCGTCTGCGCGGACTTCACCCGGCCGTTCGCCTTGCCTCGACCCTCTCGAGCGCCCGCGCGGGTCTCCGTGTATTTTCCGGGCTCCACGATCGGCAACTTCGTCCCGGATCAGGCCGCCGCGATCCTCCGACGGATCGTCGACCTCTGCGGCGCGGGCGGCGGCCTCATCATCGGCATCGACCTGAAGAAGGCGGTGGGCGACGTCGAGGCGGCCTACAACGACCGCCTGGGAGTGACGGCCCAGTTCAACCTGAATCTGCTGGAACGGATCAACCGCGAGCTGGGAGCGGATTTCGACCTCTCCAACTTCTCCCATCGGGCCTTCTACAATCCCGACGAGGGTCGTATCGAGATGCACCTCGTGAGCCGAAAATCCCAGTCCGTCCGCGTCGGAGGCGAGTCCATCTCGTTCTCGCCGTCCGACACGATCTGCACGGAGTACTCCCACAAGTACACAGTGGACGAATTCTCCACCGTGGCCGCCGCCGCAGGTCTGACGCTCGAACGAGAGTGGACGGATCCGGGACGCCAGTTCGCCGTCTTGCATTTCAAGATCAGGGGATAGGTCTCACGTCGTTCATTCTCGCACGGCGACGTGGCGTTTCAGCCCGCGCGGGGTCAAGACCCATTCCATGGCGTCGACGGCGAATTGCAGGAGCAACGCCAGGAGTGCGGCGGGGATCGCGCCGGCCGCGATCAGCGATGTATCGTTGAGCCGGATCCCCCTCAGGATCGGCTGCCCGAGACCGCCGGCCCCGATGATCGCCCCCAGCGTCGCGAAGCCGACGTTCTGGACGGCAGAAGTCCGGATCCCGGCGAGGATGGTCGGCATCGCCATCGGCAGCTCGATGTCGACCAGCCGGGGGACGCGGCCGAGTCCGAGCACCGTCGCCGACTCGATCGTCCCCCGCGGGATGCCCTCCAGGCCCGTGTACGTGTTCCTTACGATCGGCAGGAGGCAATAGCAGAAAAGGGCCGTAACCGCCGTCGCCGATCCCTCTCCGATGCTCCGATAGCCGAGCGCCCAGATCACCGGCATCAACAAGACGAGCAGCGCCAGCGAGGGGATCGTCTGCAAGAGCCCCACGACGGCCAAAACCGCCTTCCCCGCCCGCGGAAAACGCTGACAGAAGACGCCGAGCGCGACCCCGACCACGATGGCCGGCAGCAGCGAACGCCGCACGAGGTCGAGATGCTCGACGAGATGGTCGGCGATCATCCCGGCGCGCGACTGCGCTTGCGCCTCGACCCGGATCCCGAAACGTGTCGCCAGGAACTCGGAGGCCGCCTGCTCTTCGGTCGCCCTCCGCGCCTCGACGTCGTCGTTGAGCTTCTGCATCGCCGACTCGGAGATCGTCCCCGCGAGCCGCTCGATCGCGGCCACGAGCTGTGGATCGCGCGCCGCCGAATCGAGGCGGTAAAGCCAGAGTGCGTCGTAGCGCGGGAAGAACGAGCGGTCGTCCGCGAGCAGGAACAGGTCCGAGCGTCGAATCATGGCGTCCGTCGAATAGACGTCGATCAGGTCGATCTCGCCGGCCAGGAGCTGACGATAGGCGAGGTCGTGATCGACGCCGACGACCTGATCCTGCTGGAGGTCGTACGCGCGTTTCAGGGCCGGCCAGCCGTCGCTGCGGTCGAGGAACTCGTGCGTCAGCGCGATCCGCAGCTCGGGGAGTCGTCGCAGATCCGAGACGCGCGAGATCCCCAACTCGGCGGCCCTCCGCCTGGTGAGGGCCAGGGCGTAAGTGTTGCTGAACCCCAGCGACTCGGCGACGCCGACGCCTTGCTTACGCAGCAATTCCCGCATCGAGCGGTCGTCGGCGACGGCCTTTCCGACGAAGATCTCCTTCAGGATGGTGCCCGTATATTCCGGGTAGGCGTCGATCTCGCCCGCCACGAGCGCATCGAAAAGCAGACGCGTGCCGCCGATCTCGCGGACGTGGGCGACCTTGACTCCCGAGTGCTCCAGCAAAATCCGCAGCATCTCGCCGAGAATCACCGACTCGGTGAATTTCTTCGAGCCCAGCCGCACTCGCACCCCGGCGCGAGGGAGCGGGGTGACGCCCACGATGAGGAGCAGCAGCGGCAAGACGATCAACTTGGCGAGGGATCGACTTCTCACGGCTCGACGACCTGCGAGGTGACGAATTCGCGGACGAATTCGCTGCTCGGCTTCTGGAGGATCTCGCGAAACGGCCCCTGCTGGACGATCCGGCCGGACTGCATGAGGCAGACTCGGTCGGCGAATCGCCCGGCCTCGACCAGGTCGTGGGTCACGAACAACACGGTCGTCCCCGTCCTTTCGAAGACCTGCTTGAGGTCTCTCTGCAAGCCGGCCCGAATCAGCGGATCGAGCGCGCCCAACGGCTCGTCCAGCAGCAGGATTCGCGGGCTCATGAACAGGGCCCGGATCAGGCTGATCCGCTGACGCTGCCCGCCAGAGAGTTCATTCGGATAGCGATCCAGCCCGGCCCTCGGCAGTTGGGTCATCTCCACCAGCTCGGCGACTCGCTCGTCGATGCGGGCGCGCGGCCAGCCTTCTTGACGGGCCATGATGGTCACGTTCGCCAGCCCCGTCAGGTGAGGGAAAAGTCCTCCCTCCTGGATCACGTAGCCCAGCGTCTTGCGGATCGCGCCCATGGTCTGGGGGCTGATGGGGATCGAGTCGACCGCGACCTCGCCCGATGTCGGTGAGACGAGGCCCGCCACCATGCGCAGGATGGTAGTTTTTCCGCAGCCGCTGGGTCCGAGCAGGACCAGGACTTCCCCTTCCTCGACCGCCAGGTCGAGCGGATGGACCGCCGTCACCCCGTCGTATGTCCGAGAGGCTCCGTGGAATTCCAGCATCGCCATTGGATTTCGACCTAGAGTCGGGACGAAAAGTGCTTCGGAGTCGAAGTCGACCCGATCCGGGCCGTTGCGCCCAGCTCGGGCCTGGCCGATTTCACCCCTGTGCATCACGCGCCAGGCGCATCCCCGAGAATTGCCATCGCGCATCAGGCGGAAAGAAGTTGCGATACGTCGACCGCGAATGACCTGCCGGGGTGGCGCAGGAGGAACCGCGCAACACATATTGGTTGCACATGAACTTTCCGTTGTATTCGCCGAGCGCCCCCGAGGGGGCTCGATAACCCGGATACGGAGTGTACGGGCTGGCCGTCCACTGCCAGACCTCGCCGTACAATTGACGAATCCGGGAGGCGCCTCGCACCGGCGACGCCGGAATGGGGTGGAAACGGCCTGGCATTCCGGAGCGACCTCCTGGGATCACCCCGGCCGCCGCATGCTCCCACTCCGCTTCGGTCGGCAGCCGTGAGCCCATCCAGCGAGCAAAGGCGTCCGCCTCGAAGAAGCTGATATGACAGACCGGCTCATCGAGCCGCAATGGCTTGAGTCCGCCCAGCGTGAACTGGCTCCACGCCCCCTCCCTCTCGACCCAGTACAAGGGCGCCGTCCACCCCTGCTCCTTCCGCGTGGCCCACCCGAGCGACAGCCAGAGATCGGGCCGACGATAACCGCCGTCCTCCACGAATTGGAGGAACTCGCCGACGGTCGTCAAACGGTCTTGCAGCTCGAACGCCCCGATCAGGGCGTCGTGGCGCGGCCTCTCGTTGTCGAATGCGAAGGTGCCGCCGTCATGCCCGACCTTCACGATCCCGCCGCCATGGGTCGACCAGCCGCTATCGTCGGTCGTCGCCGCGGGCGCATCGTCCTCCGATGGGCGATACGTCGGCCAGAGCGGGTTGCAGGAGAAGAGATACTTGAGATCCGTGAGCATCAGCTCCTGGTGCTGCTGTTCGTGCTGGAGCCCCAGCTCGACGACCCGGCCGATCTCCTCGGCCGCGTCGCCGTCGACCTCTCTCAGCAGCCGGGCCATCCTCTCGTCGACGGCCCGCCGGTAGGCGAAGACCTCGGCCACGGACGGCCGCGTCAGCACCCCGCGGCGCGATCGAGGGAACTGCTCTCCGACGCTGTTGTAATACGAGTTGAAGAGCACCTGGTAGGCGGAGTCGACCGGTCGGTAACCGGATTGCGATGGGGCCAGCACGAACGTCTCGAAGAACCAGGTCGTGTGCGCCAGATGCCATCGAGTGGGACTCGCGTCGGGCATGGGCTGGACGACGTAGTCCTCGACCTGCAGCGTCTCGCACAGATATTCCGAGAATCGACGGGTCTTCGCGTAGGCTTCCACCAGGTTCGCCAACAGTCATCCTCCCTCGGGACGGGTTCCAGCAGGGAGCCATCTTCGCCGACTCGATGAGATGGCCGCCAGCCCGCCGATCCCTTACCTACGACTCGGAAACGTACCCTCTGCAAAACTCGGGCCGGCCGCGACCGCGTCGGCTTTGGCCCAGACGGCTACGGCGTTGGGTTGTGTAGCCCATGTTCGTCGCCAGTCGTCGTGGAGCGAGTCCGGTTCGGCTCGTGAACTCGATCACAAATCCGAGAGCACGCGGTGTGCGCAGGTGACGGCAAGGGCCCCGTCGCCGACGGCGAACGCGACGCGCTTGGTGGTGTTGCTGCGGACGTCGCCCGCCGCGAAGACGCCCGGAGACGTGGTCTCGACGACGCAGGGCTCGCGATCCTTCAGGGGCCACTTGGCGGATTGGGCGGCATCGGCCCCGGTGATGATGAAGCCCTTGGAATCGACTGCGATGTCCGGCGGCAACCACTCGGTGCGCGGCTGGGCGCCGATGAAGACGAACACCGCCGTGCAATCGAGGTTCCGGACGCCGCCCTCCCGCACGTCGCGGAGCCGGACCCCCCTTAGGGAGGACTCGCCCTCGATGGCGTCGACCTCGACGTGGCGGAGCACCTCGATCTTCTCGTGGCGCTCGATCCGTCGGGCGAGATAATCCGACATGCTCTTGCGAATGTCGCCGCCGCGCAGCAGCAGGGTCGCCCCGGCCGTGTGGTCGGCGAGGTACATGGCCGCCTGCCCGGCCGAGTTGCCCCCGCCCACGACGGCGGCGCGGCCCTCTCGGCACGAGCGGGCGTGCACCGAGGTGCAGGAGTAGAAGATCCCGCCGCCGTCCCAACGCTCGCAGCCGTCGATGGGCAATCGCTGATAAGAAGCCCCGGTCGCGATGAGCACCGTCCGGCCGCTGACGACCTGCCCGTCGTCGAGTTCGAGAAGGTGCATCCTGCCGTCGCGCGTCATCGAGCGGACCTCGACGGGGGCGACCAGCTCGGCCCCGAATTTGAGGGCCTGGAGGTAGCCCCGGTTGGCGAGTTCCGACCCGGCCAGCCCCGCGGGGAAGCCCATATAGTTCTCGATCCGCGAGCTGGTGCCGGCCTGACCTCCCGGGCCGAAGCGGTCGAGGAGGATGGTGGACAGCCCCTCGGAAGCCCCGTAGACGGCGGCCGCCAGTCCCGCCGGGCCCGCGCCGACGATCACCAGGTCGAACGGCTCGGTCCGGATCCGACGCTTCAGGCCGAGGCATTCGGCCAGGCGCGTGACGGTCGGGCGCGGCGACCGTGTGCCGCGATTGCAGGACACGAACGGCAACTGATCGACGGCGACGCCGAGGGCCTCCATCGCCGTCCGGCCGTCGGTTGCCTCGACGTCGACCCAGGTGTGCGGCACCTTGTTCTTGTCGAAGAATTCGCGGATGACCGTCAGGTCGGGGTCGCCGAGGCGCCCGAAGACGCGCACGCCGACGAAGCCGGAACGCTCCAGCAGCACCCGACGCGCCTGGAACGCGTCGAGCAGCTTGTCGCTCAGGTCGGGGATCTCCTGGATGACGCGGCGCAACTCGGCGGGGCCCACGCAGTAGGCGCGGGTCGCCCCCCGGGCGTAGGCCGAGATGACGGCCGGCCGATCGGTCAGCAGCGAGACGTCGCCGGTGAACTCGCCCGGGCCGTGGACGACGACCGTCTTCGATTCCTCCGCCGACTCGTCCACGATGGCGATCAGGCCGGATTCGACGACGTACAGGGACACGCCGCGCTCCCCCGCCTGGAAGACGGATTCGCCGTCTTCGAACGTGCAGAGTTCGGCCAGGTCGGCCAGGTGGGCGACCTCGGCCTCGGTGAGCCTCGGGAACGCCACGTAGCGCTCTTCCTCGACGTTCGCCATCGCCTGCTTCTCCATTTCCGTCGTCCGCCGGCCCAGCCGACTCGGCGTGGGTGCGACTCAAGATCGTCCCCCCGGGCCGTGGCGGACGTCAACCCCGGCTCGACCTCCACTCCATCTGAGACGCCCGGTTCTGTCGGTGCGAGGATCCGGTGACCGGTCGCTTGTGGGGCGGGTCGGGGGCGGATACCCTCACTTCCGGCAAGGCGCGCCGCCCTTCCCATAGAGCCTCTTCGGAGTCCGCTACAAGTGATCGGGATCGACCTCGTCGGCAAGGTGGCGCTCGTGACCGGCGCCGGACAGGGGCTCGGACGCGCCACGGCGACCCGACTGCACGCGGCCGGCGCCAGCGTCGTCGTCAATTACCCGCCCGACGCCGCCGGCCGGAACGCCGAGCTGGCCCGCGAAGTCGCCGACGGCCTCGGCGAACGGGCCGCGGCGATCCCAGCCGACGTCCGCGACCCCGCGCAGGTCGACGCCATGCTGTCGGCGACCCGCGAGCGGTTCGGACGCCTCGACTTGGTCGTGAACAACGCGGCCGTGATCCGCGATCGGACGGTCAAGAAGATGAGCGACGAGGACTGGGACGTCGTCGTCGGCACGGACCTCACGGGCGTCTTCCACGTCTGTCGAGCGGCGGCCGCGGTCATGTCGGACGGCGGCCGGATCGTGAATCTCGCCTCGATCTCGGGCGTCGTCGGCTTCTTCGGCCAGGCCAACTATGCGGCCGCCAAGGCCGGCGTCATCGCCCTGACCAAGGTGCTGAGCAAGGAGCTGGCGTCGCGGCGGATCACGGTCAACGCCGTGGCCCCGGGGGTGGTCCTGACCGACATGGGGAAGACGATCCCAGAAGACGTCCGCGCCGGGATGCTGGCCCAGATCCCGCTCAACCGCTTCGGCGAGCCCGAGGAGATCGCCAACGCTATCCTGTTCCTGGCCAGCGACCTGGCGTCGTACATCACCGGCCAGACCGTCCACGTCAACGGAGGCTGGTGGTCGTGACCGATCGCGTCGAGAGGCTGCTCTGCTCGGCGGCGGAAGCGGTGGCGGTCATCGAGGACGGCCAGACCGTCGTGAGCGGAGGATTCGTCGGCGCCGGGCATCCCGAGGCCCTCACCGAGGCGATCGAGGCCCGTTTCCTGGCCTCCGGCCGACCCCGCGGGCTGACGCTGCTCTACGCCGCCGGGCAGGGCGACGGCTGCGGCCGCGGGCTCAACCACCTGGGACATCGCGGGCTCCTGGCTCGAGTCGTCGGCGGCCACTGGGGGCTCGCCCCCCGGATCGGCCGGCTCGCCCTCGACGGCGAGATCGAGGCCTACAACTTCCCCCAGGGCGTCATCTGCCACCTGCTGCGCGACATCGCCGCCGGCCGGCCGGGGTGCATCACCGCCGTGGGGCTGGGGACGTTCATCGATCCCATCCACCAGGGCGGGCGGCTGAATTCCCGGTCCACGGCCGAGATGGTGAGCCGCATCGCGATCGACGGCCGCGAATGGCTCTTCTATCGCGCATTCCCGGTCCACGTCGGGCTGGTCCGAGGCACGGCCGTCGACGTCCATGGCAATCTCGTGATGGACGAGGAGGCGATCATCGGCGAGGTTTTGGCGATCGCCCAGGCCGTGCACAACTGCGGCGGCACGGTGATCGCCCAGGTCCGTCGAGTGCTCCCCCGCGCGGCGCACCCGATGTCGGTGCGCGTGCCTGGAATCCTGATCGATCGCGTCGTCGTGGCGACCGCCGAGCAGCACGACCAGACCTTCGCCGAGCGGGACAACCCCGCATACTACGGGGCCGCCGAGCGCGACGGCACGGGCGACCTGCCGAAGCTGGCGGCGGGGCCGCGACGGATCATCGCGTCGCGCGTCTGCGACGAGCTGAGGCCCGGCGCGATCGCCAACCTGGGGATCGGAACGCCGGAAGGCGTCGCGCTGATCGCGGCCGAACGCGGGCTGCTTAGCGACGTGACCCTCACCGTCGAGAGCGGGCCGATCGGCGGCGTCCCGGCCGGCGGGCTGAGCTTCGGTGCGTCATTCCACCCGGAGGCGATCATCGACCAACCGGCGCAGTTCGACTTCTACGACGGCGGCGGCCTGGACTTCGCCGCCCTGGGCGCGGCCGAGATCGATCGTCGGGGGAACGTGAACGTCTCGCGGTTCGGGGAGCGGCTCGCGGGCGTTGGCGGGTTCGTCAACATCTCGCAGAACGCGCGACGGGTGGTCTTCTGCGGGACGATGACGTCCGACGGGCTCGAAATCGCCGTCGTGCGGGGGCGGCTGCGGATCGTCCGCGAGGGCCGGGTCCGCAAGTTCGTCGCCGACGTGGGGCAGCTGTCCTACGCCGCCGACGTCGCCCGGCGGAAAGGTCAAGAGGCGCTCTACGTCACCGAGCGGGCCGTGTTCCGGCTCGTGGACGAAGGTCTCGAATTGATCGAGCTCGCGCCGGGGATCGACGTCGAACGCGACGTGCTCGACCAGATGGAATTCCGCCCCCTCGTACGCCAGCCTCGCCTGATGCCGGCATCGTCGTTCGATCGGGACACCGGAGGTTGAAGATGGCGGGAGTGTGCATCGTCGCGGCGAAGCGAACCGTCCTGGGACGCTTCCTCGGGAAGCTCAAGAACCTGTCGCCGGTCGACCTGGCCTGCGCGGCGGCCCGACCGGTCCTGGGCGAGGTCGGGCACTCGAAAATCGATCAGGTGATCGTCGGCAACGTCCTGGGGGCCGGCCAGGGGATGAACATCGCCCGGCAGGTCGGCGTCCGGGTCGGCCTCCCGCCCGAGGTCCCGGCGTTCACCGTGAACATGATGTGCGGCTCGGGGTTGCAGGCCGTACGGCTCGCGGCCCAGGCGATCCAGGGCGGGGAGGCGAAGGCGATCCTCTGTGGCGGGACCGAGTCGATGTCGGGCTCGCCTTACTTCGTGCCACGCGCCAGGCAGGGATTGAAACTGGGCGACGCCGCGCTGGTCGATTCGGTCCTGCGAGATGGCCTGATCGACGCCTTCGACGGCCGGCACATGGGATTGCTGGTCGAGGCGATGGCCGAATCCCGCGGCATCAGTCGTCGTCGGCAGGATGAATGGGCCCTCCGGAGCCAGCGACGGTTCGCCGCCGCCGAGGCTTCCGGCGCGTTCGCCGGCGAGCGCGTCCCGCTGGAAGGCCTGGAAGCCGACGAGCATCCCCGGCCCGGAGCGGCGCTCGACGACCTGGCGCGGTTGGGCGGGGCCTTCGCGGCGGACGGCTCCATCACGGCCGGAAATTCGAGCGGCATCAATGACGGGGCGGCCATGCTGCTCCTGGCCGACCGCGAGTTCGCGGAAGGGCGGAGGTGGCCCATCCTGTGCGACTGGGTCGATTCGGCGCTGGTGGGCTGCGAGCCGGCGTTGATGGGCCTGGGTCCGGTGTATGCACTTCGGCGGCTCTGCGAACGACAGAGGCTCACGCTTGCGGAATGCGATGCGATCGAGATCAACGAGGCCTTCGCCGCTCAGGTCCTGGCGTGTCTTCAGGATCTCCGCGTCGACGAGGAATCGGTCAACCGGTGTGGCGGGGCGATCGCCCTGGGGCATCCGATCGGGGCCAGCGGGGCGAGGCTGGTGGTCCACGCCGCGCATCAGATCCATCGGGGAGCGGCGAGGCAGGCGGTCGTGAGCCTGTGCGTCGGAGGCGGCATGGGCGTCGCCGCCCTCTTGCGAAATCCGGATTGATCCACGGACATGCCGAGGGAGGAACGCGTTTCATGGCGATCGAGGTCGGCGCCATCGTCCTGGCCCTGGGTTTGCTGATGGCCGTCGCATATCGCGGCCTGCCGGTGATCGTCTTCGCCCCCCTCTGCGCCCTGCTGGCCGCGGCCCTGTCCGGCCTGCCTCTGCTGCCCAGCTACACCGACCTGTTCATGACGGGCGTGGCCGGCTTCGTCCGGGCCTTCTTCCCGCTCTTCTTGCTGGGAGCCGTCTTCGGCAAGATGATCGACGCGAGCGGCTCGGCCGCTACGATCGCCGCCGCCATGATCCGGGCCCTGGGGCCGCGTCACGCGATCCCGGCGGTCGTGCTCGCCGGAGCCGTGCTGACCTACGGGGGCGTGTCGCTGTTCGTCGTCGCATTCGCCGTCTACCCTCTCGGCGCGGCGCTCTTCCGGGACGCGGACATCCCCAAGCGTCTGCTCCCCGCGGCGATCGCCCTGGGGGCCTTCACGTTCACGATGGACGCGTTGCCCGGGACGCCTCAGATCCAGAACATCATTCCCACTCGGTTCTTCAAGACCGACGCCTACGCGGCACCGGTCGTCGGACTGATCGGCGCCGCCCTGGTGCTGTTCGGCGGCCTCTTCTGGCTGGACCGGCGACGCGCCTGGGCGGCCGCCGCGGGCGAGGGCTACGGGGCCGGGCATCTCCAGGAACCGGAGGCCCGGACGGGCGACGACCTCCCCTCGCTCGGCGCGGCGGTCCTGCCGCTGATCCTGGTCCTGGCGGTCAATTTCGTCCTGAGCCGGACGGCATGGTCGATCGACCTGTGGTACCCCGAAGCCTCGATCCGCAAGGCCTTCCCCGCGACCAATCCACGGGACGCGGCTCCCAGCTGGGCCGTGATCGTCGCCCTCTCGGTCGGGATCACGACCACTCTGGCCCTGCACGCCCGGCGGATGCGAGTCAGCGTCTCGGCCTCGCTCTCGGCGGCGACCGCGGGGGCCCTCCCGGCCATCTTCAACACGGCCTCGGAAGTCGGTTTCGGTACGGTCATCAAGTCGCTGCCCGGCTTCGAAGTCCTGCGAGGTTGGGTGCTCGACGTGAGCCGGAACGTGCTCCTCTCCGAGGCCGTCGCCGTGAATGCGCTCGCCGGCGTCACGGGCTCGGCTTCGGGTGGCCTGTCGATCGCGCTGGAAGTGATGGGCGAATATTATCTTGAGGCGGCCCGCGCGCAGGGAGTCGCCCCGGAGTTGCTCCACCGGATCGCCTCGATGGCCTCGGGCGGCATGGACACGCTGCCGCACAACGGGGCGGTGATCACGCTCCTGGCCATCACGGGGCTGACCCATCGGCAATCGTACCCGGACATTTTCGCGATCACGCTGATCAAGACCGCGGTGGTCCTCGCACTGGCCCTGTCCGCGGCCTCCTTACCTGGCTGACCGGCGACGAGGAGGGGCACCATGGCCAGCACCGGCTCCGTCGTCACCGCCGAGGATGTGCACGTCTGGGGCGAGCAGCTCGACCAGGTCGCCCGCCGGATCGGGGCCCGCTTCGCCCGCAGCGAGACCCGCGACCGCGTCCGGGCCTGCCTCGAGGGGCTGCTGGCCCCGGTGCGGCGCAAGAACTCCTGGCGGATCGCCGAGCAGATCGGCGAGGCCGCCCCCTACGGCGTGCAACACCTGCTGGGCCGAGCCGATTGGGACCCCGACGCCGTCCGCGACGACCTGCGGGCCCATGTGGTCGACGCCCTCGGCGAGCCGGACGCCGTGCTGATCCTGGACGAGACGGGGTTCCTCAAGAAGGGCGCCCGCTCCGCGGGCGTCGCCCGTCAATATACGGGTACCGCGGGCCGGATCGAGAACGCCCAGGTCGGCGTCTTCCTCGCCTATGCCTCGCGGCACGGCGCCGCGTTCCTCGACCGGGCCCTGTACCTGCCCAAGGAGTGGACCGACGACCCCGAGCGGTGCGAGGCGGCCGGCGTCCCCGAGGCGACGGAGTTCGCCGCGAAGATCCGCCTGGCCAAGCGGATGCTCGAGCGGGCGCTCGCCGCCGGGACGCCGGCGGCCTGGGTCGTCGGCGACGAGGTCTACGGCGCCTGGGAGCTGCGGCGGTGGCTCGAGGAGCGGAAGCGGCCGTACGTCCTGGGCGTGCGGGCCGACCAGTACCTGCCGGCCGGCCGCCCGACGACGGCGACGGCCCTGGCCGGGGCGCTGACGGGGCGGTCCCGGCGCACCGTCGAGGTCGCCGCCGGGAGCAAGGGCCCGCGGCGGTACGCCTGGGCGCGGGCGGAGGTCGACCACGACCTCGGGCCCGAGTGGCGGCGGTGGCTGCTGGTCCGCAAGGGGCTCGACGAGCGCGGGGAGCTGGCCTACTACATCGCGGCGGCGCCGGCTCGCACGCCGTTGGCCGCCCTGGCGAGGGCCGCCGGGGCGAGGTGGGCGATCGAGGGGGCGTTCGAGGCGGCCAAGCAGGAGGTCGGCCTGGCCGGCTACGAGGTCAGGAGCTGGACCGGCTGGCACCGCCACGTCACGCTGGCGCTGCTGGCCCACGCCGTCCTGGCGGCGGTGCGGAGGCTGGCCGACGGCCCGCCGAAAGAAAGACGGACGGGTCCCCGGAGCTGATCGCGGTGACGGTCCCGGAGGCCCGCCGGCTGCTGGTCCGGCTCCTGTGGACGCGCCTGCCGGTGCCGATCGGGGTCCTGAATTGGTCGGAATGGCGGCGGGCCCGCCAGGCGTTCGCGCGCCGCTGCCATTACAGAAGGCGTGGAGGCGACCCGCCGGACTAGTTACAACTGTAGTAATAGTCATGCATACGGCGGTCGTGTTCGACTCGAACGACGTCGTCCGCCGGCTCTCCCTACTGGTGAACCCACGTCCGGTATGTACTCAAATCGGTGCGGGGACTCCAAGCCGTTGAGGCCGTAGGCTTGGGGGCCTCAGTAGGTGACGCAGCTCAGGGGGACGGGGACGGTGCCTGATGGCGCGCCCATCCTAACCGAGGAGTGCCTCAACAACTTTATCGCATTTTGGATACCGTGATATTGTACTTTCCGCGACTTGATGCATTCGGCCCGCGAAGATTTCCCGCCACTCGCCACTCTCAACTGTCGCCGGGCTGGGCCCGGCCTACCGCCAAACGGAGTGGAGGGTCTCCAACTCGGCATCGCCGCAGGGGGATATGTGATACCCGCAGGGTTCCGTGAACACGTCGACCTCTCCGGCTGGCTCGTCCGCGATCGCGAAGGCGAATCGGAAGAGGACGTGTGAGACGTCGGGGAACCGGATCAGGACGAAGTGGTCGGGCGGGAAGTCGCCCGCCGAGAGGCGCTCGCAATTCTTCGCCCCACCGCTCCCGGAGGTATTGCCTCGGTCGCGGCTTCCATGCGTCGGGCACGGCGAGGGTCATCCGAGATCTCGCGGCCTCTCACGCGCCGCGTAGAGCAGGGCCGCCCGACCGGGACGATGGTGGCGACCACGCCGATCCATCGCCCCGGAAGGTGTCGGCCAGGACATCCCCCAATCCGACGCCCGTCCCGTGCCGGTGGTTCCCTCGGCTCGCCGACGCTCGATCGCCGGTCCGCTTCGCGAATCGCCCTCCTGTTCCCGGGCCTGCCGTAGACGGCCGGGCCCATGGCGGCTTCAGGGTGCCGGGTCGGCTCTCGTGCGTTCGGGGGTGGGAACGATGGAGGCGGGACGAAATCCGTAGATTCCTGGCCCGCCTCGCATCCTCCCCTGTTCGAGGCCGATCAGGCACTGAGGGAGCCGCGTCGGCCCCAGATGTCGCCCGCGGCGATCGAGACGTACGAGGTGTAGGTGAGGAGGTAGTTGCCGAACCAGTCGATGCTCAGCGCCGGGTCCGACCGGACGCCGATGTCGACGGTCGAGACCGTGTTGGTGAAGCTCACCTCGGCCACCCGGGTCCGGTTCCCGCCGGATCTCGCCTGGACTTCGTACGCCACCACGAAGCCGCCGCCGCCCCGCCTCAGGGCGACCGCGGGTTTGTATTCGAAGGCGGTGGTGCCGGCGATGCCGACCTCGGCGCCGAGCGCCCCGTCGAGGCCGACGCGCCTCGCCTTGATGTCGCCGGCCCGACACCAGGCCACGACGGCGTTGCCGGCGTTGTCCATCGAGACGCTCGCGTCTCGGTCGTCGGCGGCATTCGTGGAGATGAAGTGGGTCCCGAGCAGGCCGCCGCCCGCGGTGAATCGCTTCAGGAGGATATCGTGCTGGGTCCCGCTGGAGCCCCGCTCCCAGGCGATGTCGAAGCGGCCGTCCGGGTTCATCGCTATGCTCGCCTGCGCATCGGCGACCGTGCCGACCGCGACGTCGAGCACGCCCAGGAGCTGGCCGCCTCTGTCATACCGCTTGGCGACGACGTCTGTGCTGATCTTGGCGAGCTGCCTGTTGTAGGAGATGACGAAGTTGCCGAGGCGATCGGTGGCCACGTCGGAGTAGCCCTCCCTGGCCCTCCCGACACCGACCTCGATGAGACCGCCGGCGTGATTGCCGTTGGAGTCGAATCTCTGGGCCAGGGCGTCCGAATCGCCATTGGCGAGTTGCTGGGTCCAGGTGACCACGAAGCCGCCCAGGTCGTCCATCGCGACCGCCGGCGAA
Organism: Paludisphaera mucosa; assembly: GCF_029589435.1. NCBI lineage: Bacteria > Pseudomonadati > Planctomycetota > Planctomycetia > Isosphaerales > Isosphaeraceae > Paludisphaera > Paludisphaera mucosa. The sequence continues at coordinate 554,648 of NZ_JARRAG010000001.1, read as the reverse complement.
TACATCGACTGATTGCTTGAGCCGACGATGAACTCCGGGCCGAGCTTGGTGCCGAACGAATTGAACCGCTGGGCCCGGATGCTGAAGCCGGGTTCGTTGTTGGATTGCGACCAGACGACGACCGAGGAGCCTCCGCTGGAGGTGGCGTTGTCGGAAAATCGCGCAGTATGGTTCGTCGTGTTGATCGGATAAATCATCTCGGGCCCGAGAGTCATCAGTTGACGCCCTTCGAGCGGCTCGAAAGCGGGGCGGCGGGACGTGCGGGGGCGACGGACCGTGGGATGGCGGGGGCGAGCGAACATCCGGGGCTCCTTTCATGCTCTTGGGTGCGGGGGTCGGGACCGTTGGCCGGTCAACGGTTCTCTCCGCATCCGGCCGCGTCGCCCGACAAGAAAAAACCCGGGAGCGGCCGACCGGGCGGGCGTGGCGTGGCCGCCCCCGCCCGGGTGGAGTACAATCGGAGCCCGATACGCCCCCCCCGGAGAGGACCGGCGATGGACAAGCCCGACGGTGAGGGTTCCGTCACGTGCTGGGTCGGGGACCTGAAGGCCGGCGACCACGCGGCCGCCGACGCGCTCTGGCGTCGGTACTTCGAGGCCCTCGTGCGGCTGGCCCGACAGCGGCTCCGCCCCGCCGCGGGTGGCGGGTCCGTCGAGGACGAGGAGGACGCGGCCCTCAGCGCCTTCCGCAGCCTGTGCGCCGGCGCGGCCCGCGGCCGGTTCGACCGCCTCCACAACCGCGACGACCTGTGGCGCCTGCTGGTCGTCATCACCGCCCGCAAGGTGCTCGACCAGGCCGAGCGGCGGCGTCGGCTGAAGCGCGGCGGCGGCCGGGTCGTGGACGAGGCGGCCCTGGATGGCCTCGCCCCGGACGGGGCAGGGCTCGCCGGGGTCGTCGGCGCCGAGCCGACCCCCGAGTTCGCCGCGCTGATCGCCGAGGAATTCCGGGCCCGTCTCGACCAGCTCGGCGACGACACCCTGCGCCAGGTCGCCTTATGGCGGATGGATGGCTACAGCAACGAGGAGATCGCCGCGAAGCTCGGCTGCGTCGCGCGTTCCGTCGAGCGCAAGCTCAACCTGATCCGCCGGGTCTGGCTCGGAGAGGGGGGTGGCCTTGAGTGGTGAGACCGAATCCGGACCGTCCCCGACGCCGCTGGAGCGAGCCCGCGACATCGACGCCTGGTGCGACCGCTTCGAGGCCGCCTGGAACGCCGGGCATCGGCCACGCGTCGAGGACTTCCTGGCCGATGCCCCCGCCGCGTTCCGGGCGGATCTGGAGCCCGAGCTCCTGAGCCTGCATGCGGCACTCCGGCGTGCGGTCGTCGAACGGACCCCGGCGGATGTGCCCCGGGACCGCACGCCGGCCGTCGACCCCGTCGCCGCCCTCGACCCCGGGTCAGCCGGGCACGGGGGAGTGCCTTCGGCGGCCGACTCGGAGCGGCGGGCCGTCGCGGATCAGGTCGTGGGCGAGCGCCTGGAGTGGCCCTTCACGGCCCACCGGCGGACCCTCGCGGCCGGCGACGGGGTGGCCGGGGAGCCGGACCCGTCCGCGACCGGTCGACCGACCGATGCCGATGGCGGGGGCGAGCGAGCCGGGGGCGTGATCGCCGGGCGCTACCGGCTGCTCGAGGAGCTCGGGCAAGGGGGGATGGGCACTGTTTGGGCGGCCGAGCAGACCGAGCCGGTCCGCCGCGTGGTGGCGCTGAAGCTCATCCGTCCGGGGATGGACACCCGCGACGTCCTGGCGCGTTTCGAGGCCGAGCGCCAGACGCTGGCGCTGATGGACCACCCCAACATAGCTCGTGTCCTCGACGGCGGAGCGGCCGGGAACGGCCGGCCGTTCTTCGCGATGGAGTACGTTCGGGGCGCGCCGATCACCCGATTCTGCGACGGGGCCGGGCTGGGGATCGCCGAGCGCCTCAAGCTGTTCGCGACGGTCTGCCTCGCGGTCCAGCACGCCCACCAGAAGGGGATCATCCACCGCGACCTCAAGCCGAGCAACATCCTCGTCGGCCCGGTCGACGGGCGGCCGGTGCCCAAGGTGATCGACTTCGGTCTCGCCAAGGTCGTGCGCGAGCCGCTCACCGGGCAGACCCTCCACACGGCGCACGGCACCCTGATGGGTACCCCCCTGTACATGAGTCCCGAGCAGGCCGGGTTCCGCGGCCACGACGTCGACACCCGGGCCGACGTGTACGCCCTCGGCGTGGTCCTGTTCGAGCTCCTGACCGGGACGACGCCGCTGGGGCGGCCGCGGCCCGGGCGCGACGGCTTCGACGAGGTCCTGCGGCGGATTCGCGAGGAGGACCCGCCACGCCCCAGCGCCCGGCTCGGCGGCTCGTCCCCGGGCGCGGCGGACCGGCTCCACCCGGACTCGGCCCGGCTTTCGAGGCTCGTGCGGGGGGAGCTCGACTGGATCGTGATGAAGTGCCTGGAGAAGGACCGCGCCCGCCGCTACGAGACGGCCGACGCGCTGGCTCGCGATATCGAACGCTACCTGGCCGAGGAGCCGGTCGAGGCCGGCCCGCCGGGCGCTGCCTACCGGCTTCGAAAGTTCGCCCGCCGGCACCGCAAGGCGCTCGCCGCTGCCGGGTCGTTCGCGCTGCTCCTCGTCCTGGGGACGACGATCAGCGTCTGGCAAGCGGCGCGAGCGACGGCCGCGGGGCGTGAGGCGCGCGCGAACGAGCGCCGGGCCGACGAGGAGGCGGCGATCGCGCGGGCCGTCAACGCCTTCCTGCTGGACGACCTGCTGGGCCAGGCCGACATCGGCAACCAGGCCGCCGAGCTGGGGCGTGACCGGGACGTCAAGGCGCGCGAGCTCCTGGACCGCGCCGCGCGGGTGGTGGAGGCGCGATTCCGGGGGCAGGAGCTGACCGAGGCCGCCGTCCGGCTCACGCTCGGCCAGGCGTATCGCGCCCTTGGCGAGTACGCCGAGGCGCAGGGCCACCTGGAGCGGGCCGTCCAGTTGCGGGAGCGCCGGCTCGGCGCCGAGCACGCCGAGACGCTGGCGAGCATGCGTGCCCTCGCGGTCCTGCTCGCCGACCGCCGCCGCGACGAGGAGTCCGAACGCCTCTACCGGCGAGTGCTTGAGGCTCGCCGCGCCCGGCTCGGGGCCCGGCACCCGCACACGCTCCAGAGCCTCAACGACCTAGGCGCCCTCGCTTGCGATCGGGGCCGCCCCGATCAGGCTGAGCCGCTCCTGCTGCAGGCCCTCGAGGGCCGCCGCGCCGCGCTGGGCGACGGCCACCCGGACACGTTCGAGACCATGAACAACATCGGATCCCTCCACCACACACGCAACCGATTCGCCCAGGCGGAATCGTGGTACCGGCGCGCCCGGGACGGCTGGCGCGCGACCCTCGGGGCCGACCATCCCCGCACGTTGGAGGCCGCGAGCAACCTGGCCCTCGCCCTGCGGGATTTGGGCCGCCTGGAGGAGGCCGAGGACCTGTACGACGAGATCTTGGCGATCGACCGCGCCAAGCTGGGGTCCGAACACCCTTGGACCCTCCAGGCCAGCGGCAACCTCGCCGCCGTCTATTGGGATCGCGGCCGACGCGCGGAGGCCATCGAGTTGGCGAAGCAGGTCGCCGAGGCGACGAGACGCCGGCTGGGCCCCGACCACGCTGCGACCGTCCGGGCGCTGTCGGCCCTGGGCGTGTTCTGCTCAATGAGCAACCGCCTCGACGACGCGGAGCCGATCCTGGTGGAAGTGCTCGCGATTCAGCGGCGTACACTGGGCGCGGGGCATGAGGAAACGATCGTCACGCTGAGTAACCTCGGCGCCCACTACAGCATGCGCGGTCGACTCGGCGAGGCCGAGGCCCTGCTCGGCGAGGCCCTCGCCGGGGCGCGGAAGGCGTTCGGGATGGGCGACACGGCCGTCACCCAGCAGGTCGTCAACCACCTGGCGCTCGTCCACAGCAGGCTGGGCAAGCCGCAGCTCAGCGAGCCGAACCTCCGAGAGGTGCTCGCCGCCCTGCGCGAGCGGCACGATCGCGACTCGGATGCATACGGCGGCGCGCTAGGCGCGTTATCGAACAATTTGATAGGGCAGGAGAATTACGCCGATGCCGAGCCGATCCTCCGGGAGTCGCTGGAAATCGCGGAGCGGAAGATACCCGACCACTGGAGGACCTCGGTGATCCGGGCGAGCTTGGGCGCCGCCTTTCGGAAGCAGGGCAAGTATCTCGAGGCGGAACCCCTGCTGCTCCGGGGATATGAGGGCCTCAGGGCTAGCGCGGACCGGATCCCGCCCCAGTCCCGGCACAACATCGCGGAGACCGTCCGGTCAATCGTCGCGCTGTATGAGTCGTGGGCCAGGCCCGGGGAGGCGGCCGCCTGGAGGGCGAAACTGGGGACCGACCCGGCCACCGCGGCCGTCCTCGACGCCGACTTCCCGGCCGACCCCTTCGCATCTCCGTGATACACCAACAAGAAAAAATGGGCTAGGTTCTGTCTGACGGCTCGATGAGTCGGAAGCAACGGCGGATCATGGCCAGCTTCACCATGGCCAGGAAGTTCACCGCGAGCTTCTCGAAGCGGGTGGCAAGTCGGCGGTTCTCCTTGAGCCAGAGGATGCACCGCTCGACGATGTTGCGTCGCCGGTAGGCCTCGGCGTCGAACTTCGGGTTCCGCCGCTGGTCCTTGCGGGTCGGGATCACCGCCTTGATGCCTCGACGCCGCAAGTAGCGGCGGATCCGGCGGTAGCTATACCCCTTGTCGCCGGCCAGTCGGCGGGGCCGGCGTCGCGGGCGGCCGCGGCCCGGCCGCTTGATCCGCACCGCCTCCAGGGCCGGCTCCAGCGACCTCGACTCGTGGGCCTGGCCCGCCGTGACGACGGCCGAGAGCGGGACGCCTCCGGAGTCGACGACCAGGTGCAGCTTCGTCCCGAAGCCGCCGCGGGAGCGGCCGAGGGCGTGGTCGGCCGGCTCGGCATCCCCCCTTTTCCCCCCCGGCCCCGGCGGCCGCGCGGCTGGCCCGGATGGATGTCCCGTCGATGCACCAGAGGCCGAAGTCGATCCGCCCCGACGCGTCGAGCTTCAGGTGCAGACGCTCCAGGATGGGTCGATGGTCCCGTCGCGGGCCCATCGGTCGAAGCGGTCGTAGACGCTCTTCCACCTGCCGTATCGCTCCGGCAGCCCCCGCCACTGGGCCCCTGTATGGAGGATCCAGAAGACGCCGTCGAGGGTCCTCCGGTGGTCGTTCCATCTCCCGCCCGGCCTGCCGACCGGCGGGAGCAGGTCGGCGATCGAGGCGTATTCCTCGTCCTTCAGCTCATAGCGACGCGACATCCCGGCCTCCATGGAGAAGCCGCCATCGTAACGCTTTGCGAGCCGTCAGACAGAACCTAGGCTGCAGGCCGTGGCTCATGAGGCGAAACGCGACCTATGGAGTCAGCCTGGAGCGGTATCGCCGTGGAACTGGCGTAAGGTCGAGGGAGTGCCCGTCACGGCCGGAGTGGTGCGAAACCGCAGCAGCAGGGTTTACCACGCACCCCACTGCGGCGGCGCGGCCAGGATGAACAAGCGGAACCGGGTGGAGTTCGAGCCGGCCGAGGAGGCGGAGAAGGTGGGGCTTCGGCGGGCGGGCGATTGTCGTCAGCCGGAAGCCCGGACGCCGACCACGCAGCAAGTCTGGCCCGGCTCCGGGCGCGGCCACTCCTTCTTCTCAGGATAGTGGCCTGCCTCGAGATACGCCTTGATGTGCTCGGCGTCCTCGACCGTCACGCCCTTCGCCACGACGACGGGAGCCGAGGTGGCGAGTCGCTCGGCCTTGGCTGGATCCAGGCCCAGGCCGACCGTGGTGGCGTTGCGGAAGCCCGCGACTTCGGTCCACTTCGTCCGGCTCGGGATGCGGGCGGTGAGGAGGGCGGCGACCACCGGCCCGTGGAAGCCGGGCGAGACCGATTCGAGGATGACGTCGTAGGCCATGGGGGCATTCTAAACTGCCGATGAGGGCTGCGGCGAGGCGGAAATTGCGGGTCGACCGACGACTTGATCGAGCGTCGGCCCGTTGAACATCGCCGCACGTTCCCAAGCTGGAGGCGGCGGCGGCGAAGATCTGCGTCGAGCCGCCGCCGCTCGCACCTCCCCCAACATCTCCATCCACCGCCGATCGGCCTCGACCTGTTTCGGAATGTCCGCCTCATCCGAAGTCGTCCGCCGTCGTCTCCGGCGGCTCGGCCCCGAGGGCGCGGCAGGCGGCCTCCAGCGAGTCATCGACCAGCCCCCAGTCCGCCGCCTCGACCCGCTCGTCCGCGTCCCAAAGGTGGATTTCTGCGGCCCGCTCCGTGCGGACGTCCGCCTTCCCGGTCGGGTAGATGGCGGCCGGCGTCTTCGTCGCTCGGTCCGTGGTCATGTCGGAGCCCTCCCGAGGGAGTATGCCCCACCGCCGGGCGAGGGTGGGCCGTGTCCGGACGGAGGGCCGGAGCGGGCGGTCCCCCGTTCCCCGGCCGGTCGACGGCCTGCGTCGTCCTCGGGGCGCGGCGTGGGGCCTCCGCCCGGGCGCGCCAGGCGCAACGAAAAACCCCGGCGAGAGCCGGGGTTCCGTGCAGCATTCCGTGCAGTGCTTTAGGGTGTCTCGCCGTAAGTCCTTACACCACCTAGTACGCCCGGCAGGATTTGAACCTGCAACCTTTAGCTCCGGAGGCTAACGCTCTATCCAATTGAGCTACGGGCGCCTCGATGGGACTCATTCCAGCGTGGGAGGTCGGCTTTGTCAAGACGCCGGCGGCGGATCGGGGTTCGGGTCGCGTCGCCGTGGGGGGGCGCTGTAGAATGAATCCTGCTCGCGGCGCTCGGCCGGCGTCGGGTGAGCGACGCGACTTCTACGGAGCTTGAGCCGGGTGATCGAGAGCCCCCACGCGCCCGAACGGCGACTGACCTTCCTGGGGACCGGGACCTCGTCGGGCGTCCCCGTCCTGGGCTGCGACTGCTCGGTCTGCACGTCGGACGACCCGCGCAACAACCGGACCCGCCCCAGCGTCCTGATGACGTTCCCCGCGGGCGACCTCCTGATCGACACCACGCCCGAGATGCGCATCCAGCTCCTTCGCGAGCGGGTGCGACGGGTGCACGCGATCGCCTACACGCACCACCACGCCGACCACCTCTTCGGCCTCGACGACGCCCGCATGTTCCCCAAGTGGATCGGCGGGGCCGTCCCGGTCTACTGCGAGGCCGACACGGAGGACTACATCAAGCGCGTCTTCTCGTACGCCTTCCGCGAGGAGAGCCGGAACTGGCCCGCGGGGTTCGTCCCCAAGATCGAGTTCCAGCGGATCGAGCCTTACCGGGCGTTCGAGGCCCTGGGTCAGACGATCCTGCCGGTGCGGCTCCACCACGGCCGATTCACGGTGCTGGGCTTCCGCGTCGGCGACCTGGCGTACTGCACCGACGTCAACCGAATCCCGGAGGAGACCTTCGAGGCGCTCGAGGGCCTCGACGTCCTGATCCTCGACGCCCTGCGGTTCGACCCCCACCCCACCCACTTCTCGCTCGACGAGGCGTTGAAGGTCGTCGAGCGGCTCAGGCCCCGGCAGGCGTACTTCACGCACATCTCGCACGAATTCGACCACGCGCGGGTCGAGGCGATCCTACCGCCGAACGTGCGGCTCGCCTACGACGGGCTGGCCTTCCCCTTTTAGGCCGGATCGGGCTTGGCCGACCAGCGGCCAGTCTTGGCGACCATGATCAGCCTCCCCAAGAAAGCAACGAGAGGCCGAAAAAATCATCCGCGAGGGATCGCATCTCGAAATGGATGACCTAGGATCATTGTAGCCTGGAGGCATGGGTCGACCCACCGCTCCCGGCTCTGGATCCCGGACTTCCTGGGGACGCGCGACGAATCGACGTGGAGCCGTTTCGACGAGCCGTTCGTCCTGAGGTCCGGACCGCAGCCTTCCGAAAACCGCGAACTACGGCCGGCGTTCGGTCGGTGACGACGACGTCGCCGGCCTTGGGGGCCTTCGCGCGTCGACAGTGCCCCCGGGCGCGCCGATCTCGTCTCGACCGACCGCGCGGCGAAGACGCCGGACGGTCTGGGGACGGCCGGTGAGCGGAGGCGTCGAACACGGGTGGGCGTCGGGGGCCGATCAGTGTTGTTCAATTCGCCGGAATTCTTCGTCTTCTTCCTCATCGTCTATGCGCTCTACCGGCTGCTGGGCATGCGGGGCCAGAACCGGATGCTGCTGGCCGCCAGCTACATCTTCTATGGCTGGTGGGACGTCCGTTTCCTGTATCTCGTGGTCCTCTCGACGGGGTTGGACTACTGTTGCGGCCTGATCCTGGGACCGGGCCGGATCCCGGCTTCCGACCGCGCCAAGGTCTCGGTGCTGACGATCCTGGCGTCGGTGCTGTTCGTGACCTTGAATTGGTCGGCGATGAGCTGGGGCGGGGCCATGCCGACGCTCGGCGAGTCGGCGGCCTCGAGCTGGGCCGAGCCTTCGATCGACTGGGGGCGGCTCGCGAGCCCCGACTGGATCGGCGTCTGGGTCCCGATCGGGACGATCGCGACGGTCGCGGCGGCGAACCTGGTGTACGGGCCGCTGTCTCGGATGACGACGAAGCGCCGGCGGCGAGTCGGGATCATCCTGACGGTCGGGGCCAACCTCTTGCTGCTAGGCTTCTTCAAGTACTTCAACTTCTTCATCGACAGCTTCACCCGGGTGCTCGAGCCGATGGGGTTCCCCGTCGAGGCGATGCACCTGCACGTGATCCTGCCCGCGGGGATCTCGTTCTACACCTTCCAGTCGATGAGCTACACGATCGACGTGTATCGGGGCAAGGCGGAGGCGATCCGCGATTTCGAGGACTACGCGCTGTTCGTGACGTTCTTCCCGGTGCTCGTGGCCGGGCCGATCGAACGCGTGGGGCACATGATGCCCAGGCTGATGACGCCGCGTCGCCTGAACCTCGACCAGACGACGCGGGGGCTTTTCCTGATCCTGTTCGGCCTCTTCAAGAAGATGGCGGTCGCCGACAGCTTGGCGGTGTCGGTCAACTCGGTGTTCAACTCCCATACGGCGACGTGGGCCGACGTGGTGCTGGCGTCCGTCGCCTTCGCGTTCCAGATCTATTGCGACTTCTCCGGCTACACCGACGTGGCGAGGGGGGTGGGGAAGGTCCTCGGCATCGACCTGATGCTCAACTTCAACCTGCCCTACTTCTCGCGGACGCCGAGCGAATTCTGGACGCGCTGGCATATCAGCCTCTCCAGCTGGCTTCGCGACTACCTGTACATCCCCCTGGGGGGGAGCCGTCACGGCGAGTCGGCGACCTATCGCAACCTGATGCTCACGATGCTGCTGGGCGGCCTCTGGCACGGGGCGGCCTGGAACTTCGTCCTCTGGGGCGCGTTCCAGGGGGCGATCCTCTGCATCTATCGGCTCTTCTCGACTCGGGAACCGCGGCCCGTCGCCGACGAGGCGTCCGCCGACGACGCAGGGCTCGGCCGGCGGCTCGGCGCGATCCTCGCCACGGCGCTGTTCTTCGCCCTGACCTGTTACGGCTGGATGCTCTTCCGGGCCGGCTCGCTGAACCAGGTGGTCGAGTTCACGCGGATCCTGCTCGCCGGCCCGTCGGACCTGCACTTCAACATCGCCAAGCCGACGACGGCGGGCGTCTTCGGCCTGCCGCTCCTCGTCGCGTTCGAATGCCTGGAATACGCGTACGGGACGCGGGTCTTCTACCGATCGCTCCCCGTCCCGATCCGGGCCGCGTTGTACGCGACCCTCCTGTTCATCCTGATCTTGGGAACGTCGAATGTCGCGACTCAATTCATCTATTTCCAGTTCTGAGCCCCCCGCCGGGCTGGGGTGGGGCGATTCGGCTCGCGTCCTGGCCTGGACGCTCGCGTGGCTCGCGGTGATCGACGTGGGGGCGAGCGTCGCGTTCCCGCCGCCCGGCGACCCGAAAGAGCGGCCTTCGGCGCTCCAATCGTACTTCCAGTACGGGCGATCGATCGAGGACAAGCTCGACCGCCTGGTCGGGCGGACCGATTCGGAGACCGCGCCGATCGCGTTCGCCGGCTGGATCGATCCGCCCCAGGGCGAGGGCCAGCCCAGGACGAGGGCCGCGGGCTCCGACCTGATGGTCGCCTTCTACGGCATGTCGTTCAGCGGCCATGTCGGCGAGGCCCTCAAGGAGGCCGAGCCGAGCTTCACGATCCGGAACATCGCCGGGCCGTCGGCCCCGGCGAGCCAGGTTCTCGCCCTGTACGAGGCCGACCGGGGCCGCCACGAGGGCGACGTCGTCGTCCTCTCGGTTCTGGACTCGGCCGTGGCGGCCCTCCTCGCCACCAACGGCTTCTGCCGCAACTTCGACGGGCCCCTGCCCTACATGTTCCCTCGCTACTACATCGGCCCTCGGGGCCTCGGATCGCATGAGCCCCCCGCCCGGTCGCTGGCCGAGTTTCGCACCCTCTGGTACGACCCGGAGGGGAGGGCCCGCGTGATCGACGACATCCGGAAGTGGGACCTGTATTACACCCCCTTCCTGTTCCACAAGAGCCTTCTGGACGAGTCCACCGTCGTGCGGCTGCTCCGCCGCGCCCTGGCGACCGGCGGCCGAAAATCGATCGAGGGCTACTACCTGGCCGGCGGCCGGTTCATCGAAGGATCCGAGCCGGTGCGGTGCCTCCAGGGGATCGTCGATCGGTTCATCGTCCAGGCCCAGGCCGACGGCAAGCGGCCGTTCGTGCTCATGATCCAGGATGGGACTTCCGGCTCCCGTCTCCAGGCCGTGCTCGGGCCGACGATCGCCGGCCGCGGGGCCCTCGGCCTGAACACCGACGCCGTCTGCCCCACGTCCGAATCGGCGAACTTCCTGCCGGACGGCCACATCACCCACGAGGCCAACCGGAGGATCGCCGAGGCCATGGCCGCGTTGCTCCGAAGCGGCCCCGTCAGGTCCGCCTCGACGCCGGCCGCGAACCGCGGCCTCCCCCCGGGCTGACCCCTCGATGGTGCCCACGCCAACGCGACATGGTACGATCGTCGGGAGCAGGGCGCGTCGACCGGTAGAGGCGTCGGGCGCCCCGGAGGCGACCTATCAGGAGCGTGCCACGCGATGGCTCTCAAGCAGGAACTGGCGGAACGGTTGGGGCGGCACGGTCAGGAGCATCTGCTGCGGTCCTGGGACGACCTCGACGAGGAGGCGCGCAAGGTGCTGGCGGAGGAGATCGAGTCGATCGACTTCGACCAGCTCGACCGCCTGATCGCCGAGCACGTGCGGGGCGACGCGGCCGCGACCGACCTGAACGACGACCTGGTCCGGCCGATCGACGTCGTCCGCATGCCCCAGACCGACGGCGAGCGCGCCGCGCGGCGGCGGGCGACCGAGGCCGGCGAGGAGGCCCTGTCCGCCGGCGAGGTGGGGGTCGTTTTGGTCGCCGGCGGGTCGGGGACGCGGCTGGGGTTCGCCGGGCCCAAGGGGACCTTCCCCATCGGCCCGGTCTCGTCCGCAAGCCTCTTCCAGATCCACGCCGAGAAGATCGTCGCGCTGGGCAGCCGCTACGGCAAGCAGCCGCCGCTGTACGTGATGACCAGCCCCGAGAACCACGACGTCACGGTCCGGTACTTCGAACAGCACGACCGGTTCGGGCTCGACCACGTCCGGTTCTTCGTCCAGGGCCAGATGCCGGCCGTCGACCTGGCCACCGGCAAGGTGCTGCTCGCCGGCCCGGGCCGCATCGCCATGAGCCCCGACGGCCACGGCGGCACGCTGACCGCCCTGGCCGGGCCCGGCGACGCCGGCTGCACGCCGAGCTGCCTGGCCGAGATGGGCGATCGCGGCGTGCGGACGCTCTTCTACTTCCAGGTCGACAACCCGATGGTCGAGATCGCCGACCCGACCTTCATCGGCCTGCACCGCCAGGCCGAGGCCGAGATGTCGTTCAAGGTCGTCGAGAAGATGACCCCCGACGAGAAGGTGGGCGTGGTCGTGCTGGTCGACGGCCGGCCCCAGGTCATCGAATACTCCGACCTCCCGAAGCCCCTGGCCGAGAAGCGCGGCGAGGACGGCCAGCTCGCCTACTGGGCCGGCAGCATCGCCATCCACGCCCTGGAGACCGCGTTCATCGAGCGGCTGGTGGGGGTCCACCGGCTGCCGTTCCACCGGGCGATCAAGAAGGTCCCCCATGTCGGGCCGACGGGCGAGGTCGTCAAGCCGGCCGAGCCCAACGCGGTCAAGTTCGAGCAGTTCATCTTCGACGCCCTGCCCGAGGCTTCTCGGTTCGTGGTCGTCGAGACCGAGCGGGCCGTCGAGTTCGAGCCCCTCAAGAACGCCGTCGGCCCCGACTCGCCGGCCACCGTCCACCAGCGGATGAGCGACCTCTTCGGCGGCTGGCTCGAACAGGCCGGCGCGGTCGTCCCCCGCCGCGGCGACGGCACCGTCCCCTTCGCCATCGAGATCAGCCCCCTCTTCGCCCTCGACGCCCACGAGCTGAAATCGAAGATCGAGCCCGGCCTGGTCATCGAACGGCCGATCTACCTCCGCTGAGGATCCGCCCGCCGGCGATCGGCTTCGAATCGGCTCCATTCGTCCCGCCGACCATCGAAGCCATCGGACTGAAGGTCTATTCTACAATGGCTTTAGGGATCGTTTTTCGGCTCTTTTCGTCGTTTGCGCCGTATGAATTTTCTCTCCTCGATCCCCCGACTCGATCGAACCGGACGACTCCTCGGCCCCCTCCGCGCGTGGAGAGACCTGTATAGAGGATGGTTCACGACCGGCGAATGCGCACGGCGATTTCGACCCCTGAGGGCGATTGCCTCTCGCCGACGGCGGCTTCTCAAGCCGCCGTCGAACCGCCGGGGCGCGAACGGCGGAGGAGCTTGCGGGCCGCCACCGATCCCATCGCCGCCCAGATCAGGACGGTCGCCGGCTCGGGGACTGACGCGCCTTCGGGCGTCATCAGAAAGGCGTGCTGCTGGCCGTCGATCGTACCCTGGCCGACGATCCAGCCCGAGTCGTTGACGTCCGTCGCGTTCAAGCTGCTCCAGCCGCCGGGGGTTCCCAGCAGGTCGGTCAGCATGCGTATGGTGGATCCGTCGTAGAGGAAGCCGTTGCCGACCACCTGCCCGAAGTCGTTCAACGCGACGCCGAATTTCCCCGCCCCCCCGGGCAGGGCGGTCAGGTCGACGCGCGACTTCGCGTTGATGTCGTATAGGTAGGACGAGCGCAGCCCTGTGGCGTCGGTGACGACGTTCACGAGCGCTTGATCCTTGTTATTGACGTCGACCGCGCGACCGTCGAAGGAGCCCGCTCTCGACGACGGGTCCGGGCTCCTGTACAGGTAGGTGAGCTTGCCGTCCCGCAGGACGGAGGGAAAGACCGAATAGCCCGTGAAGGGGTTGTCGACGACCTGGCCGCCCACCACGGTCCCCTGGTCGTTGATGCCGTAGGCCATGGACATGTGGGTGGGGCTCGACCCGGTCGTCGCGTCCGAATAGGAACCGATGCTGCTCAGGGTCGCGCCGACGTACCGGCCGGACTCGTTGATCGACGTGCGGTACTCGCCGCCGACGACCTGCCCACGGTCGTTGATGTCCATGGCGATCCCCCCCAGGGAGGTCGCCGGCCCCATGGAGCCGCCCTGGTAGAGGAACGATCGGCCGCCGCCCTCCGACTGGAACCGAGGCGCCTCCACGGAGCCGTCGCGACCGTAGCGGAATCTCCCGTCTTCGGCGTTGTACGAGACGCCGACGACCTGGCCCTGGTCGTTGATCGCGGTGGCCGCGCTGCTGGTCGTCCCGGGGAGCGTCCCCAGGTCGCGGATCGCGTACTTCGGCGAGGCCCAGGCCGACGGTCCCATGAGCGCCGCGAGCGTGAGGCCGAACGAGCATGCGAGGAGAAGACGCCATGGACGATGGACGAGGCTCATCACGACCCTCCTGGTCGGTTCGCGGCCCCAGGGTCGCGGGCCCGCCGGAGGACCGACGTCGGTCCGGCGTCAGGGACGGCGGCGTCTGAACGAGATAGGCGAAGCCGCGTCCGTCGTCGATGGCAAATGCAACGATGCTACAGCCTCGCCCTCGACGCCCTCGAGCTGATCTCGCAGATCGAGCCCGACGTCATGATCGAGCGGCCGGTTCACCTGCGTCGAGGCGGCCGATCCGGAAGCGCGCTCCCGCCCGCACGGCGCGGACGGGGGCCGCGAAGAACTCGAATTCGAGGAGCCTCCGGCTCAGCCGACCCGACGCCTCCGCGCCACGAGCCCCAGCCCCGCCAGGGCGGCGGATGCGGCCAGGACGAACGAGTGCGGCTCGGGCACGGCGCCGCGGGCGGCGACGACCGATCCCCCGGTGATCTGACGATGGGTGTTGGCGGAGTCCTGTTCGAAGCTGTCGAACTGGCCGAGCTTGATCGACGCCCCGGCCAGGGTCAGCCCGCCGTTGAACGTGATCTGGATGATGTGATCGAGGCTCGCCGGCTCCAGCACGATGATCCCAGGCAGCGAGGACGACCCGGCGCCGGCGGTCAGGGGCGTGTAGTTGAAGCCGGTGATCGCCCCGTTCACGGTCGTGATGTCGTAGTCGACCAGGCTCGTGAGGGCGTCGTTGGTCGTGAACGTCCCGGTGGCCGTCGTGCCGTCGTCGAATGTCACGCCCGACAGCGTGAAAATGTGGTCGGCGCGAGCCTCGGCCGCACCCAGGGCGACGGTCAGCGCGACGGCGACGGCGAGGCGCCCGCTCAGTGCGCCCATACGACCCATGCGAAAACCACTCATTCCGAAGCCTCCGTTGAAGGTGCTCGTCCAACGCGATGACGAGGGCGGCTCGGCCCTCACAGGCTGCAACTCTGCGACGCATTCGAGCATCTCGCCCGCTGAATCGCAACAGTTGGCCCCAATATTTGCACGTTTGTGTTGCGAAAAGTAAACACGCATCCTTGCGTTTCAGCCGGATTGCGAGGGTGAAGTCATCTTTCACGACACTCCATGCCTCTGTTCAAGTTATTCCTGCAGAAGGAATTAGACGCTCGCGATCGGGATACATGACAAAGATTTGCCTACGAGATCGTAACGATGCGATCCCGCATGAACTCTTGCAAGACATCTTAGCGGGCGATCGATTTGCATCATCGAAGAATTTTTCGAGTCGGATCATGACCTGCGCGCTCGAGACTCCCTGCAAGGCCGCGAGGGCGACGGGCCCATTCCAGGCGCGCCGAACCAGACACAACCCAATATCCAAATAGCACTTGCGAAACATTAAGACGAACTTATTTCGGGATAACCGTGGCCTAAGCTTCCCACCCTATCTTTCCTCACGTCGGCCGGGGCGAACGTATCCGCCCCCGGACGGCGCACCTTGAGGAGGGGAAGCCATGGAGTCCACCGCGTTCACGATGTTGCTGCTGCCGGTCTGCGAGGCCGTGTCGGTCGGGCTGGCGCTGGGGTTCGGCCTGGTCGGGTTGATCCACGGCCTCGACGCGTTGCTGGCCCAGCCTCAGACTTCGATGGTCCATCCGGCCGGCGAGTCGGTGCGAGGGCTCGCGATGGTCGCGAGGCGCGAGGAGACGGCGCGAGCGGCTGCGACCGAGCCCGCTGCGGCGTGCCGCGCGGGCGGGGCCGGCGAGCCGTCGTGGATCTCGCTCTGCGACGGGCCGGACGGGCCCGGGCGCCGGGACGAGATGGGTTTCCTGCCGGGGCCCTCGGACGCGGCGATCGGGACGCTTCCCTGGATGTGAGGGCCGGGTCCGCTAGAATTCCCGGTCGGAGCGGCGTCCCTCCGCCATCGATCGACCCCGGATGGGATCAAAACATGGGCATTCGCATCCTGGTGGTCGAGGACGACGAGCTGATCGCCGGCTCGCTGGTGCGAGGCCTGCGCGAGGAGGCCTTCACCGTCGAACGGGAGGCCGACGGCGACTCGGCCTGGCGGGCGCTCCAGTCGGGTGGCTGGGACGTCGTGATCCTCGACTGGTGGCTGCCGGCGCAGGACGGCCTGTCGATCGTGCGGCGGCTTCGCGAGCGCGATCAGGAGACGTCGGTGCTGTTCCTGACCGCCCGCGACTCGGTGCCCGACCGCGTCAAGGGGCTCAACGGCGGCGCCGACGACTACCTGTGCAAGCCGTTCGCCTTCGACGAATTGCTGGCGCGGGTCCACGCCCTGGTCCGCCGCCGCGAGGGCCGGGGCGGGACGCGGCTGGCCTACGCCGACGTCGAGCTGGACCTGGCCACGCAGCGGGTGGCCCGCGCCGGCAAGGCGATCGACCTGACGGCCAAGGAGTACGCCCTGCTGGTCTACTTCCTGCGGAACGCGGACCAGGTGCTCTCGCGGACGCGGATCTACGAGCACGTCTGGGACGAACGCTACGACGGGCTGTCGAACACGCTGGAGGTCCACGTCTTCGACCTCCGCCGCCGGCTGGAGGCGCACGGGGCGCGGCTGATCCACACGCTTCGGGGGCGGGGCTACTCGTTCGGCCTGCCGCCGGGGACGACCCCGGGCGACGCCCCATGAGGCTCGCCGCCCGGCTGCTGCTGTACTTCCTGGGGACCCTCGCCGTCGTGCTGCTGGGGTTCTCGGCGACCATGTACGCGCTGGGCTGGTCGTACCTCCACCGCCGGCTCGACGAACGCCTGGAGAAGACCCTGGCGGCGCTCGAGGCGGCCGTTCACGTCGAGCCCGACGGCCTGGAATGGAAGCCCCAGGAAAGGCGGATCACGATCGGGCTCGACCCCGGCGTCGACCAGATCCGCTGGTCGATCGAGGACGAGGACGGCCAGGCGGTGGACCGCTCGGCGAACTGGGGGGCCGGGCCCACGCCGCCGGCCGTCGCGCCCGAGCCCGCGGCCGTCGCCCGGGGCGACGCCACGGTGTTGAGCGACGTCCCCGGCTGGCGGGTCGGCCGCCGCCGCCTGCTGCTGGCGGACATGCTCCGGCTCGGCAAGCATGGGCCGGAGCCCGGCGAGCGGGACGCCGACGAGTACGGGGAGCTGAACCTCATGGCGGCGGTCTCGCCCGAGCCCGTCGACGCCAACCTCGCCCGCCTGGGGATGACGCTCGCGGCGGCCTCGGCGACGACCTGGCTGCTCTGCGCCGCGCTGGGGGGCTGGCTCTGCCGCCGCGCCCTCGCGCCGATCGCGAGCCTGGCGGCGGCGGCCCGCGCCAAGGCGGCGGCCGACGACGAGAACGGCCTGCCCACGCCCGAGACCGGCGACGAGCTGGAAGACCTGGGGCGGGCCTTCAACGCGCTTCTGGATCGCCGCCGCGAGGCGCTGGAGCGGCAGCGGAGGTTCACCGGCGACGCCTCGCACCAGCTGCGGACGCCGATCGCCGGCGTGCTGAGCCTCATCGACGTCGTCCGCCGCCGGCCCCGGCCCGCCGAGGATTACGAGCAGGCGCTCGACCAGATCCGCGGCGAGGCCGTCCGCCTGCACCGGATCGTCGAATCGCTCCTGTTCCTGGCCCGGGCCGAATCCGAGTCGGAGCCCCTGCGCCAGGAGCCGGTCGACCTGGCCGCCTGGGTCCCCGAGCTGCTCAAACGCTGGGAGGGCCGGCCCCGTGCGGCCGACCTGCACTTCGTGGGCGATCCGCCCTCGGCGTGGGTCCGGGCCCACCCCCCGCTGCTGGCGCAGGCCGTCGAGAACCTCGTCGACAACGCCCTGAAATACAGCGAGGCCGGCTCGCCCGTCACGGTCCGCCTGCGTCGCGAGCCGGGGACCGCGGCGCTCTCGGTCGAGGACCGCGGCTGCGGCCTGACCGAGGCGGAGCGCGCGGCCGTCTTCGAGCCCTTCTACCGGGCCCCCCGCGCGAGGCTGCTGGGCCGCGGCGGGGTGGGCCTGGGGCTCTCGGTCGTCCAGCGGATCGTCCGCGCCTCGCGCGGGTCGATCGGCGTCGAGAGCGTCCCGGGGGCCGGGTCGTGCTTCACCATCCGCCTGCCCGAGGCGGCCGCGACGGGCTGACCGCCGAAGACGCGGGACGCTTGCGGGCCGGGCCGGGCCCCGCCAGAATGGGACCTCCCTGTCGTGCGAGGCCGGCCCCGTTCCAGCAAGGTGACCACCGTGAGCGTCGAACAGCACTCCCTGGGCAAGCGGTGCGTCGCCGAGTTCCTGGGGACGTCGATCCTGATCTTCCTGGGCCTGGGCGTCGTGCACGCCTCGGTCCTGACCGGCGCGCAGAGCGGCCTCTGGCAGGTGGCCGTGGTCTGGGGGGCGGCGGTGACCCTGGCGGTGTACGCCGTGGGCGGCGTCAGCGGCGCGCACATCAACCCGGCGATCACGGCGGCGCTCGCGACGCGGGGCCGATTCCCCTGGCGCGAGGTCGTCCCGTACGTCGCGGCGCAGACGGCCGGGGCGTTCGTTGCGGCGGCCTTGCTTTTCGTCCTGTTCAGCCCCTACTTGAAGGAGCGCGAGCGGGCCAAGGGGGTCGTGCGGGGCGGGCCGGGGAGCGAGGTCACGGCGATGTGCTACGGCGAGTTCTTCCCCAGCCCGGGGCCGCTCTCGAACTCGGAGGGGCCCTACTCGCTCGATGAGCATCAACGGATCAACGCGCTCGTGCCCGAGTCGTCGGCGTTCCTGGCCGAGGTCGCGGCGACGATGGTCCTGGCGATCGTGGTCTTCGCCGCGACCGACGCCCGCAACCCGGGCGCGCCGCCGGCCGGCCTGGCGCCGGCGTTCATCGGCCTGACGGTCGCGGCCCTGATCTCGATCTTCGGGCCGCTGACCCAGGCCTGCTTCAACCCCGCGCGCGACGTCGGGCCGCGGCTCTTCGCGGTCCTCGCCGGCTGGGGAGCCGCGGCCCTGCCCCGAGGGACGGGCGCGGTCACGGTCTACGTCGTCGCCCCCATCCTGGGCGCCGTCCTCGGCGCGGCCCTGTACGACCGCGTGCTGAGGCCGCACGACGCCGCGGGGCCCGCCGCGTGACGACGAGAACGAGAAGGCGGTTCGACTGGTTCCTGCCGGGCATGGGCGTCTCGGTCGCGCTGGCCTTCGCCTTCCCCGGCCCCGGCGCGGACGGCGGCTGGCTGCATCCCGAGCTGCTGACCAAGGCGGGCGTGGCCTTGATCTTCTTCCTGCACGGCGTGGCGATGTCGTTCGACGCGCTCAAGGCCGGGGCCTTCCGGTGGCGGCTGCACCTGCTCGTGCAGCTCGCGACGTTCCAGCTCTTCCCGATGCTCGGCCTGCTGATGCTGGCGGTCGCCGGAGGGCTGATCTCGCCGAGCCTGCGGCTGGGGTTCTTCTACCTCTGCGCGCTGCCGTCGACCGTCTCGTCGTCGGTCGCGATGACCTCGGCGGCGCGGGGGAACGTGCCGGCGGCGGTGTTCAACGCCACGCTCTCCAGCCTGATCGGGGTCGCGGTCACGCCGGCCCTGACGGCCTGGTACCTGGGCGGTTCCGGCACGAGCCGCCAGCCCCTGGGCGGGGTGATCCTGGACATGGTCGTCTGGCTCGTTTTGCCGCTGGTCGTCGGCCAGCTCGCGCGGCGATGGCTCGCGGGGTGGGCCTCGCGCAACAAGCGGACGATCGACGCCGTCGACAAGGGGACGATCCTGCTGCTGGTCTACACGTCGTTCTGCGACTCGGTGGCCATGAACGTCTGGAGCGGCCACGGGGCCGACGCGGCCTGGACGTTCGTCGGCACCTTGCTCCTCTTCTTCGCCGTCATGGGCCTGATCTGGGCGACCTGCGACCTGCTCGGATTCTCGACCGAGGACCGCATCACCGCCGTCTTCTGCGGCTCCAAGAAGACGCTGGCCTCGGGCGTGCCCATGGCGCAGATCATGTTCGGCGAGACCCCCGAGCTGGGCCTCATCCTCCTGCCGATCATGATCTACCACCCGATGCAGCTCTTGATCTGCGGGGTCCTGGCCGGTCGCTGGGGTCGGCGGCCGGAGGCGGGCTGAGCCGGCGGGATGCGAACGGGCCGGATGGAGGGGCAACGGCTTACAGGCTCGTCTCCCCCTCATCCGGCCCTTCGGGCCGCCTTCCCCCGCGAGGGGGGAAGGCTTTTCCTATGTTCCGACTTCCGGTCAATAGAGGCCGAAGCGGGAGCCGCCGATGACCGGGAGGCCCTGGGGCGTCGGCTGGGCCTGGGGGGACGGAGCGGCCTGCGGCGAGGGTGCGGCCTGGGGGCTGGCGGTCACGGTGCAGGCGTGGCAGTGCTCGCCCTTGAGGGCGGCCTTGAAGCTCTGGATGTGCTTGCAGAGGTGCTCATGCTTCCAGGCCTTGACGTCGTGGAGCCGGCCCTTGAGCCGCTCGACCAGCCAGCACGGGGGCTTGGCGGCGGCCGTCGCCACGCCCTGGGGCGAGGGGGCGACGGGCGACTGCGGCGAGGCGAGCGGCACCCTGGCGTGGTCCGGGCAGGGGGCGATCGGCTTGGCCCAGACCGACTCGTAGGACGTCGGGAAGACGACGGGCGGGAGCTGCGCGGGCGGGCTCTGGGCCGACGCCTGCGCCGCGTGGCCGTGCGGCGCCTTCCAGTTCCAGAACGACCAGCGGCGGTGCGTCGAGGCCGGGGCGGCTGCGACGGTGGATGCCGCGAAGATCGGCGTCTGCGCGGCCGGCATCGGCGGCTGGGCGATCGCCGGGGCCTGCGGCGGGGCCTGGGGCTCGGCGACGGTCGAGGCGACCGCCGGGGCCTGGGCCGGGGGCGTCACGGGCGAAGGCGTCGAGGGCGTGGCCGGCGCGGCGGGCTCGGAGGCGGCGACGGGTTTGGGCGTCTCGACCGGCTTCGGGGCCGGGGCCGGCTCCTCGGGCTTCGGCAAAGCCGGCGCGGGGGGCTCGGGCCTGGGGGCCTCGACGGGCTTCGGCGCCTCGGCGGGCTTGGGGGCCTCCTCGACCCTGGGCGGCTCGGCCGGCTTCGGGGGTTCGGCGGGCTTGGGGGCCTCGGCGGGCTTCGTCGCATCGTCCCTCGGAGGATCGAGCGGGACGGCCGCGTCGGGCTTGCCGGCCGGCGGGTTCGAGCCGGGCGTCGGCCGGATCGGCGGCGGCGGCGGCAGTTGGGACGACCGGACGAGTTCGTCGTCGGGCGCGTCGCGGCGGGGCTCGTCGACTTCCGGGACCGTCATGGCGAGCCGCGCGGGCGGTTCGACGGGCTCGGACGCCGGCGGCGGGGCCGTGGGGACCTCGACGACGAGGTCCTCGCTCGCCTCGCGGAGCAGGCTCGGGCCGGCCTCGACGACGCGGAGTTCGGGCTCGGCGGCGGCGGCCGGCTCGCTGGGGGCCTGGTGGGCGGCCTCGGTCGAGAGCGATTCCGGCAGGCGGATCGGCTGGGCGAGCAGCGAGGGCTCGGCGTGGTCGTCGGCCGGGGGCGGGTCTTGCGGGCCGTCGACGCCCCGGACGGGGAGGACCAGGTCGTCGTCCTTGCGGGTCCGGGCCATGCGGGCGATGGCCTCGTTGACCTCGGCCGGGGTCATCTTCGGCTGCGCCGGCGGCCGGGCGTCGTTGCGGCTGAAGATCGGGGCGCGCTGGGGCTGCCGCGTGACCCACGGGGGCTTCGAGAACTGGAAGACGCCGGGCCAGCCGCCGCCGGAGTATCCGGGCCAGATGTTCGCGGCCGGCGCGACGCCGGGGGCGGTCTGGGTCGTCGGCTGATACGCGCCACGGCCGCCGAACCGCCGCGACCACCAGCCGCGCAGCCCGGACGGCGCCGCGGCCTCGACGACGGGCCCTTCGACGGCCGCGGACGGCCCTCGTTGCTGGATCCCCGCGCAGCCGGCGCCGCCGAGCAGCAATCCCGCCGCCATCACCACCAAACCGCGCGACGTCCTCATGGCGTATCCTCCCGCCTGGAGCGGCGCGATCCCCGCGACCGCGGCCCTTGCATCCTTGCCGGACCACTCCGGATTCATCCGCTGGTTGCATCGGCATTCCCGAACCGCCGGCTCGGGCCATTCCGCCCCGCGGGACCCCGCGCCGAGGGCGCGACCGCGCCCTCGGGGAAAGTCGCCGCGACCGGCAAACTCGCCGGGACGCCGACGGTTTGAACAAACCGGCCCGAGACGCTACTCTGGACCTCCCCGAACGCGAGGCATCCGCAATCCGATGGAGGGTCGCACGCGGGTCGATCCCGCGGGCCTTCGCCGGTATTCCCAAGGGTGGACGATGATCAACGCCGAAGCCGCAGACCGGTTCATGGCCGCCCCCTGGCTCGAATCGACGGACCGCGAGGCCAAGCAGCAGCTCCTGGGCTCGCTCGCCGAGGAGCGCGCCGCCAAGGGGACGATCCTGCTGGCGCAAGGCCAGCCCAACGACCACCTTGCGTTCCTGATCGAGGGCGCCGCCGAAATCGAGAGGCGGTCCGACGGCGGCCGCAACGACCTGATCACGACCCTCAAGGCCCCGGCGGTCTTCGGCACCACCTCGTTCTTCCGGCCCAACCCGCCCCAGGCCACGGTGCGGGCGACCTCGGACGTCTGGCTCCTGACCCTCCATCACCCGGCCTATGAGACCCTCCGCCGCGACCACCCCCGCGCCGCCGAGGCGCTGGCAGTCGCCGTGCTGCGGGCCGTCTCCGAGCGGTTCGACCTGATCGACAAGCTCTTCGCCGACTACATCCAGAAGCACCCCCACGCCCCCTCCGACGCCATCTCCGAATGGTCGCGCTTCCGCGCCCGGCTGTTCGAAGAGCACGCGATCTGAGCCGACCCGCCGGGCGACGCCGCCCTCGCGAGACGCCGGTTGACGCCGCCCGAAGTGGATTGCACAATGGGAGGGGAGGAGCGGATCGCGACGCGCCTCAAGGCCGGGATCCGCCCCCCTCGACGGGCGCGGGCCGGCGCGACGCCCCGTCCCCGACGACCGCCTCGCGATACGCCCGGTCGCCCCCCCGCGACGCATCCCCGCCCGTCGCCCGAGCCCCCCCGGCCCGATCGACGACCAGCCCCTCCGCCGTCGGCCGCCGCTTTCCACGCAAGAGAATCCTGACGGAATCCTTTCAAGACGCACTCATGAATGATTCACCCCCGCCGACGCGGCATCCGGAGTTCGAGGGCCTGCTGCGGTCGGCCTCCGGGGCCGGGGCGCACGGGCACCTGGTCGACGTCCGCGAGACGCTCCGCGCCGTGCTGGGCCCGAACCGCCCGCTGGTCATGCTCTGCCCCCACGCCGACGACGGGGCCATCACGGCGGCCTGCCTGCTGCACGAGTACGCCGTCCGCCGCGGCCTGCCGGTGATCGAGGTCCTGGTCTTCGCCGGCGAGCGCAACGTCGCCGCGCCCTGGCTCAACGACCAGAAGAAGATCACGATGCGCGAGGCCGAGTTCCGCCTCGAGTGCAACGTCCTGGGCGCCGAGGCCGTCTGCTGGAACCTCGAAGGCTACCGCCAGCCCGGCTACCAGCCGACCGACGGCGACGTCCAGAAGGTCGTCGAGTGGTTCGCCAAGCGCCGCCCCGGCGCGATCATCGTCCCCCCGGCCAACGACGCCCACGCCGCCCACCGCGTCACCCGCGCCCTGGCGGCCATCGGCCTCCTCGGGGCCGGCCTCCACGACACGCTGGTCATGACCGGCTGGACCCCCTGGGGCCCCCTGCCCCAGCCCAACGCCTACTTCAGCTACGACGGCGAGGCCGAGCGCACCAAGGAGTGGGCCATCCACTGCCACGCCTCGCAGATCCTGCTGACCGACTACACCCAGTACTGCTCCCACCTGGGCCGGGCCTACGCCGCCCTGACCCGCGAATGGGCCGAGGGCCACAGCCTGGCCGGCCGGGCCCACCGCACCGACGAGCGGTTCGTGGGCGTCGAGCTGTTCGAGCTGGAGACCTACAACCCCTGCCGCGCGAGCAACGACCCGGGCGACCCGATCCACAAGGCCCTCGGGCTGCTCCGCGACCAGGCCGGCCCCGCGCCCGCCGAGCCGCCCCGCAGCCCCGCCTCCGGGAGCAACAACGTCAAGGCGTCGTCCGGGACCGCGTCGTCCGGGACCGCCTCGGCCTGACCCGGCCTTCCCTTCTCCCTCCGGGAGAAAATGCCGCGCAGCGGCGGATGAGGGTCGCCGGAGTGAAGAGGGAGTCTGCGGTTCGAGAGGCGTGGGCCGGCTCGAAGCGCCTGGCCCCTCATCCGGCCCTTCGGGCCGCCTTCTCCCGGGGGGAGAAGGGACGACGCGTTTTCATCGCCTGGAATCACCACCGCCTTTCCCCGTAGCGAGCCCGCCGCCGATGCCCGCCGAACGCACCTTGCACGTGTCCGAGTCGAACGTGGACGTCATCGTCTTCCCGGACGCCGCAGCCGCCGTCCGGTCGGCCGCCGAGCGGATCGCCCGGATCGTCGCCGAGTCCGTCGCCGCCCGCGGCAAGGCGGTCCTCGGCCTGGCCACCGGCGCGACGCCCGAGAAGGTCTACGACGACCTCGCCGCCCGCGTCCGGGCCGGGACGCTCTCCTTCCGCGACGTCACCACCTACAACCTCGACGAGTACTACCCGATCCAGCCCGTCGACCCGCGGAGCTACCGGTCGTACATGCAGCGATTCCTCTTCGACCGCGTCGACCTGGCCCCGAACCGCGCCCACGTCCTCGACGGCACCGTCCCCGAGGCCGCCACGGCCGCGCACGCCGCGGAGTTCGACCGCTGGATCGACGCCGACGGCGGCCTGGACCTGCAGCTTTTGGGCATCGGCCGCAACGGCCATATCGGCTTCAACGAGCCGTCCGAGCTGGCCGTCGAGGCGTTCGCCTCGCAGCCGACCCGCGTCGTGGGCCTGCACCCCATCACCAAGACCGACGCCATCCGCGAGTTCGGCAGCCTCGAAGCCGTCATCCCCCGCGCCCTGACGATGGGCGTCCGCCAGATCCTGGCCGCCCGCACGATCCTCATGCTCGCCACCGGCCCCCACAAGGCCCCGATCGTGGCCCGGGCCCTGAAGGGCCCTCTCACCGCGAACGTCCCCGCCTCGCTGCTGCGGACGGTCGCCGACAAGGTCGTCTGGCTCGTCGACGAGCCGGCGGCCGCCGAGCTGGGCTGACCCTTCGTCCGAATCGCCGTCCTCGTCGGCCCCCGCTCTCGACGCCTCCGGGCGAGGAGGCCGGGTCCGGTGCGCGCCCATGAGGCGCGGCCTTACGTCGATCCACGATCGTAATTTCCTCAAATCCCGCGACGTCCCCACACCCACGTCCTATGGTCATTTGAGGGGCGTGTCGCAAAACGTCTCGGTCGAGTCGCCGCCCGACCGCGCGCGGCCGCGCCCTCGGCGAGAGGCGCGCGTCGACCGCACCCCCGGGCGAAGCCGCTCGGCGAAATCCACCGCGTCCAGCCGGGCAGCCCCGGCGCGCGCCGTGTTCAACCAGAAGGAAGATCCGCCATGGCGTTCCGTCCCGTGCTCCGCCCCGCGTCGGCGTCGTCTCACAGGCCTGCCAGCCCCGACCGCCGATCGTCCCGCCGTGCGGACGTGCGCGGGATCGAGGCGCTGGAGGACCGCCAGCTCCTCTCGACCTTCACGGTGACGAACCTCCAGCCGACCGGGACCGGCTCGCTGCGGTGGGCGATCGTCCAGTCCAACACGACCCCGGGGGCCGACGCCATCGACTTCGGCGTCGCCGGCACGATCAACGTGGGCCGGAACTCGCTGCCTGCGATCACCGACGCGGTGGCGATCGACGGCTCGTCGGCCCCCTCGTACGCGGGCGCGCCCGTCGTCACGGTCGACTTCCAGAACTCGAAGGGGTTCCGGTTCGATCGGGGGAGCGACGGGTCGAGCCTGGTGGGGCTCTCGGTCGTGCGGGCGGGCAACGCCGGCGTCACCCTCGTCGCCTCGCACGTCATGGTCGCGGGCAACCTGATCGGCCTGCTCGCCGACGGTTCGACGATCGCCGGCAACCGCGGCGACGGCGTGCGGGTCGAGGCCTCGTCGCGCGGCAACCTGATCGGCCACGAGGATCCGGTGACGAGCGTCAGCTATTACAACACCGACTCCGTGAGCACCCAGCCGGTCTCGGGCTGGCAGGGCATCCGCGCCGCCGACGCGGCCGGCCAGTACCTCATCAGCGGCACGTCCAACAGCGCCGGGCTCCTCTACGTCGGGCCGATCACGGGCGTGGGCGGCACGAGCTACGCGGTGAACTACCCGGGCGCCGCGACCACGAGCGTCTACGGCCCCGACAACCTCGACGGCGACCGCGTGCGCCTGGTCGGCAGCTACCGGACCGGCTCCGACACCGTGAACGGCTTCCTCTTCGAAGGCACGACCGCCGACCTGACGAACGCCGCGAACTACCGGACGATCGCCCACTCCGGGGCGACGTTCACCTACGTCCACAGCACGATGGGCGGCTTCGCGGTGGGCAACTACGACAGCACGACCTCCAGCGGCCCGCCCGTCGGCACGGGCCACGCCTTCCTCTACAACATCGCGTCGGCCTCGTTCGTCGCCGACATCGCCTTCCCGGGCTCGATCAGCAACACGGCGTACGGCATCTGGGCCAACGGCGGCGCGAGCTACACGATCTGCGGCGGGTTCGTCCGGCTCGCGGGCGGCCAGCCGATCGGCCAGGGCTACCTCGTCGACTACGACTCGGCCACCGGAGCCTTCACGAACTGGAAGGCGTTCGACTACGCCAACGGCGCCAAGGGGGTCGAGTTCGACACCCACTTCGAGGGGATCAGCAGCGTCGAGAAGGGCGTCTACACGCTGAGCGCGGGCTCGGCCCAGACCAACACCGCGACCTTCGAGCAGGGCTCGTTCGCGACCGTCCGGCGCAACACCGACGGCAGCTTCGGCGACGCGGCCTGGGTCGACCTCGCCGTCCCCGGCGCCTCGGGCCTGACGACGTCCGACTCCGTGATCGGCAACCAGGTCGTCGGCATCGCGTTCACCGACGCGGGCGTCGTCTCGTACCAGGCGACGGTGAACTCCGCCTTCCAGCTCTCCAACGTGATCGCCGGCAACGGCGGCAACGGCGTCGGGATCTACGGTTCCAACGACAACCGGATCGGCATGAACTTCATCGGCACCGACGCCTCGGGGACTCTCAACCGGGGCAACCGCGGCAACGGCGTGCTCATCACCAACGGCGCGGCGGGGAACCTCGTCGGCGGCCAGGCGACCAACGGCAACGACCCGACGGCCGGCACGTTCGTCCGCCCGCCCCAGGGGAACCTGATCTCGGGCAACCGGGGCAACGGCGTGCTGATCACCGGCAGGGCGACGAGGAACGTCCTGAGCGGCAACTTCGTCGGCACGTCGGCCTCGGGCAACTCGGCCCTGGGGAACCGGCTCGACGGCGTCGCCATCGACCGCGCCGACGGCAACTCGCTGCTCGGCTGCACCTTCCAGCAGAGCCCGTTCGTCTTCTACAACGTGCTCAGCGGCAACGGCGGCAACGGCCTGCGGATCACGAACTCGAACAATACCACGGTCCAGGCCAACTTCATGGGCGTCGGCGCGAACAACGCGACGATCGTCGCCAACGGCGGCGACGGCCTGCTAATCTCGGGCACGTCGCGAAACACCCAGGTGGGCGGCGTGATCCCGCTGGGCAACGTGATCTCGGGCAACAACCGCAACGGCATCGAGGTGAAGGACAAGGCCAGCGGCTTCATCTCGTTCAACACGTTCGGCGGGGTCTACGCGTTCGGCGGGGCGGCCCCGAACCGGCAGAACGGCATCCTCATCACGTCGAGCGGCGGCGACAACGTGGTCCGGACCAGCATCATCTCGGGCAACCTGGGGAACGGGATCGAGCTGGGGGGCGCGGCCACCGGCGTGCAGATCACCGAGGTCGCGGCCGGCATGGACACGTCGATCCAGGCGGCCATCCCGAACGGGGGGAGCGGAATCAAGATCTCGGGGCGGGCCCACGGCAACGTCATCGGCGGCTTCCAGCCCTCGGTGGTGCCCCAGGTGACCCTATCGGCCAACGGCCGGTACGGCGTCGAGGTCGTCGGGTCGGCCCGCGACAACGCCGTGTATCACACGGCCATCGGCACGAACGCCGAGGGCGGCGCCGGGGCCGGGAACCTGGGCAACGGCCTCGGGGGCGTCTACCTGGGCGCGGGCACCTCGTCCACCACCATCGGCGGGACGTCGGTGGCCCTGGGGGTCCGGATCGCCAATAACCGGGGCAACGGCGTGACCGTGCAGTGTTCCAAGAACAACCGGATCGTGGGCGACCGGATCGATGCCAACCAGGGGTACGGCGTCCAGGCCCGGGGCGTCTCCACCGGCACCGTCATCCATGACGTCTCGATCGCCGACAACGCCCTGGGCTCCGTCGACCTGACCGGGTCGAGCGGCGTCGTCTACATTTCCTGATCGACCGCGACGTGAGGGACGTAACTCTCGGGGGCGAGGGCGCGGACCGCGGCCTCGCCCCCGGCGTTCATACGCCCGGCCCCGGATCCGACCGTCCTCATCTCTCGAAGTAGAGGAACGGCGCGGGGGCCAGGAAGGCGTGCTGCTCGTAGAGGCTCCAGACGCCTCCCCACGAGATGTACTGCGACGCGGTTTTCCGGCGGTTTTCCCCACATCAACCACCACTTATACCCGATATCGTACCTGATTCGCCCCCTCTCTAGGGGGTCGCCATGGGCCGCAAGCCGAAGGTCACGAGGAAGGCGGGGTATTGGTATTCGCAGGCGGGCGGGAAGGCCCGCTACCTGGGGCGGTGCGACGAGGTGCCCGAGCAGGAGGCCACCGCGAGGCTGTGGACGGCCCTGGCCGGGCTCTCCGAGGATCGTGGGCCCGTCCGCCGTCACGCCTCCGGGATCACGGTGGAAGCGTTGAGGGACCTTTTCCTGGCCTGGCTGACCGAGCACCGCTCCCCCAAGACGGTGAAGGGCCGTCGGCTCCATCTCCAGAGGTTCGCGGCGAGGTTCCCGGGCCGACACGCCGAGAGCATCCGGGGCGAGGACGTCGAGCAATTCATCGCCGGGCTCCGCTCGCAGGGCTACCACGTCGTCTACATCGAGAAGTTCTTCACGAGCGTCCGGGCGATGTTCAGGAAGGGCGTCAAGATGGGCTGGCTGGACGCGTCGGTCGATCCCTTCGTCAGGGTGGAGGCGATCCGACTCCCCGCCCGGGTGCTCCGCGAGGCCGACCTGCCCACGGCCGACGAGGTCCGCCGGCTGTTCGAGCACGCCGACGGCTCGCTCCGCGACATGCTCACGCTGTTCCTGCACACGGGGGCCCGCACGATCGAGGTCGCCGAGATGACTGTGGGCGACTATCAGCCGGCCACGCGGACGGTCGTGCTGGGGAGGCACAAGCGGTCCATGACGATGAAGGACCCGGTGCCCCGCATCATCACGTTGAACGAGGAGGCGGACGCCGTGCTGCGACGCCTGACGGCGGGGCGTGGCCCCCACGAGCCCGTCATCCTCAGCGGATGGAAGCGTCCCTATCGCCCCCAGGTGATCGCCAACCGCTTCCAGAACCTCCGACGCAGGGCGGGCGTCCGCGACCACATCACGCCGTACTCCTTTCGTCACCTCTTCGTCACCGACTGCCTCCAGGCGGGGCTCGACTCGGCCTTGGTGGGAAAGATGCTGGGCACGTCCCCGGACGTCATCATGAAGGTCTACGCACACTGGCGGACGGACGCCTTCCGCGATGCGATGTCGCGAGTCGATGCGATGAGGGCCCTGCGACGCGGAGAGGATTCGCCCCAGAGGGCGAAGGAGTAGCAGGGAATCCGCCTTGGAACGTCTACGGGAATGGAGAGTTCGTGGAACACGAATAAAGCATAAATAATGTTGAATTCACGAATCTCATCCCCTATCCTGTCGGGGCCCTGGACGGGGTCCTGTGAGGGGGGTGTGAATTCATGTTCATTATCCCAGCTTCTTCTTCGCCTTTTGCGTTCTAGTGTTCACGCGAGAGGTTTATTATGACTCAACTCAAGTCGCTCGGGGCCTTGCTCAAGATCAAGGACATCGGCCTCATCGACCTGGACGAGATCGCGAGCCAAGGATTTCTTCCACCCGCCGACCAACGATCTCCGGTTTTATGCCGGGTTCAGACCCATCGAAACGGCGGCGTCTTCTGGGCGTACTGCGAGTCCGACGACGCCCTCAAAATTTTTGCGATGTGCGAGGAGCGAGGACTCGATTTCGTCGGCGTGATCAGCACCAGAGGGTGGTGAGGGCTCCACTGTCAGCCTTCCCGCCGCTCTTGATTCGTCCTGCTCAGGACTTGCGGTCTCGTCTTCTTCTGAGCCGATAGCGGAGAACGGTGATCGCGAAGATGATCATTGTGGACTCCCTCGACGGGGGGACGTCGTGCTCCTGGAGAGGGAGCGGCCGGACGAGACCGGAGGGGCGGTACTTCACTTGTATCGATTCGGGAAGTCGGTGGCAAGTTAAGATTTGAAGAGGTCTTCCGGAAGGGTGATGTCAGATCATTATTGGACGAATTCGAACGAATCGCGGAGACCCGAGGCCGACTATTTGAAGACCCCTCCCTGCTCCTCTTATTCCGGGCCGGACGTCCGATGGAGGAGCCGGACCATGCCGGGCGATTTCAAGACCGGGAAGGCGAGTCACTGGCACGGGGCGGGCCTCGGATGCCAGGATGTCATCGTAGGCCAGCTCCGCTCGGGGCGTCAGGCCGCAGCCCCTTTCAAGTCAGGATCGTGCCAGGCGGAGTGCTCAGGACGAATCCGCAAACCGTCGCCCCCACCCTCTCCACATCACGTTTACAGAGCCCCGTGCCCCCGAATCCTCGACGGAATCCTCCATGAAGAATGTTCCGACGCTCTGCCTGGCGTTCACTGCGTTGCTGCTCACCAACTCCAGCGGGGGCGTGAGGGCGACGGTGCAGGATCTCGGCGTCACCCCGCGTGCCAGCAAGCCGAAGCTGACCAGGACGCAAGGCGGCACGGAATACATGCAAGTCCGATGCGGGCTCCAGGATGGGGTCGGGAACCACTGGTTCGGCACGACCGGCGAAGGCGTGTATCGCTACGATGGAAAAGGCTTTACTCAGTACACCGTCGAGGATGGGCTGAACAGCAACATCGTATGGTCCATCCTGGAGGACAAGAAAGGTAGGATCTGGTTCGGGACGGACTCCGGCCTTTCTCGGTGGGACGGCAAGGGCATCCGCAGCGTCCCCATCCCCCCCGCCTCGGAATCGTCCGGTTCCGCAACGGCCTCCCCAAAGCAGGCCCTCGCCGCACAGACCGTGTGGAGCATGCTGGAGGACCGGAAAGGGACCATCTGGTTCGGCACGAGCGAGGGCGTGTTCCGCTGCGAGGGGGAAGTGATCGTCCCCTTCCTGGAGAAGGGCCAGGTCCGGAACCCGAGCGGGCTGCATCTGAAGATGGTGGACGACATCCTGGAAGACCGGCGAGGGATTCTCTGGCTCGCCTCCGGGATGCCTCCCGGGCGGGAGGGCCTGTGCCGTTTCGATGGAACCTCGCTCACCCGCTTCAACCCCGGGGGAGAGGAGTGGATTCGAACCGTGGTCGAAGATCCCAAGGGGGACCTCTGGTTGGGCACCCGGCACAAGGGGGTATGGCGATACGATGGAAAGACGTTCTCCCGCTGCTTGGAACAGGAGGGGCTCGGCATGCCCCTGCTGGTGGACCGATCGGGGAACGTCTGGTTCAGCGGCGTGGAAGGCGAGGATGGCCTGGGAAACAGCACGGGCATATGGCGATACGACGGGAAGTCGTTCCGGAACTTCTCCGCGAAGGAGGGTCCGGGGAAGTATGGGGTCTGGTGCATGTTCGAAGACCGTGACGGCGACATCTGGGTGGGGACCCGGAACACGGGCTTATATCGCTATGCTGGAGGATCGTTCACCCGCTTCTCGGAATAACTCCCTCCGCAAGCACGTGCGGGCGAGGGGAGCCGATCCGAATCACCCAGTTCGCCGAGGGGGAGTAGCAGGGAAGGTGAGGAGACATCCCACTCCCTGCTACAGCCTCAGAATTGCCACTTCTCCGGTCGTCGAAGCGTGCCGTTGGCCATGACATGCTCCAGATCCAGCAGGGCGGCGTCGACCTCGTCGCCAGTCTCCAGGGTGTTCTCGGTGATGAACCGCTCGAACCTCGCCCGATCCCAGACCCCGCCCCGATCATCCCTGGACTTCAAGATCATCTCGGACTTCGCGGCGTTCACTGCGGCCAACACGTTGAACACGGCGTTGGCGTGCCTGTAGATGGCTTCCGCCAGCACGCTGCCGCCGGCCGCCGCGATCTGCTCCTCCGTGGCGTTGAGGCTTCGTAGGAAGTGCTGGAGCCTGTGGATGAACTCCATCTTCAGGATCAGATTCATGTGATCGCGTGGATTCCCTTGCTTCGAGATGACCGTGGCGAGCGGGATCGAGATGGTTACGGCCAACTTCCTGAGTTCGTCCGTCGCATCTCGGGCTTCCTGGGTCGCCTTCTCGGCTTCCTCGACGACCTCCCTCACCTTGAACTTCACCCCTCCCAGATCTCCCGACTCGACACGCTTCAGGATGGACTGCAACTCATCCTTGAAGGTCCAGATCAACCACACGGCGATCAAGGGCCATGCGTTCGCGGTTACGAAGCGGGCGGCCTCGCCGAGTGCGGTGCTGGCGAAGATCCAGGTCTCTGCGGGATGAAGGATGGAGGTCGTCCCCACCAGGATGGAGATCGACCAGACCCCGACCCGACGCACCCATCTCGAGGTTAGTAACACCCGAATATGTCCTCAGACGATATGGAGAGGTGGCCCCTCTACCTTCCCTGCTACTCCCCTCCTGGTTCCTGTCGTGGTGCAGGTCAACTCTCATCTCTCAAGTAGTTGGAACCTGCGTCACGCTCGCTATCTGAAATCCACCGACGAACGGGAAGTGGTGGGGGTGGCCCCACTTCTCATGGATCAGCTTCACCATCTCCTCGACCTGGGCCCTCGCATCCTCGGCGTGCTCTCGCGTGCGGTACTTCTCCCATTTCGCAGGCGTGAACGTCCAAGCATGCTCCTGGTGGTCGACGAGGGGCACCTCGCTCGTATCCTCCAGGATCTCCGACTTGCCGTGGGCGATCTGGTCCCTGAACCTGAAAAGGTCGATCATCACGCTCCACGGCTTGCGACCGAAATCCAGCTTGAGTTCCAGCTTCTCGGCGATCACTTCAAGCTTGGATCTGGGGCTCAGTCGCTCGATCGCCTTCCATGCTAGATCGGGGAAGATCTCCTGGCCGACGTGGTTCAAGCACGCTTCGAAGCTGAACGCGGTGTACGTGAGGCTCGCCATGAAGTTGAGGAGGCTGCCTTCCTCGCGCTCGACCCCCTCTTGGAGTAGGAAGCGGGAAACCCCCCAGAACTCCACGTAGGTTACGACGGTTCGCTTCTTCGCGATCCTGACAAGACTGTTGTCGTCCACGAGCCGCCTCATCGCATGGTGTTATTTCTGTTGGCTGATCTTCTTGGATAGCTCCTCGGCCTTCTTTCGGACTTCGTCCGAGGGCTTCCGATCGAGGGCCTTCTTGAGGTATTCCTCAGCCGCCTTCGGCTTCTTGATCTTGATGAATCGCTCGGCCATCGCGATGTCCTTGCGGGCGGCGTCGTCGTCGTGCTTCGCCTTCTCGGCCTCGGCCCGCCGTCGGACCTCCGCCTCTTCGGCCTCGACCTGCCGTCGGGCCTCCTCCCTGTCGGCCTCCGCCAGCCGGCGGGCCGCCTCGCGTTGGGCCCGGACCTGCTCGTCACGCCGCCGCTCCTCCTCGGCCCGCATCTCCGCCTTCGCCCTGGCCTTCCGCTCCTCCAACGCCCTCGCGGCCTCCGACGACACCCCGAGATGGTCGAGGTATTCGCGGAGCAGGGCCTTGGAAGCCTCCGGGATCGTGAACGACGTCGTCCCGATCGCGAGCTTGACGGTCCTGGAGGCGGCTATCTCCTTGAGCCGCCCGAGCGTCATCCGGTACACGAAGATCTCGCTGACGCCCCCGTTCACGACCTCCTGGTCCTTGTCGGTCGCCCTGAGGGGCATCCGGACGTCGTCGTACAGGAGGGCGGCGTCGTTGAACTTGAGGAATTGCCACGTCGTCGACCGCGAGAACACCATGAAGTCGACGTCGTCCTCGTCCCGGAGGGGCGGCCGCGAGCGTCCCCGGTAGTAGCGGTGGAACGACAGCCCGATCTGCAAGTCGTTCTCGTTTCCATAGTGTACGCCCCTCACGTCGAGCGACTCCGCCGTGGCGTCGCGGACCTCGTCGTATCGCACGGCGTAATCGCCGACCTGGCCCATCAGTGCGACGGAGAATACGAGCGAAAGCATGGCTGAATCTCTCGTAGGGTGGGTGCACGCACCTCGATAGTGTACAAGCCCTACCCCCTCGGATCAAGGAGACTTCAAGTGTGCGATGAGGGCGTATATCTTCTTCAAGTATGTGGGGAAGAGGATAATAGAGGCGTGTATCTCCTCCTCCGGGCAGGATCTCCCCGTCGGGTGGCCGGCTTCATTCCTCATCGTGCGGAGCAGCGTGAAGACGCCGTCCAACGTGACGTCGAGGTGGTCCTTTAGGTCGCCGGAGAGCCTCGGCCGGACTCGTCCGTCGAACCCCCTCATGAACTCGTCACGCACCCGCTTGATCGGACGACCATCGGTATCCCGCTTGAACTGGATCTTCTTCTCCTCGTCGAGCGAGTCAGCGTAGGCGTCGACGAGCAGGAGAAACGCACGCTCGGAGGCACATCCCAGGGTGACGGTGGATGACAGGAAGCAGCCGGCCCGGAAGGTGACCAGGCACTCTCGAAGGTATGTCACGACGACCTCGTCCAGGTCGGGCATGGCCTTACTGAGCCTCCCGAAATAGCCGTCGGGATCGTAGGGCGAGAAGTCCCTCACCTGGACTCGCTCCCTCCCCTTGTCGGTCAGGTGGATGTGCGGCCAGGTTGAGGCGGGTAGCAGGGCGTATCCCGGCCTGATGATCCCTTCCACTATCAAGTCCCACAGGACGTCTTGCACCCGCACGATGTCATGGGGGTCGAGCACATACGTCGTCCTCCAGAACTCGTTCCATCTGTCCGGTTCTTTCACCGGATCGATCTTGAAATGACGCTTCGCCGCGATGGTGGCGATCCACTCAGACAGCGGGCCAACCTGCATGTCCGCAGCAGGTGTGTTCTTCCTATGATCGAGCGTCTCCAACACGATGCTTCGCATCTCATCATGGGAGATGTCCAGGGGTGAGAGTTGTTCTGTCACGACGTCACCTCCATGGAGTGTGGAGTTCAAGGCGGAGGTTAAAAGGGGGCTCCAGATGCCCTCAGAGTCTCAGCGACTTCCAACGCCGAGCGAAGGTCGGGCCTCGAGACTTCGGCCGCTTCGCTGTTCGTCGACACCCTCCACCATTGAACAACGCCCTCGTTCACGGGGCTGAGAACGACCTCGTCGTCCTCGGACACCAACCTCACGGCCGGATGCCCCCACCCTCCCAGCATGTCGACGACCAGGGCCCACTGCTCGACGAAGCAATGGCCCGCGATCGCGGTCTTCGGCGGCGGAAACTACCCCGAGCGTCGACCTCCCTCACTTCCTCGGGCGGTTGAACGGGATGTTCTTGTCCTTGGACTCGAACTTCAATCCGTAATGGTCGATCCGTTCGTCGGCCTTGGTCGAGATCTCGAAGGTGGCGACGTCGCCCGGTTCCAGGGTGCTCGGGTTCCCATATGTGAACTCGGTCCTCACCAACCGATTCTTCGCATCCTCGAAGGTCGCGGTGGCCCTGAGGAAGGTGATCTTGCGATCCGTGGTGTTCTTCACCCGTGCGTGGACCTTCGTGTAGCCGTCGTCCAGTTCCCAGTCGGTGTCGATCAGCGTGATCTTGTCCTGGGCGGCTTCGTCATCGGCGGGCTTCTTCAGCTTGCTGCCGAATAACTCCTCGCCATCGGCCTTGGCGGCCTCGATCGCCGGGAATGGGACGAACG
Organism: Paludisphaera mucosa; assembly: GCF_029589435.1. Classification (NCBI taxonomy): domain Bacteria; kingdom Pseudomonadati; phylum Planctomycetota; class Planctomycetia; order Isosphaerales; family Isosphaeraceae; genus Paludisphaera; species Paludisphaera mucosa. The sequence continues at coordinate 518,869 of NZ_JARRAG010000001.1, read as the reverse complement.
GCTTGGAATCGGGTACCCTAACCGAGGAGGCGTGCACCCATACGATCCTGTCCTTGTACTGGCCGTCCAAGACCTTGACTAAGTAGTCGCTGGGGTTCGGGAAATAGACGAAGTTCACCTTGGGTCTCAATCCCTCCCCCGTCTTGTCGAAATTACCGTACCCAAGAATCTCCACTCCTGTCTTGGGCTTGAGGTAAACGACTTGTTTCGTGGCTTCGTACGGCTTGAGGAGCTTCCGCAACTCGACGTCCGACTTCTTGTCGAACATCAGGTGCATGTGCTCGTCGGCGTACGCCTTCCGCTTGTCCTCGAATTCGATCAATGCATTCAAGTCGACGAAAGCTATATATGGGTTTCCGGACTCTTCGCCCAGAGGATCATAGCGGTACATGATCGCCTTCTCGCCGAGTCTCGGGATATACATCGAGTTCCCGGGCACCGGATCTCCCGATTGGGCGAGCATTGAGACGGCTAGTAGGGCAGGGAGCATCGAAGGACTCCAGCGGCGTGGTTGCGTGCGTGACTCGACCCATTCTACGACGTTCAACGGATGGAAACAGGGGTAGGAGGTTGCTTCAAAGTGGAGCCCAGCCTCCCGTACTCGGGATGTCTCGTGCCTACTCTAAGAAAGCACCGGCGTGATGTTTCGCATAGGGATCTGTGTCATCAAGCATAGGGGATGCGTCACCAGACATAGGGGCGACTTGAGTCATCAAGCATAGGAAAGTGGGCGTCACGCATAGGAAGTTGAGTCATCATGCATAGGAAGTGAGACGTCTTGCATGGGGCTTCACATTAGGCAAGCCACGCAGGCTGGACAAGGCCCCACCGCGTCGGAGTACGGCGACACCGTACGGCGGGTACTTAAGCAGGGAGGGGGCGAAATACATGAGATGGCATTCTATGGCGTGTCGGCCGTCGGTTGTCAAAGTTGTGCGTCGGCCGACCTCATCCCCACCTCCCTGCTACAGTATTTATTCGCCATCGCCCGCCTGACGGCCCTGGCATCGCCCTCGGCACGCCAACGGCCCGAGCAGGAAATCCCCACCGCCGACGCTGTGCGTGCGTCCTGGGGCCTCCCAGCCCCCCCTCATGCGAACTCAAGCTCGCCGGGCACCCCACACCACTCAGGATCGGCGTAAACTCCCTCCCCCAGGTATGCACCTCTCCCCTCCCAATGCTCACCCACGGGCTCTCCAGGGTGCCTGCGGCGGATTTCAGCGTAGATGGCGTACACGGCGGCGATCTTCTTCTTGTTGTTCATGCGGCCTCCTTGATTCGTAAACGAGGGGTGAACGGGAAATCCGAGAAGGCGTCGAGCAGGGCGGCCTTGACGGTCTCGACGTGACGCTGCGTGGTCATGATCGAGTCGTGGACGGTGATGATCGGGATCTCGGGGTGGTTGAGTCTCAAATGATCCACGGCTCCCCGAAGGATGCGATGGGATTCACGCCTCTGCATCTCCTGGGGAATCCAGCCGAAGGGATTGGCTCGCTTGATCCGCTGGAGGACGGCGGCGGCTTTCGGCCAGACCTGGGCGAGGAGCTTGGTCCGTCTCATCCCCCCATAGATCACGCCGAAGAACTCATCTTTCGTCTCCGATCGGGAGGGGTAGTCGAAATGACGCATAAATCGTTCGTAAGTCCTTCCCCCTTCTAGGTCTACGAAGAACTCGTCATGAATACTGCGATCATAAGGGAGAGAGGGATAGGAGAGAGAAGAAGAGGATGGAAATGAGTGAGAAGAAGGAGAATATTCCAGGCCGTTGGATTTCAGGAGGTCCGCCAAGAACAAGACCTGGCTGGATACGATGTCGATCTCTACGAGAGGTTCGCCGTCGATTTCCAGCAACGCCCGGATTTCCGAGCACATGCGGGTCATGTTCGAATGGAAACGGCCGAAGTCGCAATACTTCGTCTTGATGATCCCGGCCTTGATCAATTCGACCTGCCTCAGGGCGAGGTCACGCTTCTTGCCGTCCGGCATCCCCGCCAGGACCGCTTTCAGCCCCGCCCCGAACTTGGCCTTCATGATCCACCTCCGCATGTAGAGTCCGAGGTCGTCGAGATCTTTCGTGGTGTTCCAATGGGCCTTGAACTTCTTGTAGCGGTTGAGGAACATCTGCCCGTCGCCGGACCATCTCCGCCACTGGGCCCCGTCGAGGGAAGCTCCGAGGCGATATCCCATGGGCTTCGACCCCACGATGTAGTGGTTGTCGCATTCGATAAGCCCCGCCCGGACGGCGGCGTCGCGTATGGGCTTGATGTTCCGCCCGACCACCTTGCCCAGCAAGCCGGCCGACAGGTAGGCCCAGCGATCCTCGTCGTCCCCCCGCCACACGGCGACCTCATAGAAGTAGCAGGTGGAGATCAGCCACCGGACCCCATCCTTGTTCTCCGGAGGAATCTCGAAGTCGTCGTAGCCGACGGGCTCGTAGATGTAAGGAAGTCTCTTCTTCTTCGCGATCATGGCATAGGCTCCTGTGGTTGTTTTCAACTCAATTGCGGGCGGGGTCTGTCTCGCCCTTTTCGAAGCGGACGTCAGGGGGAGCGGCCATCCATAATTCAACGGTGTTCCGACGAAGCTCGCCGACCTCAAGGACGACCATCCGGCCGTCCGGGAGGTACAGGTTGATTATCTGGCCGGTCCCTCGATAAAGCTTGAGCATGATATCTCCTGTGTGATTCAACGGTTGCGGCGGCCGTCGATCCAGAGGACGACTGCGAAGAACGGAAATCCGATGATGTCGATCCAGCCCATGACGGCGTCTCCGATGGGGAGATATTGGTTCGCACATCTACGGGTACACCGTCGGGGATTCTTCCCTTCCCACCCCCCTGCTACGGTCTTGGTCGCCGTACCCGGCGAACCGAATGAGTTGGAGAGGTCCGACCGCCAGGTTGTTGTAGAACGGCCGCATCACGAGTTGAACGAATTTTTGCGAATGTCGTCGACCCGACTCGGAGGAAGGGCCGGGGCATTCGCTCCAAAGGCTGTAGCAGGGGGTCGAGGATCAGACGGGGGACGACCGACCAGGGCCGATGACGACCTGGTTCCCGTTCTCTACCAATCCCCACAACACGGCGACTCAATTGAAGTAACAGGTGGAGATTAGCCAGCGGACGCCGCCCTCCAGGGGGCAGAGTCGATCCCGTACTTCGAGGCGGAAAAGTCTTGGGGCGTGAAGTTATAGGGAGTCTTTGGCTTCCGCTTGGCCTTGGGCTACGTCGGGCGGTCCATTGAGGTCGTTGACATGCCTCGTTCGATTTCGGCGGCCTTCTACTCCTCGAATGCCATGTCCTGGCTCCATATCTGTCGGACTTGGTTGGTGTGGGCGGCGGTAGACTGCGTCTCAACCAGACGTGGAGGATCGCGACGGCCTTGAATACCCCCGGGTGACCTGGTGGTGGAATGACTATATAACGACCCGATCCACGAACGATCGGCCGACACGCCCTCCCCGGACGTTGTCGGTTGGGCGGAGGCCTACTTCACCGGCGAGCAAAGGGGTCGATAGGGGTAGGAGCCCTTGCCCGCGAAGTCCTCCGCGTCCCTTACCCCCTGCTCCTCTTCATGACCAATGGGAGTGCCGGTCCGGGTGAACCTGGGAGTTGGGTGGTCCTGCCACCAATCCGCACCGAGTGCGTCGCCCCGGCGTGCAGCAGGACAGGACGAGTTGGGCGAACGGGTGAGCGTCAGGTTGCCTTTGAGGTCCCCGACCAAGGAGGGCTGATATGTTGGACTTCAGGAGGATCGATGAAGCATTATCCACGGTGAGCGAACCTCGCCTTCGCGGACCCGCGAGATCCTGCCGAAGACATGAGAACGATCAAATGACATGTCAGGACTTGGTAACCGGATACCTCCACTATTGGGGCGATTCCGGTCTCGTAGCCATCGCATCCTGGTGAACGAGGTACGGGGGCCTCGACTGCATCAAGTTTGGAGCCGTCGTTCTTCTGACGACGCGGAGAACCAGCCTGAAGGCGGGGGGTTTTTATGATCCTTAGGTGGTGGCACGAGTGCGATTTACTATCGCAGGTCATGCATTTAAAACCGAGCCTGCTGGAAAAAGATTTGTCAAAATGCGATACTTAGGTACTTTAGGTGATCTAACTCAAGTAAATCGCCTCGTTTAACTAAGAAAATATGAAACATAGATTAAGTGAGAGATTAAGGGACTCGCTTGCGTAGAATTGGAACCATAGATCGTCGCCACTAATTTAGTTAAGGCCGTATAATATGACGCTTATAAACCGTTGAGTAAATGTAAAGACGAGGCAAATAGAGAATATAGATAAATTATATCGTGCTCGATTTTGTTCAATTCATATAATCGGTTCTCAGATTTCGGTCTTAAAAGACCAATAAGTCGATAATTTTGACATCATGCACTGGACGCATCACGTCCTTGCTGCTCATTCGTATCGACGGACCGACCGGCTGCTAACGGTGGATTTCTTCAAGATGCTGGCCGAAGAATTCGACGCCGAGGTAGTCCTCCAGGCCACTGAATTCGGCGACAATAAGCCGCTCACCAAATCCGTGGGACGTGACAACATGTTGGTCCAGCTCTATACCCCGTAGAAGGCCTGTAGGCTAGCATCGCTGGAATGAAGACGGAACTGGGAGTACACCTGACGGACAGGACGCAGCCGGTCGCACCCGAGAATCCTCCGCTGCTGGGCGTCCACTAGGCGACCGACGTCAATACGACGGCGGGCGACCTTCTCATGGGCGTCCGGGTCGACCCGTGGGTGCAACGCACATGAGTTGAGGTGAATCCCTTCACCACCCCCTGCTACAGTATTCGCATTGAATCGATCGGACCGGGCGGTCGTCGCCTGGGAGAGGGGGAGTAGCAGGGAAGTCTCTCCAAAAACCCATGCTTGGCCGCCCGACTTCTCCTTCGTGGGAGGCTGGGTTTTCCGTTTACAGAAGGACTGGATGTGATAGAAGAGGGCATGGTTGCTTGACTGTGGTCTTCGTGGACATGACCGATGGTCGACTTCATCCTGTTCGCCGCTAGACACAAACAAGATCCGTCGGGCATTGAGGCCGTCCTGACCCTGCTCGGGATCGCGGTCGTCCTCCTGATCTACTTGTTCCAACCCTCCAAGCAATTCATCAGGAAGAACGGGGTTCCCTGCTGCCCCCAGTGCGGCCGACAAATCTCCCTGAAGGCTTCCCGCCCGAACTGCCGGGCATGCGGGGCTAGTCTGATGACAGGCAGACCCTTGCTCGACCTGACCTCGAAGTCCGAGGTGGCCGACAGCCAGGCGAGACAACGGACTGCGAGGGAGGAATGGCTCAGAAAGCAGGCCCAGGAAACGGAGGAGGCTCGCCGACGTAGAGTCGTCGAGGATGCCTTTCGCGAGGAGGTGCGACTGGCGAAGGCGGAAAGGCGGAAGGGGAAGATCGAGGAGAACGGCGGGTACAGCGACTTGCAGTTGTACGGCGTCGGTGCCTTGGTCGTGCTGGTGCCGGTGGCACTCACGGCCGGTCTCTATCTATTATTTGCTCGGTGATGAAGCGGAGGCCTGGCCTGGAGTTGGACCGCTTTTCATCTTGGCGGCCAATGTGTCGGTGACTGTGATGCCGGCTCGAAGCAGCATCTCCATGTACACATAATTTTTCTCCTTTGGATCTCCATTCATAATCGAATTAAGATACTGAATCCCCGCGTCGTCATCGATGAAGTCGGGCCTCCAACCCTGAGCCTCGGCGTTATACCTCTCCAGCTTGCAAGTCAGAATTGTGAAAGAACCCTTAGGTGTAATCGAGGCATAAATTTTGCCTAGGTAAATTAATATATGGGCACCGTAGTCGTCGAAGTGTGGATGGACTATCGAATACAAACTCGCGTGTTTAGGGAATTGCCGAACGAATGGCTCCTTTGTGACGAGCTTGTCCGACTTGGCAGAATTGCAATCTATGCATGAAATGGCCAGATTCGCTGGTTCAAACATAAACTCGGGATGCTTAGACTTTGGAATAATATGGTCTGTGTCCCATAGCCTTCCATGGCCTGATGCGATCGGCTTTCGGCAGTAGCAGCACAGCCTCCCCTGTTCCTGAACGTAGTGCTTCTTAACGCGTTGATTGACCCGCTTGGCCTCGTCGCAGTCCCAAAACCTTGGGTCTTGAGGCCGGGTGGCGTTGTACTTCTCGACGATTGCTCGTTCTTCGCCCTGATAAGCTATCGGGGTCATCCTCGATCCTTCCGAAGCTCGTAAGCGGTCGTGACTGCATCTATCATTTCGGCCACGGGATCGTCGTCCGAAAGCAGACCTCTGACGTTACTCAGTATCTCGAATCTTGACTCGAAGTCCGTCGTTTCACTCTGATTGCGATTAATTTGCATCAATGCCGTCATCGCCTCTCTGGCCAAATATTCATTGCGGAACCCCGGTGCATCGAACAGCCTGGCGAGTTGGAAGTCCGCCGACCTCTTCGAATACTCCTTTGAGGATTCAATGGACGGAACGTCGTCCATGCTCACCACGAAGCCATTTCCCCTTATCTGAGCTACGATTTGCGGCGAGTGGGTGGCCAGGAGAAAATGACAGCCCTTGTAACCCATGAAAGTATTGTTGAGTAAATCCAAATACCTCGCCTGCCATTCCGGATGTAGACCGATCTCGGGCTCGTCAATTATTATCAAACTGTCGTCCGAAATCTGGCTTGCGATGCCAAGGACTACCAACACGACTGCCTGTTCACCAGAGCTTGCATCATCGACACCCAGGTATTTATTCTCATGCCGACGCTTGCTTAACGCGACTTCAAAATGCGTTCGCATGCCTGCCGCCTCTAATAGAGAAATCTGTTCGTACATTAGTGCGGAACCAATCGTGAAATTCGAATTACTGAAATCATATTCAAGTTCAACCGGCCCGGTTCCGGCGGCCGAGTCGACAAACATGCTATGCCACGCTAGGCGAACGTCCGCCTCCCTGTCGGGAAATTTATTCATATAATCATCCATGCGTTCACCAACATTACTGCCGACTAGCCTGGGCTTACCGCTCTTATCCTTCATGTTCGAAATAAATGTATCGAGAGTCTCATACGCCGACCGGCTCTCCTCTTCCATCTCAGTAAACATGTAGCTAAGGCGAACAATTGGATGATAGTCCAGCAAATCAAACACGTGTGCCAATCCACCTCTTCGATCATCGGCGGCGGCAGCTACCCCTAGAAGTGATCTGATGATTTGTTTGGACCGATAGAAAGGCGAAAACCCACCATTTCTATCTTTTGCACCTAGATAAATATATACGTTATCCTTGGTATCGAATCTGGGGTCAAGATTGTCACGGTCAAGACCATCTACTTCAAAAATCGGAAATCTGTCGAATGGCGTGATGGTAGTAGCAATAACTTTCATTGGTTTTGCCGATTTCACCGATTCCTTCCGGAGGACCCCCCCAGAAGCGTCAGTCAATACTCGTTTATGGTCAATGCTAATGACACGATCGTCTTTTATGTATCTAATAGTGATTCGTTTGTTAATCTTCGGCGGACCACCTGGATTAAGCCGTTGGCTTGGTGCCGGCCAGTTGAATGCGTCGCAGATGGAAGCTAGTAATCGACTTTTGCCGACGCCATTCCTACCTATTAAGACCGTGAAGATGTTTGACTTTGGGTCGATTCCGGGTCCGTCAATCGATAGTGGTATGTCTCTACCTTGAAATTTCGCACTTATCAGTCTCACAGCCATTGGACTTGCGACTCCATCTGATGACTTCAGGAGGCGACTGAAGCCCCTCGCCTATCATGCCGATTACTCTCCGGGACAAGCAACCTGTTCGCCGTGCTTTTTCAACACGTATGAGACGCTCTTCTTGGAAGGAAATCGCGTGGATGCGTGGTTGAGTTACGCGTGTCGATCGAAACAAGTTTAGCTGAGCTTTGATCGCAAGTTAAGCATTTGGTTCATTCTCCCAGATTAAGACGCCAACACTCTAGAGACTTGCCCCGGCCTGTCCGCAAAGCTGATCCGAAAGACCAGTGGAAAGCTGACTTACCCAAAAGGCTCAAGGCGGCTATTTTGTTGGAGTCATGGCAGACCATCGTGCCCGACTCACCCTGATTCTCACTATCGATGGCACCGGCTACGTAGTCAGGCCCATCCGGACGGACGACCCCGACCTGATTCGGGCCTTCCGTCTGATCAAGGCAAAGAACCGTCGTGGTTCCGGCCCCATCTACGACATCGCCGAACACTCCTACGGGGTCACCTGCGACTGCCCCGACTTCATCTGGAAGCGGGAGGGGCTGGACCCCCTCGGCTGCATCCACATCCGGGCGATGAGGGCGGTCGGCCTACTCCCTGCTACAGTCTTGAATTGACTGGGCGGTCATCGCCTGAGAGCGGGGGAGCAGCGGGGAAGGAGATCGATCGTTCAGTAGGGATGCTTCGCCAGGCCCGCTGCTCCAGGGGGGACGACCCTCACGGGAGGTGGCAGGCCCTGGACGAGGTCCACCACACAGCGGAGAACCATCTCGCAGAGTTAGCCTTGCACCCCCTGCTACTCTTCGAGTTCGCGTGGAGCCCGCCCCATCCCACCCCCGGGGAAACCCTGCGAGGGATCGGGGGTCTACGGTTGACCGCGTCGCATGGACGCGAAGGGGCCGATCGACGCCACTGGACTCCCCTACGAAATGGATGTACACTCTACCTGTTATTCGTACCCGTTATTAGGGGTTCCTTGACAATTCGGGGCGAATCCAGTGCGAATCGGCAGGCGGACTGAATCGCGATCCCGGCCGTGGGGCGTCGACGTCGAAGCCTCTCTCGCGGGACGACTTTCAAGGCTGCGGGGGCTCGCGGATGGCCTTGGTCGGCCCCGTTCCACGGGCCGTCGAGAGGCCGGCGACGGTCATCTCTCGAAGTAGAGGAACGGCGCGGGGGCCAGGAAGGCGTGCTGCTCGTAGAGGCTCCAGACGCCTCCCCACGAGATGTACTGCGAGAGGAAGACCACCACGACGTAGACCAGGGCGACGGCCACGATGGCGATCCGGCCCACCAGTCGGAAGAACCAGTGGCTCCGCCGCTCTCGGCGCAGCGATCGTGCGTAGGCCCAGCCGACGAGTAGTCGGGCCGGGGCCAGGAAGACGACGAAGACCAGGCCCGGCAGCCATGCGGCCTCACGCGGGATCATCTCGATCTTCAGCAGGTAGAGCGGGATCGACGCCGCCAGCAGGACGAGCAGGGCGAACGCGAAGGCCCAGGGGGCGTGCCGGAACCGCTCGCGGGCCGATCTCAGCCCGAAGAGGGCCGACCACCGCCCCTCGACCGCATAGCCCGTCTGCAGGAACGGCAGCACGGGGGCGACGCAGGCCAGGCCGAGCATGCCGATCGGCCCCAGGATGGGGAACCGCGTCGTCGCGGCGATCATCGAGGTCGGGACGACCAGCCAGGCCAGGGTCCCCACGAATCCCACGAACCCCAGCCGGAGGTAATGCCACGGCCGGAACCGCCCCACGAATTCCCAGAACCCGTCGCGCGAGGCGGCGTACAGCCCGCCCTCGCGAAGTCGCCGTCGCAGCCAGAAAGGTCCGCCGAACGGCCAGAGGAAGCGCCGGAGTTGGCCGCCCCGGAGGAACGCCGTCAGCAGGTGCAGGCACGTCAGGGCCCAGACGGCGACCGCGACGACCCACCAACCGCGCTCTACCGAGCCTCCCGGGTCGATCACCGCGGCCGACCTCGCGTACGAGCCGGCCACCCAGAGCGGGATCAGCGAGACGACCGTGCCGACGACCATCCCCCCCACCCGCCCCGCCAGCCTCACCCCGAACATCCCATCCCGCAACCGCCCGCTGCGAGCGACCCGGGCCGACGATTCGAGCAGGTAGCCCAGGCTCAGGAACTGCAGGACCGGCGTCGACGACAGCACCGCCAGCCCCGCCACCAGCGAGGCCAGCCCGAACATCCACCCCACCCACGACGCCAGCCCTCGCGCCAGCCGCATCAACACCCGACGAACCGGCCGCGAGCGCCTCGGCGGGGCTTCCTCGCGTGCGACCTCCACCGGGGCTTCTTCGAGCATGATGGTGTTTTCCATGAGAGGGATTACCCGCGCCCGGGGGCGTCGGTTTCAGCGCCGCCAACGGGATCGGGCGGACGAGGAGGCCGCCCCGTCCGGCCCGGTCGCGGGCGCGATCTCCCGATCGGCCGTGGCGGTTCCGACAGCCATTCGCATATCCTGAAACGCGCGGGCCGGATCCAGGGTAACAACTCTCGGATCGCTTCGAGGGATGCTCGGGACGGGACGAGGCCAGGGAGAATCGCCCATGCGGCTGCGCGACGCGGGATTCCTTTGCGTGCTGATCGCCTGCGTGCTGGCGATGGGCCGCGGCGTGATCCGGTCGGCCTCGCCGACGCGGGGGGTGGAAGCCGCGCCGGTCGTCGCCAGGCCGGAGGTCGCGGCCAGGGTGGACGCGGCGTTTCGCGAGGAATGGCGGAAACGCGAGGTCGAGCCGGCCGCGAAGGCGCCCGACCTGGCCCTGATGCGGCGCCTGACCTTGGGGCTGACAGGGACCGTCCCGTCGCTGGAGGAGATCCGGCGGTTCGAGGCGGCCGAGCCCTCGACGCGCGTCGACGCCTGGCTGGAGGAGCTGCTCCGCGACCGCCGCTCGGCGGACTACCTGGCCGAGCGGTTCGCGCGGGCCTTCGTGGGGGTGGAGGACGGGCCGTTCGTGGTCTTCCGGCGGCGGCGGTTCACCACCTGGCTGAGCGACGCCCTGATGGCGAACCGGCCCTATTCGGCCATCGTCCGCGACCTGATCGCCGATCGCGGCATCTGGACAGACCGCCCGGCCGTGAACTTCGTCTCCGTCACCCGCGACGAGAAGACCGAGCGTCCCGACCCCGAACGCCTCGCCGCGCGGGTGACGCGGGCCTTTTTGGGCGTCCGGATCGACTGCGCCCAGTGCCACGACCACCCCTTCCAGCCCTGGAAGCAGGGCGACTTCCGGGGCCTCGCCGCGTTCTTCGGCGGGATCCGTTCCAACCTGCGGGGCGTTTCCGACGGCGAGATCGACTACCACCCGCTCGACCGCAAGACCAAGGAGCCGACCGACGTCGCGGCGGCGGTTCCCTCCAATCCCGAACTGCTGCCGGCCGAGGGCCCGCCCCGCGACCGGCTGGCGGCGTGGGTGGTCGACCCCCGCAACCCGTACTTCGCCAAGGCGGCCGTCAACCGCGTCTGGGCGATCCTCGTCGGCCGGCCGCTCGTCGACCCGATCGACGACATCCCGTCCGTCGCCGAGGCCCCCGCCGCCCTCGACCTTCTCGCCGCCGACTTCGTCGCCCACGGCTACGACCTCCGCCGGCTCATCCGCGCGATCGTCGCGACCGAGGCGTACCGGCTCGACAGCATCGACCTGCCCGAGGAGTCCGCGGCCCCCAACGACGAGACCTGGGCGGCCTTCCCGATGTCCCGGCTGCGGCCCGAGCAGGTCTCGGGCGCGGTGGGGCAGTCGGCGTCGCTGGCGACGCTCGGCCCTCGCACGCCCTGGGTCGCCCGCTTCATCGCCTACAACGAGGGCAACGACTTCGTCCGCCGCTACGGCGACGCCGGCGAGGACGAGTTCGCCCCGCGCGGCGGCACCATCCCCCAGCGGCTGCTGCTCATGAACGGCGAGCTGGTGCAGAAGCGGACCGGAGGCGAGATGTGGAACGCCTCCAACCGCATCGCCCGCCTCGCCCCCGACGACGAGAAGGCCGTCGAGCTGGCCTACCTCTGCGTCCTGACCCGCCGCCCCACCCCCGAGGAGAACGCGCACTTCACGCCGCGTCTCAAGGGGACCTCGGGCGAGGCCCGCATCGACCTGATCTCCGACCTGTTCTGGACGCTGCTCAACTCGGCCGAGTTCTCGTGGAACCATTGATGGGGGGATCGACGATGCACCTCGACCGCCGAGGCTTCCTGACGTTCGCCGGGCTGAGCTGGCTGACGCCCGCGGCGCAACTCCTGGCGCAGCAGGCGGAGAAGACCGACGGGCCGGCCGGCTCGATCATCCTGCTCTGGCTCGCGGGCGGCCCCAGCCAGCTCGAAACCTTCGACCCCCACCCCGACGCCAGGGCGGCCGGCGGCACGAAAGCCGTCGACACGGCCGTGAAGGGGATCCAGCTCGCCTCCGGCTACGAGCGGCTGGCCGAGGAGATGGGCTCGGTCTCGCTGGTGCGGTCGATGACCAGCAAGGAGGGCGACCACGAGCGCGGGACGTACATGCTGAAGACCGGGTACCGCCCCGACCCCACGGTCGTCCACCCCTCCATCGGCGCGATCTGCTGCCACGAGCTGCCCGTCGGGCCGACCGACGTCCCGCGCCACGTCTCGATCCTGTCGGCCCAGTGGCCGGGCCGGGGCGGGTATCTGGGCGGCGAGTACGACGCCTTCCAGGTCGACGACCCCAAGGGGAACCTCCCCGACGTCGTCGCGCCGGTCCCCGCGGCGCGGGACGCGCGGCGGGCCCTGGACCTGGACGTGGTCGACCGGGCGTTCGGCCGCCGCCGCGCCGTGCGGGTGGAGGCGACGCTGCACCGCCAGGCCGTGGCGGCCGCCCGCGTGATGATGTCGTCCGAGCAGCTCAAGGCGTTCGACGTCTCGCAGGAGCCGGCCGCGACCCTGGCCGAGTACGGCGACACCCCCTTCGGACGGGGATGCCTGGCCGCCCGCCGGCTCATCGAGGTCGGCGTGCGCTGCGTCGAGGTCACCCTCGACGGCTGGGACACGCACGTCAACAACCATGAGATCCACCGCCGCCAGGCGGGCTGGCTCGACCCGGCGTTCGCGGCCCTGATCCGCGACCTGCGGCGTCGCAAGCTGCTCGACCGGACGGTCGTCCTCTGCTGCGGCGAGTTCGGCCGCACGCCCCACATCAACCCATTCGCCGGCCGCGACCACTGGACCAACGGCTTCAGCCTGGCCCTCGCCGGCGGCGGGATCCGCCCCGGCTTCGCACTCGGCGAGACCGACCCCGAAGGCGTCAAGGATCCCGTACGCCCCACGCCCGTCGCCGACGTCCACGCCACCATCCTCACCGCCCTGGGCCTCGACCCCGCCCGCGAGAACATCGCCCCCCTCACCGGCCGCCCCGTCAAGCTCAGCGAGGGCCACGCCATCCCCGAGCTCATCGGCTGACGCAGAAGACCGGAGTGTGGTGAAAAGCCCTCGTCCCAAGGCTTTGCGCTTGCTCTCCCTCAAACGCCTACGACAAATCGACCTCGCCCCGCGAGATGAACGCTTGACCAGAAGGCTCCGGCCGGGCATCCTGTCCCGGTCTGGGTGCGACGGATCAATCTCAACGGGCGGAGTCGAATCGCGATGGCCAGAAACGTCACGACGTTCCTGATGTTCGAGGGGGCGGCCGAGGAGGCGGTGAATTTCTACGTCTCGCTCTTCCCGGGCTCGGAGGTCGTCTTGCTCGCGCGCTACGGCGCGGGCGAGATGGGGACCGAGGGTTCGGTGCAGATGATGCGGTTCACGCTGGCCGGACGCGAGTACATGGCGATCGACAGCCCGGTGAAGCACGCGTTCGGCTTCACGCCGGCGATCAGCCTGTTCGTCGACTGCGAGAGCCGCGAGGAGCTGGAGGCCGTGGTCGCCCGGCTGTCCGAGGGGGGAATGGCGCTCATGCCGCTCGGCGAATACGGCTTCAGCGCGGCCTTCGCCTGGCTCAACGACCGCTACGGCGTCTCGTGGCAGTTGAACCTGCCGTTCGCTTGAATTTTCCCGGAGATGCGATGATGCGAATGCTTCTCTCCCTGATCACGTGCCTGGCCGTCGAGGTCGACGTCGCCGACGACGCCCAGCTCCGCAAGGCGCTCGCCGAGGCCAGGCCTGGGACGACGATCCGGATCGCGCCCGGCCGGTACGCGGGGGGCGGGTTCGTCCGCGAGCTGCGCGGCGAGCCGAACGCGCCCATTCTGATCCGAGGGGCCGACCCAAAGCGGCCGCCGGTCATCCAGGGGGGGACGTTCGGGCTCCAGTTGTCGCGGGTCGCCCACGTCGAGCTGCGCGACCTGATCGTGGCGGGGGCGTCCGACAACGGGATCAACATCGACGACGGCGGCGAGTTGGAGACCCCGTCGCACCACGTCGTGCTGCGGAACCTGACGATCCGCGACATCGGCCCCGAGGGGAACCACGACGGCGTCAAGCTCTCGGGCCTGGCCGACTTCCGGGTCGAGGGCTGCACGCTGGAGCGCTGGGGGGCCAACGGGTCGGGGATCGACATGGTCGGCTGCCGCAGGGGCGAGGTCGTCGACAGCACGTTCCGCCACGGCGACGAGGTCGGCTCCAGCGGCGTGCAGATGAAGGGAGGCACGCGCGACGTGGCCGTCCGTCGCTGCCGTTTCGAGCACGCCGGCCAGCGTGCGGTCAACCTCGGCGGCAGTACCGGCCTCCCCTTCTTCCGGCCGAAGCCCGAGGGCTTCGAGGGCAAAGACCTGCTCGTCGAGGACTGCACGTTCGTCGGCTCGGCGTCCCCCGTCGCCTTCGTCGGCGTCGACGGCGCGACGGTCCGGCGCAACACGCTCTACCGGCCCCGCTACTGGGCCTTCCGCATCCTCCAGGAGAACCGCTCGCCGGGCTTCGTCCTGTCGCGCGGGGGCAAGTTCGTCGACAACCTGATCGTCTATCGCAGCGACGAGCTGCGGACGGCCGTCAACGTGGGCTCGGGCGCCGCTCCCGAGACCTTCACGCTCGCCGGCAACGCCTGGTACGCGCTCGACGACCCCGCCCACAGCCGCCCCAAGCTCCCCGTCCCCGAGGCCGGCGGCGTGTACGGCGTCGAGCCGCATTTCGTCGACGCCGCCAAGGGCGACCTGAGGCTGGACCCGAAGCTCCCGGACCCGCGTGCGAGCCGTCGGCCCGCGGAGTGACGGCTCAGCAGCTCGTCTGATGCCGCTCGATGCAGGTTTGCAACACTTCGTCGGGGGGTCGCTTCCACCAGTCCTCGGCGGAGAAGATCTCCACCTCGTGGAAGCCGCCGTAGCCCTGGGCCTCGACGGCGGCGCGGATCGCGGGGACGTCGATCACGCCGTCGCCCATCATGCCGCGGTCGAGCAACAGGTCGCGGGTGGGGACGAGCCAGTCGCAGACGTGGAAGGCCAGCAGCCGCTTCGCGCCGGCGCGTGCGATCTCCCGCTCCAGGTGCGGATCCCACCAGACGTGATAGACGTCGAGCGCGATCCCCAGGCCGGCGTCGCCCAGCTCGTCGCAGAGGTCGTTGGCGTGGCCGATCGTGTTGACGCACGCGCGATCGGCGGCGTACATCGGGTGCAGGGGCTCGATCGCCAGCGGCATCTCGCGCGGGCGGGCGAAGTCGAGCAACTCGCCGATCCCGTCGCGGACCTGCCCGCGCGCGCCGGCGACGTCCTTCGACCCCCTGGGCAGGCCGCCGACGACGAGCACCAGGCAGCGGGCGCCGAGTTCGAGGGCCTCGTCGACGGCACGGCGGTTGTCGTCGCGCGCGGCCAGGCGCTCGGCCGGGGTCGCGCCAGGGAACATGCCGCCGCGACAATAGCCCGTCACCGCGAAGCCGTGGCCGTGAATCCGGGCGGCGGCCGCCTTGAGCCCCATCTCCCGCACCTGATCGCGCCAGGGGGAGACGCCCCGGATGCCGTGCCGGGCGCAGCCGTCGAGGATCTGCCCGAGGTCCCAGAGGGCGCGGACGGTCGCCGTGTTGATCGACAACCGCCCGGGGTCGGGGGGGCTCGTGCTCATGAACTCACCCCCTGAACCGTGAGGAAGGTGTGCATCCGCGAGGCCGCCCGGTCGGGGTCGTCGAGCAGGCCCGCGGCGTCGGCCAGGCGGAACAGCTCGCAGTAGTGCAAGGCGCTGCGGGCGCTCTGCTGGCCGCCGACCATGACGAAGTGGTCCTGCCAGCCGTTCAGCCAGGCGAGGAAGACGACGCCCGACTTGTAGAACCGCGTCGGGGCGGCGAAGACGTGGCGCGACAGCGGAACCGTCGGCTCCAGGATCCGGCGATACTCGGCGACGTCCCCCGTCGCCATCGCCTGGAGCGCGGCCGAGGCCGCCGGCGCGATCGCGTCGAAGATCCCTAGCAGGGCGTGCGAGAAGCCCCGTCCGTCCCCCTCGATCAGCTCGGGGTAGTGGAAATCGTCGCCCGTGTACATCTTCACGCCTTCGGGAAGGCGGCGACGCATGGCGATTTCTTTCTCCTTGTCGAGAAGGGATATCTTGATGCCGTCGACCTTCGCGGCGTGGTCGCCGATGATCCGCAGGCAGACGTCCATCGCCGCGTCGAGGTCGTCCGAGCCCCAGTAGCCGGCGAGCGCGGGGTCGAACATGGGGCCGAGCCAGTGGAGGATGACCGGCTCGCGGACCTGTCTCAGGATGACGCCGTAGGCCTGCTCGTAGTCCTCGGGCGAGCGGGCCGCGGCGGCGAGCGCCCGGCTGGCCATGAGGATGATCCGGCCGCCGACGGCCTCGACGGCCGCGGCCTGCTCCTCGTACGCGGCGATCACGTCGGCCGTGGTCAGGCCCGGTCGAGGCGCGAGCTGGTCGGTCCCCACGCCCGAGGCGACCCGCGCGCCGGGCCGGTTTTTCGCCAGGGCGACGGTCCGCTCGATGAGTTCAAGCGCCGTCGGCCAGTCCAGGCCCATGCCGCGCTGGGCGGTGTCCATCGCCTCGGCCACGCCCAGGCCGAGGGAGAGCAAATGCTCGCGATACCGGAGCGTGGCATCCCAGTCGACGGCCGCCCCGACCCACGGATCCACGGCGCTTCGGGCGTCGGCGACCACGTGCGCCGCCGAGTAGGCGATCCGGCCGAACGCCGGCCGCGCCGGCGGCGACCACGATCGAACGCCTCTCACGGCGTAAGCCTCGACCGATCCGGAAGCGGTCAGCAGGTCGACGCGGGGCATCGAGAATCTCCGTTGAGCCGTAATCGCCTTCTCCCCCCGGGAGAAGGTGGCCCGGAGGGCCGGATGAGGGTCGCGGCGATTCGGATAAGCCTTCTACCCGGCATGTCTTCCGAAGTCCGACGACCCTCATCCGCCGCTGCGCGGCACCTTCTCCCGGCGGGAGAAGGGAAGACGCTCCCCCTCACAACTCCAGCTCCGGCACGTCGACCCAGCGGCGTTCGCGCCAGGATTGCAGGCCCAGCTCGACGAGCTGGACGCCCTTGGCGCCCTCGACGAGGTCCCAGGGGAACTCGCCCTCGCCGTGCACGTGCTTCAGGAACAGCTCCCACTGGGTTTTGAACGCGTTCTCATACGAGATCGTGTCCGGGACGAGCGCCCAGTCGGCGAGGAAGTCGTGGGCGTTTCGGACGTCGGGGTTCCAGACGGGCCTGGGGGTGTTCACGCGCGACTGGGTGCGGCAGTCGGTCAGGCCGGCGACGGCCGAGCCGAGCACGCCGTCGACCTGCAGCGTCAGCAAATCGTCGCGGCGGACGCGGACGGTCCACGAGCTGTTGATGTGGACGATCACCCCGTTGTGCAGCTCGAACGTGGCGTAGGCGGCGTCGTCGGCCGTGGCGGAGTACGGCCGCCCGCGCTCGTCCCGGCGCTCGGGGATGTGGGTCGCCCCCAGGCACGAGACGCTCCTGATCGGGCCGAAGACGCCGTCGATCAGGTAGCGCCAATGGCAGAGCATGTCGAGGATGATGCCGCCGCCGTCCTCGGCCCGGTAGTTCCACGAGGGCCTCTGCGCGGGCTGGAGGTCGCCCTCGAAGACCCAGTAGCCGAACTCGCCGCGGACCGAGAGCATCCGGCCGAAGAAGCCGGCGTCGCGCAGGTGCTTGAGCTTGCGGACGCCCGGGAGCCAGAGCTTGTCCTGGACGACGCCGTGCTTGACCCCGGCCTTGCGGGCCAGGCGGACGAGGTCGAGGGCCGAAGCGAGGTCGGCGGCGACGGGTTTCTCGCAGTAGACGTGCTTGCCCGCGGCGAGGCCGCGGCGGAGCACGTCGGGCCGGCCCTGCGTGGTCGCGGCGTCGAAGAGGATCGCGTCGTTCGGGTCGGCCAGCGCGGCGTCGAGGTCGGTCGTCCAGCGCGGCACGCCGACCCGTCGCGCCAGCGCGGCGACCTTGTCGGCGTCGCGGCCGACCAGGAGCGGGTCGGGGACGAGGCGGTCGCCGTTCGCCAGCGCGACGCCCCCCTGGGCCTGGATCGCCGCGATCGAGCGGACCAGGTGCTGGTTCATCCCCATGCGGCCGGTGACGCCGTGCATGACGACGCCGATGCGATGCTCTGCCATCTTCGTCCCCTGGATGCGACGGGCGGCTCAGGGCCGCTCGCGCGAGAGCAGTCGTCCGGCGGTGCGGGTCGACGCCGAGCCGGCGAGTTGGGAGCCGTTCCGGGACGCCGACGGTTCGTCGCGGAGGCCGCGGGCGAGGCGCATGAGGTACTCGTCGCGGGGGATCTCGCGCGCGCCGAAGGCGACCATGTGCTCGCTGCGGACCTGGCAGTCGAGCATCTCGACCCCCTCGGCCTCCAGTCGCTCGACCAGGGCGACCAGGGCGACCTTGGAGGCGTCGGTCTGGTGGTGGAACATCGACTCGCCCGAGAAGCAGCGGCCGGCGAGCACGCCGTAGACCCCGCCCGCCAGCTCGCCGTCGCACCAGGCCTCGACGCTGCGGGCGACCCCCAGCCGGTGCAGCGCGCCGTAGGCCGTTCGCATCTCGGGCGTGATCCAGGTGCCGTCCTCGTGGTCGCGCGGGGTCTCGGCGCAGGCGTGGACGACGCGGTCGAAGGCGGTGTCCCAGCGGATCTCGAACCGGCCCGAGCGGAGGGTGCGGCGGAGCCGCCGCGAGACCTGCAGCTCGGCCGGGAAGAGGACCAGGCGGGGGTCGGGCGACCACCAGAGGATCGGCCCCCCCGCCTCGTACCAGGGGAAGATCCCCTGGCGATAGGCCGCGACCAGCCGGTCGGGCGTCAGGTCGCCGCCGATCGCCAGCAGCCCCTCCGGCTCGGCCAGGTGGGGCGGCGGGAAGATCGGGTCGGGGCCGAGTCGGAAGAGAGCCATAAGCCTACTCTCGCTGAGCCCGGCCTTCGATCGCGGGCGCGGGCCTGGTCCGGCCGATCAGGCCGAGGCGCCGCGCTTCAGGACTTCCAGTTCCTCGGCCGGGCCGTAATTCGACCGGTACCGCGCGATGAACTCGTCGAGCGAATACGCGTGTTCCTGGGTTCCAGGATGTTCGATCGCGTAGACCGCCGTCAAGGAGGCCATCCGGCCGACGACCGGCCACGGGAGCTTCCGGCTCATCCCGGCGACGAACCCGGCGCGGAAGGCGTCGCCGGCGCCGGTCGGGTCGACGACCTTCGCGGGCTTGGCCGGCGGGATCTCGAACTCCTGGCCGTCGACCGTGATCAGGGCCCCCTTCTCGCCCAGGGTCATCACCGTGATCGGCAGGCTCTTGCGCAGGGCGTCCTCGGTGATCCCCAGCTTCTCGGCCATCATGCCGAACTCGTAGTCGTTGCCGGCGAGGATCTTGGCGCCCTTGCGGCCCTCCTCGAGCTGGGCCTTGTCCATACGGGGGAGCTGCATCGACGGGTCGTACAGGTAGGGGACGCCGGCCAGGGTGCACTCGGCCGCGGCGCGCGACATCGCCGCCGGATCGTTCGGGGCGATCACCACAAGGTCGTCCGGGGTCGCGCCCAGGTCCTTGGGCGAGATCGTCGACGCCTTCGACATGGCGCCGGGGTAGAAGGCCGTGATCTGGTTGTCTTCCAGGTCGGTGTTGATGAAGCAGCTCGCGGTGTGCTCGTCCTTGATGACGCGGACGCCGCCGTCGTCGACCCCCTTGCCCGTCAGCCACGCGCGGTAGTCTTCGAAGTCCTCGCCCACCGTGCCGACCAGAACCGGCTTCTCGCCCAGCAGCGCCAGGTTGTAGGCGATGTTCGCCCCGGTCCCGCCCCGCCGCCGGGTCAGCGAGTCCACCAGGAACGACACGCTCAGGACGTGCACCTTGTCGGCGAGGATGTGGTCCCGGAACTTGCCGGGGAAGACCATGATGTAGTCGTAGGCGATCGAGCCGGTGACGAAGACGCGCATGAATACTTTCTCGCTCTCACTCGGGTTGGAAGACACGCGGGCGGCGGTCGGGAGGATCGGTCAGGGGGCCGCTTCGAGCATCTCGAGCGCCCGCGCGATGCGGGCGCGGCAGGCGTCGCGGCCGACGAGGTAGAGGCAGTCGTACAGGCCGGGGCCGACGCCCTGGCCGGTGGTCGCGACCCGCAGCGGATTGACGACGTCGCCCATCTTCCGGCCGGACTTCTCGGCGTAGTCGTGGACGGCCTTCTCCAGGGTCGCGACGTCGTAGGGCTCGGTCGCGGCGAGCAGGGCGTCGAGCTCGCGGAGCATCTCCGGCACGCCCGGCTTGCGGAGCCGCTTCTTCACCGCGTCGGGGTCGAACGCGACGTCGGCGCTGAAGAAGAACCGGCCCATCTTGACGACGTCGGAGAAGACCTTCATGCGGTCGCCCAGGGCCAGGATCACGGCCTCGAGCTGCGCCCGCGTCGCGTCGTCGATCGGCTCGGTCGCCAGGCCCTCGGCGACCAGGTAGGGGATCGCGCCGGCGACCTTGTCCCCCAGCGGCGCCGACTTCATCCACTCGCCCTCGATCCAGAAGAGCTTGTCCTGGTCGTGGCTGGCGGGCGAGCTGTTGACCCGTTCGAGCGTGAACTTCTCGATCAGCTCGGCGCGGGTGAAGATCTCCTGCGAGGCGTCGAAGCTCCAGCCCAGCCGCGACAGGTAGTTGACCATCGCGTCGGGCAGGTAGCCCTTCTGGACGTACTGGTGGAGGTAGACGAGGATCCCGCGCTTCTCGTAGTCCTCGGTCTTGCGCTTGGACATCTTCTCGCGCGAGCCCGGCTCGGCGACGTACGGGATGTGCGCGAAGCCCGGCGGGGTCGCGCCCAGGGCCTCCAAAATCAGGAGCTGCGGGAAGGTGTTCGACAGGTGCTCCTCGGCGCGGACGACGTGGGTGATCTGCATGTCCACGTCGTCGACGACGCTGGCGAAGTTGTACAGCGGCTGGCCGCCGGGCCGGACGATGACGAAGTCGCCGATCTCGTCGGTGGCGAACGTGACGGGCCCCTTGACCAGGTCGTTCAGGACGAGAGTCCGGCCCGAGGGCACCTCGAACCGCAGCGCGTACGGGCGGCCCTCGGCCTCGAACCGGGCGACCTCGGAGTCGGGGTATTCGATGCGGCGGAAGCGGTAGGGGCGCTTCGACTTCTTGGCGGCCTCGCGGTCGACGTTGCGCTCGGCGTCGGTGCTGTAGTCGCGGTAGACCTTGCCCTCGGCGACGAGCTTGTCGATCGCGGCCTGGTAATGGTCGCCGCGCTGGGACTGGTAGTAGGGACCGAACGGCCCGCCGACCTCGGGGCCCTCGTCCCAGTTCAGGCCCAGCCAGCGGAAGCCGTCGAGGATCTTCTTCACCGCGTCCTCGACGTTCCGCTCCTGGTCGGTGTCGTCGATGCGCAGGATGAACTTGCCGCCGTGATGCCGGGCGAAGAGCCAGTTGAAGAGCGCCGTGCGGACGCCGCCGATGTGCAGGAAGCCGGTGGGACTGGGCGCGAATCGGGTGCGTACGGTCATGGATCTCGATCGGTGGGAGGCGACGAAACGGCGAGGCGACCGCCGCGACGCTCCCTCGGCCTCGGCGATCGCTCGAACAGCTTGGACGCGAACGAATTGGGTCCACGATAGGGCCTGCGCCCGCGACTGTCAACCGCCGGCGGCGAGGGACCGGGCCGGCGGCGAGGTCCGGCGCGGGCCTTACTGGGGAGCGGGCGCCGTCGGGGCCGCGGCGGTCGCGGGGGGCGGGATCGTGGGCGCCGCCGCCGTCGCGGGCGCCTCGAACGCCTCGAACGCCGGGCCCGGCCCGAGGGCGGGATCGGCCGCGAGCGCGGCGGACGGCAGGGCCTTCTTGCGCCTCGCCCCGAACTGGACGTTCAGGCCCAATACGATCGAGTCGAGCTGGCTGTCGATCTTCGTGAACGCCCCGGTCTCCTCGACGATATCGCCCTGGATCGCGTTGCGGAACCCGTGCACCCAGGCCGACGTCACCGTGATGTCCTCCGTGAGCTTGTAGGAGGCGCCGAACGACAGCGTGTGCTGGATGATGCCCGGCAGCTGGACGTTGAACAGGGTGGCCGGCGTGGGGATCGGGTTGGTGTTGAACAGGTAGCCGGCGCGGAGCGTGACGCGATCGGTCAGGGCGTACTGCCCGCCGATCGCCAGGGCGAAGACGCTGTTCCAGCCCAGGCCGCCGTCGCGGACGGACTGGCCGAAGAGGGCGGCGTTCGCGTAGTCGAGGTAGCGGAGGTCGACGTCGATCAGGGCCTTTTCGAATCCCTTGTACGCCACGCCCCACGAGTAGATCGCCGGGAGCTGGGCCTGCACGCCGATCCGGCGGTTCGTCAGGTTGGGGTTGACCGCGTTGAACCCCCAGCGCTCCTGCCAGACGGGGCTCTTGTACGAGAACCCGAAGTTCCAGCTCTCGGCCTGATAAAGGGTGCCGAGCTGGAACCCGCCCCCCCAGAACTGGCGGGAGTTGGTCGCCGCCGGGAAGGTGGGCAGGATCCCGTCCGCCTGCCTCGGCCCGGGCGCGAAGAAGGCCGGGCTGAGCGACATCGTCCCCGAGGTGATCACCGGCCCGCCGCCGATCGAGAGCCGATCATTCACCTGGTAGGACGCCATCGGGTTGATGGACAGGAAGGACGCGTTCGCGTAGATCGAGCCGACCCCGAACCGACCCGGCGGCTGGTAACCGGACAGGATCGGGATCGACGGATTCCCCTGGAAATTGACGTTGCCGCCGACGAAGCCGAAGATCCCCAGGCCCAGCGTCATCCGCGACTCGGGCGTGAGCTTGAAAGCCAGGCCCGTCGCCAGGTTGGGGATGACCCCGCTGTCGCTCCGCGAGACGCCGTAGCGGCCCTGGGTCGGAACGACGCCGTTGATGGCCCCCGCCGGCAGGTTGGTGGTGAAGTGGGTGCTCGGGATGATCAGCTCGGATCCGAGCAGGAACTCGTCCCGCTCCAGGCCGCTCAAGTTGGCGGGGTTCCAGTAGCTGGATCCGAACTCGATCGGGGCCGCCGTGGAGGCCCCCGCCATCGACCGGTTGATCGGCCCCGCGCCGGGCGCGATGATCCCCTGCGCCGAGGCCGCAGAGACGCCGACGGCCACGAGCCCCATCGCGAGGGCCGTTCGGACGAATATCATAAGAGTCCTCGTGAACCGAGATTTGGAATTGGGATTCTGCAACGGATTTATCGGATGCAGGAGCGGCCCCGCATAAATCACGGGTCCGGCGCATTCCGAAAATCCCGCAAACCCTGCCTTCGAAGCAAACTCCGACGGCTTCCCCATCCCCGATCGCGATCCCTCAAGGAGCCTTGACCCGAAGGCAGAAGACGCACCAGGCCGCCAGCGCGGCATGAAGCACAACCGCTGGCAAGAGGGCAACGCCGAACAGGCCGGCGACGAGACCGGCCTGCGCGAGGACGGCGGCGACTCCGACGTTGTAGAGGGTCATGGCCGCGACGAGTCCCCGGGCCGCCGGGCTCGACGCTTCGCGATGCGCCAGGCCGCATGCGGCCCCGAGGGCGAGCAGCGCGGCCCCCAGGACACGGCCGATCGTCAGGGCGGCCGGCGTATGGAGCGGGGATCCGAGCGCGAGCACGGTCGCCTCCGAGGGCCTCGCCAGCAGCGCGATCCCGGTCGCGACCTCGAGCGCCGCGCTCAAGGCGAAGAGGGCTTTCAACATGGCGATAGAACGGCCTCCGCCTGCGAGTTCGAGCCCGACGTCCGGTCGACCAGACGACCCCGTCGGCCGGACGTCGCGAGACGCCCGGCCGCGGGGAGGGCGGTCATTTCACCTCGACGACGACCTTGTGGATCCTGCCCGTGAAGGCGTTGTCGCGTTCCTTGTACTCTTCGGTGACCGGCGTCTCGCCGTCGAGGCCCACGTCCACGCCTTCGTCGGCCGAGAAGACGTATGCCTGCGTCTTCTCGATCCGGCCCTCCGAGACCTTTTCGCCATCGATGAAGATCGAGCCGGCGCCCCCCTTGGCGACGCCGCCGCCGTCGTAAGCGAACTCGAAGCGGACCGTCGCCCTGCCCTCGGGCAGGGCTTTCGGCGAGACGACCTTGTAGGCGGTCTGGCCGAGGTAGTTGTAGACGTAGGTCGGCTTGCCGTCCTTGACGTACAGGCTCCAGCCGCCGAACCGGCCCGCCTGGGCGAGGATCACGCCGTCGCCGCCGCCCTTGGGGACCTGCAGCTCGGCGGTGATCGCGTGCGACCGATTCTTGAGGTTGAGGAAGACGTTCTCCGTCATCCCGATCATGCCCTCGTAGACCGTCAGCGAGGTGCGGCCGGCCATCAGGTCGGGGCGGCCGACGAGGGCCCCGTTCATCCGTTCGAGGGTCCGGTCGTCGAGGGGCAGGACCTGGTTCTTGGCGGCTTCTTCCAGGAAGAGCGCCTGCAATTCCTTGAGCTTGGCGGGCTGGGCCGCGGCCAGGTCGTTCGCCGAGCTGAAGTCCTCGTCGACGTGGTAGAGTTCCCACTTGTCTTCGAGGAGGGGACGTCGCGGCTTGCCTTCCCAGGCCGCGCGATGGACGGTGTGGGCCAGCCAGCCGTCGTGGTAGACGCCGCGGTTGCCGAAGATCTCGAAGTACTGCGTCTTGCGGCGGTCCTTGGCCCCGGCGTCGTCGAACGTGTAGAGCATGCTCACGCCCTCGATGGGCGTCTGCGGCGTGCCGTTCACCGACTTGGGCTCGGGCAGGCCGGCGGCCTCGAGGATCGTGGGGGCGACGTCGATGACGTGGTGCCACTGGGAGCGCAGCTCGCCCGCGGCCTTGATCCGCCTCGGCCAGTGGACGACCATGCCGTTGCGGGTGCCGCCGTAACTGCCGGCGACCTGCTTCGTCCACGCGAACGGCGCGTCGCCGGCCACGGCCCAGCCGGCGGCGTAGTGGCCGTACGAATTCGGGCCGCCCAGGTCGTCGATGTGCTTGAGGATCTCCGGGACCGATTCGGGGATCCCGTTGAAGTAGGTCGCCTCGTTGAGCAGCCCGTTCATGGTGCCTTCGCCGCTCGCCCCGTTGTCGCCGACCATGTAGAAGACGAGCGTATTTTCGAGGTGGCCGAGGTCCTCGATCGACTGGATGAGGCGGCCGACCTCGTGGTCGGCGTATTCGCCGTAGCCGGCGAAGACCTCCATCTGGCGGGCGAACAGCCGCTTCTCGTCGTCGCTCAGATCGTCCCAGTCCTTGATGGCCTCGGGCTTGGGCGCGAGCCGGGTCCCCGCAGGGACGACGCCGAGCTTGATCTGGCGGGCCAGCGTCTCCTCGCGGAGCCTGTCCCAGCCCTGGTCGAACCTGCCCTTGTACCTGTCGATCCATTCCTTCGGCGCGTGGTGCGGCGCGTGGGTGGCCCCCGGCGCGAAGTAGGCGAAGAACGGCTTGTCCGGCGTCAGCGCCTTCTGGGCGCTCGTCCATTTGATCGCCTGGTCGGCCAGGTCGGTCATGAGGTGGTACTTCGGATCCATGGGCAGTTCGACGCGGCTCATGTCTTCATAGAGCGCCGGCGCCCACTGGTTGGTCTCGCCGCCGATGAAGCCGTAGAACTTGTCGAAGCCGGAGCGCGTCGGCCAGCGGTCGGTCGGGCCCGACGGGCTGACTTCCCAGGCCGCGGTCTCGTGCGACTTGCCGAAGGCGGCCGTGCTGTAGCCGTTGAGCCGCAGCATCTCGGCCAGCGGGGCCACGCTGTCGGGGCGCTGGCCGGTCTGGCCGGGGAACGAGGTGGCGGTCTCGGTGATCGAGCCCATGTTGCAGACGTGATGGTTGCGGCCGGTGAGCAGGGCCGCCCGGGTGGGCGAGCAGAGCGCCGTGGTGTGGAACTTGTTGTACCGCAGGCCGCCCTTCGCCATGCGTTCCAGCGTCGGCATGTGGATCGGCCCGCCGAACGCGCTCGACTGGCCGAAGCCCATGTCGTCGATCAGCACGACCAGCACGTTCGGCGCCCCGGCCGGGGCCTTGACCTGGAACCGCGGCGGGGCCTTCGCGTTTCGGGCGTCGAGCGTCGTGATCGGCGCGAGCCTGGGCTCGGGGATCGGCAGGACGTCGCGGGGCGGGTCGCCGGCCCTCTCGGCCGGGGCCTCGGCGGCCGGCGGATTCGGCGCCGCGCCTCCCGCCCAGGCGAGCGGCAGGGCGCAGGCCGCGGACATGACCATCGCGTATGCACTTCTTCGATTCATAATTCGACCTCTTCCCGTTGGTACGTCGATCCGTCACTCGACCGCGGGAGCCTCCCCGCGGAGGGGATGAAGGGTTCCCGACCTCAACTCCGTCGATCTTCGCGCCCGTCGTCCGCCGGCCCGGCCCCGCCGCCGCGGCGTTGCAGGTAGTCCCGGCTCGCTTCAAGGCTGTCGATGAAGTGAGGGAGCGCTTCGAGGATGCCGAACACCCCGATGATCACCAGGCCGTGGCCGACGCGGAGCTGCTTCTGCACGAGGTCGTCCGCGAAGGACCTCGAGGCCTCGGACAGGCCGATCACGAGGAGCGCGACCCCCTTCACCAGCTTGGTGACGGGGCTGTCGACGAAGCGGGTGATCCCGCGCGCGATCTTGTTCGAAAGGGTGCTCATGATGGGCTTGCGCGTAAGTCCGTCGGGATGGGATGTCCGTCGCTCTCAGTTCGTTCCGGCGTTCGGTCGCGGTCGGCCTTCGCGTTCGACGACGATCGACGGGCTGTCGAACGCGACGCCGAGCCGCTCGGCCAGCCGCAGGATGTCGAGGATCAGCTCGTCGCGGGTCTTCAGCTCGGCGTGGCCGTCGCGGGCGTCGAGCTGCGCCTGGACCAGGATCTCGATCCCGGACGTCGCCAGGGCGTTCACGACGACTTCGATCTTCTCAGGCCGCACCTCTCGATGATTCCGCATCAGGTCGAGAATCCCGTCGCGGAACTGGACCAGGCGTTCCGGCGGCGTGCCGTGGGTGACGGTGATCCGGGTCCGGAACTTGCGGTAGCTGTGGGCGCCGAAGTTGGCGATGTGGGCGGTCGTCAGGTCGGAGTTGGGGATCGTCAGCAGCGAGCCGTCGAGCCCGCGGATCCGCGTCGTGCGCAGGCCGACCGATTCGACGACCCCCTCGTTGCCGGCGATCTGGACGAGGTCGCCGACGTGGAAGGTGCGGTCGGCGATGAGCATCAGCGAGCCGAAGAAGTTCTTGAGGGTGTCCTGCGCGGCCAGGGCCACGGCGAGGCCGCCGATCCCCAGCCCCGCGAGCACGGTCGCCACGTCGAAGTCGAACAGCTTGAGCACCGCGGCCAGGCCGAGCGCGCCCACCAAAATCTTGAGCACCAGCGCCACCACCGGGAGGCCCATCGCGGCCAGCGGCGAGGCACCGTCGAGGTTCGCGTTCGGACTGGCGACGAGGCGCAGGGCGGGGTCGATGAGCTGGTAGGCGGAGAAGGCCGCGAGGACCCAGAAGGCGGGGATGAGGATCGCCAGCAGGGCGCCCGCGGTGGCCATCCGCAGGTCGAGCGCGGCCACGCCCTGGATGAGGAGCCAGGTCACGGCCGCGCAGCCGGCCGCGCGGGCCCACCCGGCGATCTCCCGGTCGTCCGCCTCGGCGCCCCGTCGGCGCATCAAGGCCCGCGCCAGGCGGTCGAGCGCGGCGACGACGACCGAGTACGCCGGGACGACGAGCCCGACGAGGAGGGCCGCCCCGACGACCTGGTAGAGGGCCGGCGAGAACCATCCCCACAGGTCGAGCCGAGTTCGGAGCCAGGCGGGCGTCCGGCTTCGCACCCAAAGGCCGGGCGCGAGCCCGAATCCGGGCGGCTCGGGGGGCCGGCCGGCGGCCGTCAGCTCGGGGACCAGGGGCTTCGACTCGAAGGCCTCGTAGAGCCGATCCAGCGACTGGGCGGTGGCCCGGTTGAAGAGCCAGTGCCCCTTGCGCACGCCCTCGACCTTGCGCTCCATCGTGATCCGGCCCTCCCTGTGGACGACCGCCGCGAGAGGGCTGCCGGCCGACGTGTCGGGGAGGTCCTGGAAGATGACGAAGATCGACCGATCGAGGACCGCCTTGAGCTTGTACGCCAGCTCGCGGCCGACGATCGGCCGCGCCGGGTCGGGGACGTCGGTCAGGTCCAGGCATCCGGCGGCCGCGTCGGGGTCGCCCTTCTTCAGCGCGTCGATGAACGTGTGGAACATGGCGTAGGGCGACCGGAAGTCGGCCGGCACGTCGACGGCCTCCTTCCCCTGCCCCGCCGCGAGGTCCCGCTGCCAGAGGAAGAGCCGCATCTTCGGCAGGTTCTGCAGGGTCTCGCCGTCGAAGAGCCATCGGCCGTCCGGCATGCGATGCAGCGTGAGCTTCAGGTCCTTGCTCTCGCCGACGGAGCAGACGCGGCCGTCGACGATTTCGGGGATCACGATCGTCGGCACGTTGGTCGAGCGCAGGATGAACTCGAGCGCGAAGGCGAGCCGGCCGCCGTCGCGGCGGTCGGGGGGCATCTCCGAGAGGTCGAGGCAGGCGGCGGCGTCCTCGATCCGCTGCGGGTCGTCGTCGGCCTGGTTCATCGCGATCAGGAAGGTCCGCACGGTCGCCCGGGGCGTCCGGAACCGGGGATCGGCCGACTCGACCGCGGGCGACGGCGTCCCCTCCTTCGAGGCCGCGCCCTGGGCCGCGACGATCGCGGGACAGGCCCAGAGCAAGGCCGCGAGCAGGCAGGAGGTCAGGGTCGAGGGCGGGGACGCATCTCTCATTCGGGCTTCCCTGATGACGGCCGGAGGGTTGCGAAACGCCTTCCGGCCTCGGTCGCGACGTCTTTTACGGCTGCGGCGAGCCCGGACCGGATGGGGACCGGGCTCGCACCGCCTCGCGTCACCGCGAGAAATTGAGGCCCGGGTCGGTCGGGGGGGCGCCGGCGATCCGGAAGTTGAAGTGATCGGCGTCCTGCCAGGTGAGCTTGCCGGCCAGGGCGCCGTTCTGCCCCGCCTGGTCGGCGAGGGTCAAGACGCCGTCCGCGAGGTTGGACGTCCCGGCGATCGTCGTCGGGGGCTTGCCCGCGGCCGAGGTCGCCCAGGTGAAGCGGCCGTCGTCCTGGATCGCCAGGGCGACGCTCGCGTCCTTGGCCGGAACCGCGGTCCAACTGCCGGCCAGCTTGCCGTCGGCGACCGACGGGGCGGGGGCGGGGGCGGGCGCCGGGGCGGCCGACGCGGGGGGCTCGGAGCGGGCGACGAGCTGGGCCGATAGCGTGTCGCCCGGCTGGAGGGCGACGACCTTCTTCAGCTCGGCGACGGCGTTCGCGTCGTGGCCCTCGCAGAGGTAATGGTAAGCCAGCACGAAGTGGCCGGTGGGGGAGTCGGCGTTCGCCTTGACGAAGGTTTCCAGCTTGCGGAGCTGGCCCGTGTAGGTCTCGACGTCGGGGTACATCCCGCTCAGGGTCGTCCAGTCCCAGCCGGGGCCCATCGACAGGACCGCGTAGAGCGGCGCGGCGGCCTGATCGTACTGCCCCTGCGCGAAGAGGATGAGGGCCAGGAACTGGTGCAGGTTCGCGTCGTCGGGCGTCTGCCCGAGCGCCTGCTGGACGGATTGCTGGGCCTGGTCGAAGGCGCCCGCCTTGAACGCCTCGCGGGCCTGGTCGACGGCCGCGGCCGCCTGGTCGGCGACGCTCGGATCGGGAGGCGGGGACGTGGTGCTGATCGGCTGCGTGTAGTTGACCGCCTGGGCGGGCGCCTCGCCCTGGACGGGGGCCGCGGCGTTGTTCACCGCCACGCCGGACCCGCCGGCATATCCGCCGGCGTAGGGGTTGGCATAGCTCGAATAGCCCCAGCCATACATCGGCGACCCCGCGCCCCAGGCGCCGACGCCCGTCGCGGCCATGCCGTAGCCCGCGCCCGAGTAGTTGCCGTTCCAGTAGCCGGCGCCCATGTTCGAGTAGCCGTTATGGTTGTTGGCGTAACCCGCACCCGCCACGGCACCCATGGCTCCCGCCCCATTGTTGGGGAGGACCGACTGGTTGCGATTGGCGTACCCCGCGCCCGCAAGGGCGGCCCCGTTGTTGGGCAGGGTCGACTGGTTGCGGTTGGCGTAGCCCGCGCCCGCGACGGCGGCCCCGTTGTTGGGCAGGGTCGACTGGTTGCGGTTGGCGTAGCCCGCGCCCGCCGCCGCGGCACCGCCGTTCGGGAGCGTCGACTGGTTGCGATTCGCGTAGCCCGCGCCAGCGGCGGCCGCTCCTGCGGTGCTCGGCTGATTCCGGTTCGAATAGCCGGCGCCCGCGGCCGCGGCGCCGTTGTTGGGCAGGGTGGACTGGTTGCGGTTGGAGTATCCCGCGCCCGCGGCGGCCGCCCCCGCATTGCTCGGCTGGTTGCGGTTGGAGTAGCCCGCGCCCGCCGCGGCGGCTCCCGCATTGCCGGACTGGTTGCGATTCGCGTAGCCCGCGCCCGCGGCGGCGCCGGCGTTCGGGTTGCTGGACTGGTTGCGATTCGAGGCCCCGCCCTGATAGCCGGATTGGGATCGCGACCCGCCCGAAGGGGGCGAGCTGAACGACGGCGAGTGGCCCATGGAGCCGCCGCCTCCTCCACCGCGCTGGCCGCCGCCGTATCCGCCGCCGCCTCCGCCATACCCGCCGCCGCCGCCGCGCTGGCCGCCGCCGCGACCGCCGCCTCGACCTGCGAGGACTTCGCCCGAGATCGCCGCGAGCGTCAGGCCGACTCCGAGGGCCGTTTTCCAGAGGGTGCGATTCATGATGTCGGTCCTTGTCGGGGTGATTTCGTCGGGGTGAAAGGGGCCGGGGTCACTTGCCGGCCTCGGGGGGCTTGCGCACGATGGTGAACTCGTCGACGCCCGGGACCGCGGCGTCGCCGAGGGTCCGGTCGACCGACTGCCAGCTCGCGCGATCCTTGCCGAGCCGCGTGATGATGTTGGTGACCGACGCGTGCCGGCCGTCTTGCCGCACGCCCTCGGCCTTGATCACCCACCGGTCGCCGTCACGGGTCCAGTAGCCCTCGCCGAAGCCGCCCGCGGAGTCGAAGACCCAGGTCTTGAACTGGCGCCGGATCGGGTCCCAGCCGATGCGCTGGGTGCCCGAGAGGACCGGCCGGCCCTGCATCTTCATGGTGAATTCGCGGACCAGGAAGTTGCCGTCGTCGGCCCATTTGCAGGAGGTGGCGACGACCGCGTCCTGGCTCTCGTTGACCCAGTCGCCGGTCAGCCACTCCAGCTCCTTCAGGCGGTCGTGGGGCGTGAGGTCGTGCGTGGCCTCGTCGCGCACGGCGGACTGCAGCCATCGGCCGTCGCGCCTGACGTAGACGACAGTGAAGTTCGTGGTCTCGGGCGACTCGCCGGCCCCGGCGGGCGTGAGCGTCGTCCGGCCTTCTTCGAGGGCCGCGTCGGGGCCGAGGAACCGCAGCGCCTCGGTGGCGATGGCGATCGTCGTGCCGGGGGCGTCGGCGAAGCCCGCGGCGAGTCGGTCGCGGATCGCGGCCCGGCCCTCGGTGCGGTCGCCGTCCTCGTCGACGACCAGGGCGTCCTCGGCATAGGTCGCGGCCGCGGCCTCGGCGTCGCCCGCGTTGAAGGCCTTGGCGTACGCTTCGGCCAGGGCGGCGATGGCCTTGGCGTCGGCCGCCTGGGCCGTCGCCGGGGCGGCCGCCCGCGCCGCGACGGCCGGGGTCCGGACGGCGGCCGGGGCGGCCTGCACGGCCTTGGCGGGCTCCTGGGCCGTGACGCCCTGCCCCATCGCGAATGCCGCCACGCCGAACCAGAGGGGGACCGGTCTCATCGCTGTCGCTCCTTGGGAAGGTCCGAGGCGGAAGCCTCGCTGAGGGGGATGGGCCGTGCGGCGCGGAGAATCCGGGCCGACGGCCGTTGCAAACCTAGGACGTTCTTTTCACGCGCGGCCGGCGACCGTCGGCGAGACGAACGAGCGGCCCTCGAGGACGGCCTCGACCGCCGGGATCAGGTCGACGGCCGCGGTGCGCTTCAGCACGAACCCCGCCACGCCCGCGTCGAGCATCCGGGCGGCGACGGCGGGCTCGTCGTGGATGCTGAGGGCGATCAGCCGGAGGCCGGGGAAGCGGGCCATCAGTTGACATGCGACGTCGGCCCCCTCGTGCACCGGCATGGAGAGGTCGACGACGACGACGTCGGGGTCGAGCCGCTCGATCGTCTCCAGCAGGGAGCCCTCGTCGGCGACCATCACCACAGCCGCGAAGAGGGCCTCCAGAAGGCTGCGGACGCCCTGCAACATGGGCAGGTGGCTGTCCGCGAGGAGCACGCGGCCGCGCCTCGGAGGGCGGTCGGCCTCGTCTCGTCGTCCTTCACGGCTACCCGGCTGCATCGGCCGCACGTCTTCCCCCCTCGCAGGCGTCGGCGCCCGAGGTCGGACTTGCTGGACGTTCGGGCGGGCCCTCCTCGCAGGAGGGGCCGGCCGCGAGTCGTCGTCTGTTTCGAGGCGTCGACGCCCCGCATCGTCGCGAGCACCCACGCTTTCGACGAGAACCATCGAACCACGACGGAAGCTCGAACTCCACGGTTATCTTCCGAACGGCCGGGAAATCACGCCATTCGCAAAGATACGGGCTTCGGCTTGCGCATTGCGCAGCGCGGGCGGCCCCGTCAGAGGGCGAGGATGCCGTTCCGGATCGCGTACTGGACGAGTTCCGCGGTCGTCCGGACGCCGATCGCCTTCATGACGCGGGCCCTGTGGAACTCCGCGGTCCGGGTCGAGATGGACAGCAGGCTCGCGACCTCCTTGGCCGACCGGCCCTCGGCGGAGAGCTGCAGGACCTCACGCTGGCGAGGGGTCAGCCGTTGCGGATCGTCCGCGGGTCGCGGGCCCTCTTCGCGGTACGAGCGGAGCAGCTCGCCGGCGATCATCGGCGTCACGTAGGTCCGGCCCGCGAGCGCCTCGCGGAGGGCCTTGATCAGCTCGTCGTGGGCCGAATGCTTCAGCACGTAGCCCGAGGCCCCGGCCTCCATCGCCCGCCGCGCGTACGAGACGTCGCGCTGCATGGTCAGGAAGACGACCCTCGAGGCGACCCCCGCGCGGCGGATCTGCACGATGGCGTCGATGCCGTTGAGCAGGGGCATGCTGATATCGGCGACGATCGCGTCGGGCCGGAGTTCGGCCGCGGCCTCGACCAGCGCCCGGCCATCGGCGACGATCGCCACGAGGTCGAATTCGGGCTCCAGCAGGCCGCGCACGCCCTCGGCCAGGATCCGGTGGTCGTCGGCGAGCAGGACGGTCGGCCTGGTCATGCCCCGCCCCCGTCGGCGTCGCCGCGGACGCGGGCCGTGATCGTCGCGCCCTCGCCGGGCCTGGAGGCGACGGCGAACGCGCCCCGGACCAGCCGGACCCGCTCCTCCATGCTGGAGAGCCCGAGCCCCTCGCGCGAGCCCGCCTCCGTCGCGTCGAAGCCGACGCCCCGATCCCGGACGGTCAGGACCAGCTCCCGGCCCACGCGGACGAGCGAGACGGAGGCCTCGTCGGTCGCGGCGTGCTTGACGACGTTCCGCAGGGCCTCCTGCGCGACCCGGTAGATGCAGAGTGCCACGTCCTTGGGCAGCGACGCGAGGACCTCGTCGGCGCGGAAGGCGACCGCGAGCCCCTCCCGGCGCTCGACGCCGGCGCACTCCGATCGGAGGGCGTCGACGAGGCCGAGGTCGTCGAGGATCGAGGGGTGGAGCTGGCGGGAGAGGGCGTGGACGTCCTCCGAGAGGCTCACCAGCCCCGCCCGCATCTGCTGGAGCTGGCCGAGGGCGTCCGACGCCGGGTCGAGCCGGGCTTCGAGCCGGGCGGCGTCGATCGCCAGGACCGCCAGCCGCTGGGTCCAGTCGTCGTGCATCTCGCGGGCGATCCGCCGCCGCTCGTCCTCCTGCGCCTGGAGGAGCCGGCCGGCCAGGAGCCGCAGCTCGGCCTGAGTCCGTCGCAACGCCTCTTCGCGCGCGTGCAGCCGATGGTCCGCCCGCTTGCGGGCCAGGGCGCTCGCGAAGATCTCGCCGACGGTCCGGAGGCGCTGGACGAGGTCGTCGGGCCACGCCCGGAACGCGCGGAAGGCCCCGAAGCTGAGGACGCCCAGGACGACGCCCCCGGCCTTCAGCGGGATCGTCAGGTTCGACTTCATCCCGATCTTGATGACGTACGCCAGCTCCTGGACGGCCTCGGCGGGGGCGTCGTCGGGCAGCCGGTCGTAACGCATCACCTCGCCGCTCCGGACCTTATCGGCGTACCAGGGGAGGTCCTTCTCGGGGATCAACGGCGGCAGCGGCGGATAGCCGGGGAGGACGAACGAGTGCGTGATCAGGATCGCCTCGCCCTCCTCGGAGATCTGGGCGAAGCTGCTCCGCTCGACGCCCAGGAAGTCGACGAGCCGCTCCAACGCCTGCTCGATCTGGGCGTCGACCAGGTCGGCCGCCACGTTGACGAACGTCGCCGACAGGTCCGTCAGCAGCCGCTCGAAACTCAGGCGGTCCCGCAGGTCGCGGTCGGCGGGCGGCGTGAGGTCGCCGACGTCGTCGCCGGCGGGTCGGGGCTCGTCGGAGAGGGTCGGGGAAATCGGTCGCATCGATCTCGCCCCGGCGAGGTTCCCATCGGGGACCGGCTTCGGCATTCGGCCTCCGAGTTTGGACATGGTGCGTTCGTCGCCCCCGCGGCCGGCGTCTTCGCCGCAGACCTCGGGGGGCGTCGCCTTCGACGATCGCTGGAACGGCTTGAAATCGAACGGATTAGGTCCACGATAGGGTCGCCGCACCGGGCTGTCAACGGCCCGGGCCGTGCGAGCCCAGCCGACGACTTGTATGGATGACACCGATCGGTCCGGATTCCGAATGGGGCGGACGGCCCCGATTCGCCGGATCGAGGACGCCGCGTCGGATCGTCGCTCCATTGGCATTTCCGAGCGACGCGACTAGGGTCTGTATCACAAATAGAGTAGGCGCAAGTACCTTTCGATCATGGCGGTTTTGACCATTCCGAGGTAGTGGCGGGCCAGCTTCTCGAAGCGCGTGGCCACGGCCCGGCATTCCTTTATCCAGCTCACGCACCGCTCGACCACGTTGCGGCGGCGGTAGCTGTCGGGGTCGAACTTCAAGGGCCGGCCACGGTGGTTGGCCTTCTGATCCGAACGCTGGGGGATGACGGCCCCGATCCCGCGGCGGCGCAGCCAGACGCGGATGCGGTCGTAGCTGTACCCCTTGTCGCCGGCCACGTTCGCGGGCCGGCTGCGGGGACGACCGACCCGCCGAGGCACGCGGACCGCGTCCATCACCCTCTCGAACTGCGTCGACTCGTGGCGTTGACCGGCGGTCACCTCGGCCGCGAGGGGAAGTCCGCGACCGTCCACGACCAGGTGGACCTTGGTCCCGAATCCGCCGCGCGAGCGGCCCAACGCATGGTCGTCGGGCTCGTCCGCGCCCCCTTTTTTCCGCCGCCGGCGGCCGCCCGGGAGGCTCGGATCGAGGTCCCGTCGATGCAGAAGAGGTCCCAGTCGACCCGCCCCTCCTCGTCCATCCGCATCTGCAACGCCTTGAGGATGCGATCGAACGTGCCGTCGCGGCTCCAGCGGCGGAATCGGCCGTAGATCGTCGACCAGGGGCCGTAGCGCTCCGGTACGTCCCGCCAGGGGCAGCCGGTGCGCAGCCGCCAGAGCAGGCCGTTGAGCACCTTCAGGTGGTCGCGCCACCTGCGGCCGCGGCCGCCGCCCTGGGGCAGAAGCCGGCTGATCGCCTCGAACTGGGCCTCCGTCAACTCGTGCCGTCTCATCTCCGACCCTCCTTGCTCTTCCCGAACAAGGTTCTACGAAGATGACTGGCTGCCTGTTCATCAAACAGACCCTAACCTTCTGGGGTGTCCGGCCGCGGCCCGTCCTCCCACGCCGCGTGGCCGGTCGCTGTGGAAACCACCTCGATCGGAGCGGCCGGAAAACTGGCATCGTCGATTTCGGCCGCCCGTCGATCGTCTTTCGAGGAGAATCCCCGTGGCCAGCGCATCCGCCTCTCTCGAACTGCCGGTCCCCCCCGAAGAGGTTTGGAGATTGATCGGCGGGTTCGGCACGCTGCACGATTGGCACCCGGTCATCTCCGGCAGCGAGGTGAGCGAGGGCGGCCGCGTCCGCCGCCTCACCACTTCCGGCGGCGACGTGATCGTCGAACGGCTGGAGGCGTTCGACGAGGCCGGGCGCAGCTACAGCTACTCCTTCATCGAGTCGCCCTTCCCGGTCTCGAAGTACCGGGCCACCCTGCGCGTCCGCGAGGCGGACGACGGCCGGGGCTCGCGTGTCGACTGGTCCGGCGAATTCCTCCCCGACGGCGTGACCGACGAGGAGGCCGTCGAATTGTTTCAGGGAATCTACAACGGCGGCCTGAAGGCGATTGCGGATATCTTCACGCCAAAGGGGAGCTAGGCCC
Source organism: Paludisphaera mucosa (assembly GCF_029589435.1). Classification (NCBI taxonomy): domain Bacteria; kingdom Pseudomonadati; phylum Planctomycetota; class Planctomycetia; order Isosphaerales; family Isosphaeraceae; genus Paludisphaera; species Paludisphaera mucosa. The sequence goes on along the minus strand of NZ_JARRAG010000001.1, from coordinate 482,472 downwards.
CCTTCGGGCTTCAAGGCTGCGGGCTCTGCGGCCCTCGCGATTCCGGTACTCTTCCATCCTCTGGAAATCGAGAACGCCGACGGCGGCCTGGGCAAGCTCGCGCCGAGGCGATTCAGTAGGTGTTGGGACGAACTTTGAAGACGATGGCGGCACCGCCGAAGAGCAATCCAAAGCTAGCTCGGCGACGCAGGTTTCCGCAACCTTAATATAAGCCGCATCGACAACTCATTTAATGTTTAGATTTTCGCTGCGAAAAGGGCGGCTTTTGATCGGAACGCCCGCACACTTCGCCGAATGGGACCACCATAAGAGATAGGGCGTTCTCTGCAAAACGCCCGGCGTGGCGGCCGGCGGCGAAGCCGGTCCGCCAACCTCATGATCCTCGCCTCGAGATTCCCTCCGGCTCTCCGAACCCGGCCATCGCCTCATCAACCGCACCGGAACCCCCATGAGCGGCGCCGACGACGTCGTCTCAGGCGGATCGGGTCGGCCGGTCTTGCTGCAGGGTCGATTGCGAACACTCCGACGTGGAGGGCCGACCCGGTGCATCGTGCGCCCCCTTCAGTTGCGGCTGCGCGACCTTCTCGGCCGAGCCGGCCGATCATGCCAATCAGGCGATCTCCCCTTTCGCGACTCTCCGGCAGGTTTCTACGGTTTCGCCACCCGACCAGGTCGAACAACAAGAGGAGGTGCAAGTGGAATGGCTGAATGATACGAGCATGGGCCCGCCCGGTTGGAGCGGCCACTGGCCTCTCTGGTTGTCGTTGCTCTTCCACCTCTCCAACCTCATCACGGCCGTCTTGCTGATCGTGATCCCGACGATCGTGCTGCGGCTGTGGAACTTCCGGCTTGACGGCTACCACGCCGCCTCCGTGCTGAAGGTGCTGGCGTTCCTGCCGGCGATCGGCGTGTCGAAAGCCCTCCGCATCCAGCAAGTCTGGGGACCGCCCAGCCATCTGGCGTCGATCTTCGATTGTTTATGCGCCGTCGTGATCGCCTATTCGGCCTGCCACCTGCCCGCGTTCTTCAAACGCATCCTGCTGCTCCCGTCGCGGGATCAGTTCCGGAAGTTGAACCAGGAGTTGCGCGACATCATGCGGGAGCACGCGAAGGAGCTGCCGGAGATGGTGAGGAAGAATCACGCGCTCTGCAGCCGGGTCGACCACCTTCAAGCCCAGTTCGAGCATCTCGCCTGGAACGACGGGGCGATGCGGTCGCTGGCCGAGATCCGCTCGCTGCTCGTCGCGCCTGCTTATTCGAAAGAAGGAGACGATGAATGAGCTTGAGATCCTCAAGATGGTGCCCGCTTACCTCGTCCCGGCCGCAATCGTGCTGTACTACTCGTCGAAGTCGCTCTCGAAGCGCGACGCCGACTTCAAGGAGGTCGCCGTGGCGTTCGCCGAGAGGGTCGAGAGGATGAGCCAGGAACATAGCGCCCACATCGCTGCGATGATGGAGGACTACCGCGCCGACGTCAAGGAGTCGCAGGCGTCTCAGAAAGAGGTGATCACCGATTACATCGGGATCACGAGGGAGACGGTCGTCGCCGTGAAGGCCTTGGAGTCCGGAGTTCGCGAGCTCCGCGACCACATCCTCGGCCTGGGTCGAGGCCGAGTTTCGCGCAAGGATGGGACCGAAGGCACTCGTCCCGCCGGTGGACCGGGGCTCGGTCGATGATCGAATCGCTGGAGGCCGCGAGTAATCGTTCTAGAGTGTTGTTCAGCGGATGAGCTGCAACGGCTGCGATTCGACCGCCGGTTGAGGACGTCGCGACGCCAGGTGTTCTTCCATCTTGTGGAAGCCGACGACGCCGACTGTGGCCTGGGCGAGCTGGGCGCCGAGGTACTTCAGGCCGCGCTCGGGGGGGATCTGGAAGGCGACCTCGGCCCCGTCGCGGAGCAGGCGGAAGGGGGCCCATGAGCTGAGGCGGAGGCCGGCCTTGGCGCAGAGGGGGCGGGCGACGTCGGCGAGCTGGCCGAGGGTCATCCGCTGGAGGGCCTCGGGGGTGCGGCGGAGGACCTGGTAGACGCCGCCGGCGGCGCGGACGGTCCACCAGCGGGCGGCGCGGCGGGCGGCGAGGTCGCCGGACTCGCGGGCCGCGGCCTTCGCGGCGGCCTCGACGCCGGTCTCGACCGCCTCGCGGCCGGCGGATCGCGACGACTCGCGGACGGCCGCCTTCAGCTCGGAGCGGGCGGCCTCGACGGCGACGGCGGCCCCGGGCTGGATCGCGGCCAGGCTCAGCACGTCGGTCACCACGAAGCAGGCGTCGAGCAGGGCCCAGGCGGCCTCGCCGGTCGTGGGCGCGTAGCCGCGGCGGACGACGTCGCCCAGGTGGATCATGTCGTAGAGGGGCAGGAACTGGTAGAACCTCAGCTCCGAGTCGCCCAGGCTGGCGACCCGGGCCAGGCCGTCCTTGCGGATCGTCCGGATGACCGACTGGCCGTCGTCGCCCGAGAGATAGAGGGCGGTCTTGGCCAGGTTCTCGGTGAACGACGGACGTTCCTTGGACTGCAGGTAGGCGAGGGTCTCGGGCCCGGCGTCGGCGCGGGCGATCGGGGGGACGACGGCCCCGCCGTGGGCGCGGAGGATCTCCCGGAAGTCGGGATCGGTCGCGTACTTCTCGAGCATCGCCAGGGCCATCGCGCCGTGGTCGCCCAGGGCGACGGCGGCCTGGCGGCGGAGGACGGGGTCGGTGAAGTCGTCGTAGACCACGTCGGCGGCGTCGGCGCCGGCCTTCGCCAGGGCCCGCTCGCCGACCTCGCCGTATTCGACCGCCAGCCGCAGCGCGTTCGGGCCGCCGCCGACCTCCTTCACCAGCCCGGCGGCCTTGACGTGCGCCAGGTGCCGCGCGATGGTCTCGGGCCGATGGGTCTGGAGTTGCTCGTCGACGAAGTCGGTGTTCACCCTGAGGAGGATGAGGCTCTCGTCGAGCGGCATCGCCGAGCCGAGGCTTTCGAGCACGGGCCCGTAAAGGCTCACGAGCGCGAAGCCCTCCATGCCGTGGAGGCGGAAGGCGTCGACGGCGAGCGTCGGGTGGTCTTCGAGCGTCCGCAGGGCCGCGCGGAGGTCCGCCGCGCCCGACTCCAGGCTGACGAGGCTGAGGACGACCAGGCGGTCGACGAGCGTCGGGTCGTCGTCGCCGGCCGAGGCCATCAGCTCGGCGACGCCGGCGGGCTCGGCCAGGATCAGCGGCAGCGCGTTGGGGTGCTTGGCGGCCAGCCGGCGTTGCTCGGGGCTGAGCCCCTCCAGCTCGGCGATCAGGATCTTGCGATCGGTCTCGTCGGCCCGTTTCAGGCCGAAGTACTCCCGCCAGTGCAGGAGCAGGTCGGCCGCCGCGTCGTCGCCCAGGAGGTCGCGGAGGCGGCGGAACTCGGTCGGGTGCTTCTCGTGGAGGAAGAGGGCTTCGAGGTCGAGCCGGTCGAGGAGGGCCAGCCCCCGGAGGCCGTCGGAACGCTCGACGGCGACCGCGTTGCGGCGGTAGCGCTCGAGGGTCCGGGCCACCAGCGCGCGGTCCTCGGCCGAGGCGTCCCGGTAGCGGGCGACGAGGGCGTCCTCGTCGGAGATCGTCGGGGCCGTCGCGACGCCCGCCGGGGCCTCGGCCGGCGCCCCCGGGCGCGCGGGGCCGCCCGGCGGCTTGACGGCCAGCTTGGCCGCCACGCCGAGCGCCGCGAGCAGGACGACGATCGCGAAGGTGCGCTTCATGAGAGAGTCGGCCCCGTGGTGAGATGCGACCCCAGATTCTGCGAGGCGTCGGCCGGGCGTCCGCATGCCTCGCCCGACCCGAGGACGGCCCTCCTACTCCATTGTATGCAATTGTCCCCGACGTTCCGGAGTTCGTCAATTCGGACCGGGCGTTCGGCGGGCCCGCGATGCGGGTCCTGATCGATCGGGGGGTCGGCCGGCCCCGGCGGCGAGCCTCGGATCCGGCCGTCGGGGCGAATGGGCGGGGCCGGCGGCCGGGGCCCTGTGCAGACCCGGGTCCACTTCCTAGAATCGGTGGGCCGGGGAAATCCCGCGCGCCGGCGGGAGGCGATCACAATTCACGGCGACCACCAGGAATCAGGACGGCTTATGTCGGGAAATCAGGTCGAGCCGCTCGGCAAGGTCAGGACCAAGATCGTCGCGACCCTGGGGCCGGCCTCGCGCGACCCCGCGATGCTGCGCCGCCTCGTCGAGGCCGGCGTCGACGTCTTCCGGCTCAACTTCTCGCACGGCACGCACGACGAGCACTCGGCGACGTTCCGGGACATCCAGGACGTCAGCCGCGAGATGGGCCGGCAGGTCGCCGTCCTGCAGGACCTCTGCGGGCCGAAGATCCGGCTGGGGACCATCGCCGGAGACGTCGTTGCCTGCGACCTGGACTCCGAGTTCGTGCTGACGACGCACCCGACCTCCGCGGACGACCCCCACCAGCTCACATGCACGTACAAAGAGCTGGCCGACGACCTGGAGGTCGGCCAGGCGGTCCTCTTCGCCGACGGCACGGTCGGCATGACCGTCCAGGAGAAGAAGCCGGGCTGGGCCCGCATGAAGGTCACGCTGCCGGGCCGGATCCGGTCGAACCAGGGGATCAACGTCCCCGGCGCGGCTCTGAGCGTCTCGGCCCTGACGCCCAAGGACCTGGCCGACCTGGAATGGACGGCCAAGCACGAGGTCTCGTACGTCGGCCTGTCGTTCGTCCGCCACGCCGCCGACGTCACCCGCCTCCGCGCCGAGCTGGAGGCGCGGGGCAGCCGCGCCCGGATCATCGCCAAGATCGAGAAGCCCCAGGCGGTCGCCAACCTGGACTCGATCGTGGCCGAGGCCGACGGCGTCATGGTGGCCCGCGGCGACCTGGGGGTCGAGATCGACGTCGCCAAGGTGCCGGCCGTCCAGAAGAAGATCATCGAGACCTGCCACAAGGCCCGCGTCCCCGTCATCACGGCCACCCAGATGCTCAACAGCATGGAGTCGTCCAGCCGCCCGACGCGGGCCGAGGCGTCGGACGTCTTCAACGCCGTCCTCGACGGCTCCGACGCCGTCATGCTGTCGGGCGAGACGGCGATCGGGTCGTACCCGGTCGAGGCCGTCTCGATCATGAGCCAGATCGCCCACGAGGCCGAGGGCCTGCTCTTCTCGCGGATCGAGTCGGGCGTCGGCAGCTGGCCGATGACGGCCGAGACCTGCGCCAACTGCCCTTGCGGGCCGACGGGCGCGGTCTCCCGCGCCGGCCAGGTCCTGCCGATCACCGAGGCGGTCGTCGAGGCGGCCAGCCACGTCGCCGCCAAGCTCCGGGCCGCCCTGATGGTGGTCGCCACCCACTCGGGCCGGACGGCCCTGGCCCTTTCGAAGCAGCGCACCGCCACGCCGACCCTGGCCCTGACCGACGACGAGGAAGTCGCCCGGTCCATGGCCCTGTATTGGGGCGTCACGCCGCTGCACATCCCGGAGCTCTTCGACACCGGCCAGGTCCTCGCCTTCGCCGACGAGTGGTGCCGCCGCCACGACCTGATCGACACCGGCGACCGCCTCGTGGTCGTCCGCGGCGTGATCCCCGACAACCCCAGCCACAACGCGATCCTCGTCCACGAGGTGGAGTGACGGCGGGCCGATCCCGCGCGGCCCGCCCCGCCGCACGCTTGAGCCGCGCCCCGGCGCGGGGTATGTTCGCCTGATATCGAGACCCTGTTCCATTTGCGAAAGGGAGACGCAGCGATGTTGGTGCGAACCGGCGGGAGTCGGCGGGAGTTCTTGCGGGTGGGTGCGTCGGGGGCGGTCGTCGCCGCCCTGGGCGAGGCCCCGGCGACGGCCGTGGGCGCGGCGTTCCGGGCGAAGAACGACCGGCCCCGCCTCGCGCTCATCGGCGCCGGCGGCCAGGGCTCGGGCGACGCCCGCAGCGCCGCCCGTTTCGGCGACTTCGTCGCCGTGGCCGACGTCGACAAGTCCCACGCCGAGAAGGCGAAGGACAGCGACCGGATCGGCAAGGGCAAGGCCGAGGCCTACGGCGACTACCGCAAGGTCCTCGAGCGCAACGACGTCGACGCCGTGATCATCGGCACGCCCGACCACTGGCACACCAAGATCTGCATCGACGCCATGAACGCCGGCAAGGACGTCTACTGCGAGAAGCCCCTGACCCTCACCATCGACGAGGGCAAGAAGCTCCGCGAGGCCGTCGAGAAGACCAAGAAGGTCCTGCAAGTCGGCACCCAGCAGCGCAGCGACCACAACAAGGTCTTCCTGCTGGCCGTGGCCCTGGTCCGCTCGGGCCGGATCGGCAAGATCAAGAAGGTGACCGCGGCCATCGGCGGCGGGCCCGTCGGCGGGCCCTTCTCGAAGGAGACCCCGCCTCCCGAGCTGAACTGGGACATGTGGCTGGGCCAGGCGCCCAAGGTCGACTACATCGCCAACCGCTGCCACTCCGAGTTCCGCTGGTGGTACGAGTACTCGGGCGGCAAGCTCACCGACTGGGGCGCGCACCACGTCGACGTCGCCCACTGGGGCCTCGGCAAGGACCAGACCGGGCCGACGACCATCGAGGTCGAACGCGCCGTGCTGCCGGTCGCCTACAAGGACGGCTTCGCCACCGTCGACGACCGTTTCAACACCGTCAACAGCTTCGTGGTCAAGGCCACGTTCGCCGACGGCACGCCGATCGAGATCCGCGACGACACCGAGAACGGCGTCACGTTCCAGGGTGCCGGGGGGCGGATCTTCGTCACCCGCGACCGCATCGACCTGGACGGCGGCGCGGTCGCCGCCCTGTACAAGAACCCGCTCCCCGAGCCGCTGCTCCGCGAACTGCGCCACGGCAAGCCGATGGACGACCACTTCGAGAATTTCTTCGCCTGCTGCAACGACCGCGGCAAGCCGGCCTCCGACGTCTGGAGCCACCACCGGGCCCTGACCACCTGCCACCTGGCGAACATCGCCATCCGCCTCGGCAACCGCAAGCTGACCTGGGATCCCGAGAAGGAAGTCATCGTCGGCGACGACCAGGCCAACGGCTTCCTCTCGCGCCCCCAGCGCGCGGGCTTCGAGATCGTCGTCTGATCCTCGACCCTTCGAACGCGGACGGCCCCGCACCCGAGAAGGGGCGGGGCCGTCGTGTTTCGAAGCCGGACTCTTCAAGCGGCCGACCGCGCCGCGCCCTTGCGACGGCGGGCGCGGCGGAGGACGAACAGCCCGGACGCCGACATGCCGACGGCGGCCGAGATCACGCTCGACGGCTCGGGAACGAAGCTCTGGCTCGTGATCCCGATCAGGTTCTGGTACGACCCGGCCGGATCGACGACGAACAGCTTGGCGTCCGACCCGCCGTAGAGGGTCGAGGAGTCGTATCCGGCGAAGCTGATGTAGCTGGTGTACAGTCCGGCGACCGTGGAGTCGGCGCCGGTGTAGCTGAAGTTCTTGTCCATCGTGTACCAGATCGACAGCGCCAGGGCCGCGTCGGTGTTCACGTCGCCGCCGCCGTGGCTGACCAGCAGGAAGGCCAGGCGGTTGCCGACGTCGGCGTAGTTCGAGTGGGTGAAGAAGGATTGGCCGACCGTGTTGAGGCTGAGGACCGAGCTGGTGTGGATCACGTCCGGGCCCCAGCCGACCTGGACGTCGGGCGAGACGCAGAAGGCGTCGAGCGCCGAGCCCGAGGGGCTGGTCGGCGTCAGCGTGAAGGGACCGGCCGCCGTCCCCTCCGAGGCCGTGCCGCTGCCGGTCGAATACGTGATGTTGACGCCCGGCCCCCCCTGGAACTGGCTCGTGAACGTCGAGTCCGCCCGGGCCGGGCCCATCGCCAAGCCGGCTCCCAAAACCACGGCCGCCATACCATTGAGAATTTTGCGCATGTTCAATTGATTTCCCAGTCTTGAACGGCTTTCCGCGTATCCGATTCCTTTCACCTGATCCATGACTGCACGGAATCTACGCCGTCGGGACGGGGCCGGGACGACCCGTCGCCGACTTGCCACGGCGCGCGCAAGCCCGGCGGCGCGCGCCGCCGGAAAGCGACGGGCGGCCGGGACGCGTGGATTTCCGGCGACGCGGCGGGAGGCGTCAGTCGCGGAGGGCGAGCCGCTGCAGCTCGTCCTCGAAGGCGACGAGGTCCCAGAGCTCGACGAGGGGCTCGAGGCCGAGGCCGAGGACCGCCAGGCGGCGGCCGTCGGGCTGGAAGGCGAGGGAGATGGTCTTGCCCCCCTGGCCGGGGAGGCGGAACGCCGGGTGCGGCGACCTCGGGTCGACGACGTCCCAGAACTGCACGACGCCCTGCTGCGAGCCGACCGCGAGCCGACGGCCGTCGGGGGCGAAGGCCAGGGCCGTCGCCAGGGTCTCCGGCTCGTCGGGGCGGGGGGCGATCCGGCCCAGCACCGTCAGCCGGGTCGCATCCATCAGGACGACGGCGCCGGCGTGGTCGCCGATCGCCAGCAGCCGGCCGTCCGGGCTCAGGGCGATCGTCGCGGCGTTCTCGGGCGGCGCGTCGCCCCAGGACGCGAGCTTCGCCTCGGCGCAGCCTTCGGCCCGCACCAGCGTCCAGGCCTGGAGCTGGACGGGCGACGGACCGTCGAACAGCAGGTAGAGCCGATCGGCCGAGGGCGAGAGCTGGAGGATCCGCGGCCGCGATGCGGGCGGCGGCCGATCCTCGTCGGGTCGCGGCGAGCCCCCTTCGCCGCCGCCGGGCCCCCGCCCCCGGGGGCCGTCGTGCGAGCCGAAGGCGAGCGCCCAGGGGAGGATGGGGGGGGCGGGAGGCTCGTCGACGCGGGTCACGGGGATCGCCCGGTCGGGCCGTTCGGCGTCCCAGAGGTAGACCGAGCGGCCGCGGCTGAGGGCCAAGGTCCGGCCGTCGGCGGTCCGGGTCAGGGGCCAGAACCCCCAGATCGGCCCCCTCCCGCCCGCCTGGGGGTGGGGCAGCTCGATGCGGGTCGGCTTCCGGTCCGGCGTCATGCTCGCGGGCCAGATCTCCAGGCCCTGGGCGTCGTGGGCGACGAGGTCCCCGGCGGCGAGGAAGGTCGAGGCGAGCGGGCGGAACGGGACGCGGTCGCGGGCCCGCGCCGCGCCCGGATCGGCGGCCGGCGTCCGGGCCTCATCCTTGCGGGTCGACGGCTCCGGGGGCGCGCCGGGGTCGGGCATGGCCAGGCGATAGGGCGCGCCGGCCCCCGGAGAGGCTCCCCGGGCGTCGCCCCAGAGCCAGAGGTCGCCGGCGATGTCGCCGATCGCCAGCAGGCCGTCGTCGCGGAAGGCGATCGAGGCCGGCCGGGACGCGAGCCCGCCGATCTGGGTCCGCACCACGGGCTCGCGGATCCTCCAGTACGAGGTGGACACGCTCAGCCCGCCGGCCGCCAGGGTGCGGCCGTCCGACGAGAAGGCCAGGTCGGTGACCATTTCGGCGCTCGGCATGACCGCGACGATCTTGTGCGTCAGGGCGTCCCAGAGCTCGACCTGCGGGCCGGTGGCGGCGGCCAGGAGCGTCCCCCCGGGGTTGAACTGGATCCGGTAGGCGCTGCCTTGCGACGAGGCGAGGCTGGTGACGTAGGCGGCGGCGTCGGGGTTCGCCAGGTTCCAGATCTGGATCGCCCCCTCGGACGCCGCGGCCAGCAGGTCGCGCCCGCCCAGCGCCAGCGCCCGGACGTCGGCCGGCGCCTCGATCACGCGCAGCTCGCGGCCGTCGTCGGTCGAGATCAGCTTGATCGAAGTCCCGCCCCAGGCCGACGCGGCCAGCGTCTTGCCGTCGACCGAGACGGCGATCAGGGGCGGCCAGGGCCGGCGTCCCTCGGTGTCCAGCGCGAGGACGACGGGCTGGGCGTCGGCGTGTTCGAGGTCCCAGAGCGCGACGTGGTACGCGACGCGGGCCGCCGGGTCGTCGGGCTGAAACGGACGTTCGGAGAAGTTCGCCTCGGCCTCGACGGCCGCCAGCCGCTTGCCGGTCGGCTCGCCGAAGACGCCCACGACGCGGCCGACGCCCCGATTCAGCTCGCGGACCACGCCGCCGGTCGAGGCGTCGAGGATCAGGATCGAGGATCCCCCCTGGGGGACGACCGCGAGGCTCGCGCCGCAGGAGACGAGCCTGTCGCCTCCCCCGCCGCCGCGACGGCCGTTCGGGCCGCCGCCACCCCCGCCGCCGCCTCCCGGCGGGCCGCCGCGCGGGGGCCCGCCCGGTCCGCCCTGCGAGGGGGGCTCGTCGCGGGAATCGACCCGGGGGAGCGGGATGCCGTCGCCTCGGCGGCCGCAGCCCAGGTCCCAGAACGCCAGCTCCTCGCCGCCGACCGCGTTGGAGAGGGTGACCAGTCGCGAGCCGGCCGCGCCCAGCACGACGTCGCGGCTCGGGCCGGTCGCCAGGTCGACGCGGGCCTCGATGTCGCGGAGCGTCAGGAATTCGGCGGCCTCGTTCCGCAGCCTCGCCTTCATCGCCGGCTCGGGCCCGAGCGCGGCCGACTTCTTCAGCAGGTCCAACCCCGCGGCGCGGCGGTCGGGCGTGTTGGTGCGGCGGACCAGCTCGGCGTGCCGCCAGAGTTCCATCCGCCAGGCGGCCTGGGTCTCGCGGACCGCCTCCTCCGTCTTCGCCAGCGCCGCGTCGGCCCGATTCAGGGCCTCGACCTTCAGGTCGCGCTCCTGCTCGAAGCGGTCGCGCTCCCTGACGACCCGCTGATAGGAGAACGTGGCCACGGCCAGGATGATCAGGCTGGCGGCGGCCGTGACCGAGCTGATCCCCGGGTGTCGCCGCACCACCCGCCAGGCCCGGCCCGCCAGGCTGATCCGCCGCGCCTTCACGGGCTCGCGGTTGAGGAAGCGGGCCAGGTCGGCGGCCTGCTCGGCGGCCGTGGCGTAGCGGTCGGCGGGCCGCTTGGAGAGCGACTTCAGGACGATCGTCTCCAGGTCGCGGGGGATCCGGGGGTCGATCGCGCGGGGCGGGGCCGGCTCGCGGCCGGCGATCTGGTCGAGCAGCTCGGCGGCGCTGGAGCCGTCGAACGGGGGCCGCAGCGTCAGCAGCTCGTAGAGGGTCGCGCCCAGGCTGTAGACGTCGGTGCGGCCGTCGATGACGCCGGTGCGGCCCTGCTCGGGGCTCATGTAGCGGGGGGTGCCGAGCATCCCGTCGTGCTGGGTCAGGCCCGGGTCGGCCAGCCGGCGGGCGAGGCCGAAGTCGGCGACCCAGATCGAGCCCTCGGCGTCGATGAGCAGGTTCGAGGGCTTGACGTCGCGGTGGATGACCCCGTGCTGGTGGGCGTGGTCGAGCGCCTCGGCCGCCTGCATGCCGACGCGGGCCGCCCAGCGGAAGTACGACGAGCCGCGGGGGGGCTCGAACGGGGGCCCGGCGTCTTCCTCGCGGGGGCGCGAGGAGAGCGAGGCCGGCGAGCCGGCCGGGCGCGAGAGGCCCAGCAGGACGCGGCTCTCGGACCAGGCCGGGGTGGCGTCGTCGAGGGCCGCGTTCGGGAGCCGGAGCGGCTTCGCCGGGGACGCGGCCGCGGGCCGGGGCCAGATCACGCCCGACGAGGCGCGAGCCCAGGCCCGGACGAGCTTCGAGGCCGACGACGAGCCGGCGCGGCCCCCGGGCTCGCTGGAGCGGCCGCCGCCGGCCCCTCGCTCCTTGCGCAACCAGCGGACGACCCGGTCGAGGCCGCTCCCCTCGATCCGCTGCATCGCGTAGTAGCAGAGGCCGCCGACCTGGCCGACGTCGAAGACCGGGACGATGTGGGTGTGGTGCAGGCCGGCGGCGACCCGGGCCTCGTTCAGGAAGCGGCGGCGGGCCGAGGAGTCGGGCGCGGCGAGCGTCCCCAGCACCTTGAGCGCGACCGGGCGGTCGAGGCCGACGTGGACGGCCTCGTACACGGTCCCCATCCCGCCGCGGCCCAGCTCGCGGACCACCCGGTAGCCGGCGATCCGCCGGCCCGATTCCAGGTTCCGGCCCGGCCCCGAGCCCCCGCCCGAGCCGCTGCCGCCGCCGACGAGGCCGTGGACCAGCTCGAGGCCCTCCAGGGCGGCGCGCACGTCTTCCTCGATCTCGCCGTAGCGGGCGGCGAACGTCTCGGCCGGCGGGGCCTCGCCGCGCTCGACCAGCTCCAGGTAGAGCTCGATCGCCTCGCCCAGGCGTTCGTCCTCGTCGAGCGGGGCGACGTCGGAGGCCTCGTCGTCAACCGGCTGAGCCATCTTCGTACCTCAACGATCCGCCAGGCGGGCCTTCGAGCGAACGTTTCAGGCGCTTGAGCCCCCGGGCCCAGACGCCTCGGACCGACTTCCGGGTCAGCCCCATCCGGTCGCCGATGGCCTCGAACGAGAGGTTCTCGGCGTGGTAGAGCCAGAGGACGTCGGCCTCCCCCACCGGCAGCGCGGCCAGGGCGTCGGCCAGCAGGACGATCAACTCGCGGCGGCTGACGACCTCGCTCGGGCTGGTCTGGCTGAGGGCGAGCATGTCGAGCAGCCGCCCCGCGCCCGGCTCGCCCGGGTCGTCCCCCCGGCCGCCGTCCCAGGGGGCGTCCAGCGGGACCGCGGCGACGCCCCCGGCGCGCTTCGTGCGGCTGTGGTAGCGGCCCAGGTCGGCGAGCTTCTGGCCCACCAGCCGACGCAGCCATCCCACCAGCGCGGCCTCGTTCTGGCCGGTGAACTGAGGGAACTGGCGGACGACCTCGACCAGGGCCTCCTGGACCACGTCGGACAGCTCCAGGCGCTCCCGGAGCCGAGGCCCCAGGCCGGTCCGGACGACCATCCGCAGGTAGTTCCGGTACAGCGCGCACAGCTCGCCGAGCGCCTCGGTCTCGCCGGCGCGGGCCCTCGACAACAGCTCGATCGGCCCTTCGGCCATGAAGATCGCCCCTACTCGCGTCCACTTCTCTATTAGGCGACGCCCCGACCCCGGCCGGACCGTCGAACGCCGAAAAGGCCGCCGGGCCGGCCGCCCTCCGGCCCCGCGACCCCATCAATCATGGGACCGGCCCGGCCCGTCGACAAGGCGCAGACCGCGGGCGCGCGAAAACCCCCGGCCGATCGGGGGATCGCCGGGGGTCCGGAGGGAAGTCGCGCGTGTTCGGTCGGGAAGAGCGAGGCCGTCGCGGGCGGGGCTCAGGCCTGCTTGACGCGGCGGCCGGAGACGTACTGCCGGAGGCCGAGGCCGCCCAGGGTGGTGAGCACCAGGGCGATCGTGCTGGGCTCGGGCACCGGGGCCTCGGAGCCGGGGGTCGAGGTGATCAGGGCCTCGGCCGTCGTCAGGCCGCTGTTCGACTGCGAGGGGACCAGCAGCTTGTCGCCCTTGGGGAAGCTGAGGGTGATCTTCTGCGTGCCCAGGTCCAGGCTGCCGTCCGGGGCGTCGAAGGTGGCGGTCACCGTCGAGTGGTAGGGGCTGTCGATCACGCCGTTCAGGACGCCGGTGATCACCGTCGAGAGGCTGGCGATCGGGTTGCCGTTGAGGTCCTGCGGCAGGAAGGTGATCGCGAACTTGACGTTGTCGTACGTCGTCGACGCGCCGGCGGCCGGCGGGGCCACGACGAAGGTCCCCAGGCCGGCGTTGACCGAGCCCGACGCCAGGTCCACGCCCGCGGCGGTGGCCGGCGTGAAGCTGATCAGGTTGGGGCCGCTGATCCCCTTGCTCAGGTCGATCGCGGTGGCGGTCTGATACTTGAGGATCGCGGCGCCCTCGGCGGCCCCGGTCCCGACGCCCGCGACCAGCCCTAGGGCGATGACCGCGGATCGCAGCCTCGTCAACCCCTTAGTCATGCTCATCTCTTCCTCCTGAACAAGATTTGGATTGTCACGACGCAATCCTGGTCCCTCGGTCGCATGTCTGACTCGCGTCGTGACGGCCTCGCCCGGTCGAAAGAGACTCGGCGCGGTGCGGTTCGGACGTCGCGAGACACGGGGATCACGACTCGGACGAGCTTCCCGGAAGAGCCCCTGGGGGGCCGACGAGATCCGGGCGGGTCTGGGATGGAAGGGATGGATGAGAGCGGTGTTCTTTCGCATCCATGCCCGCCTCCGAGGACTCCGCCATGAGTCTCATCGTCTGGGTGTCCGAGATGTGAGCCAACGGCGGGGAGAATACTCGCGGTCGCCCGACCTGTAAACGCGAGTTTGGCCCGGATTGTCGGAATTGCCCTGATCTTCGCCGGCCGGAATGCCGAGCGCTTGCGCCCGGTCAGAGCATGCTGACGGGATCCACGTCCACCGCCAGCTCCACCTTGGGGGGGGCCGGCGGGCTGGACAGGTCGCGCAGCAGGGCGCGCAAGGGGGGGGCCGTCGCGCACCGGAGCTGGAGGTGGAACCGGAACTCCTCCTTGATCTTCAGCACCGGCGCGGGGCACGGGCCCAGGAACCGGACCGACGCCTCGGCGCGGGCTCGCAGGGTCGCGGCCAGCTCGTCGAGGTAGCCCTTCACGCGGCCCTCGTCGCGGCCCCGCGCCACGAGGCGGACGATCCTCCCATAGGGGGAGGCGAGGCCGCCGGCGCGCTGGGGGAGTTCCTGGGTGACGAAGCTCTCGTAGTCGTGCCGCGCGGCGTGGAGGATCGCCGGGCTCTCGGGGCTGTAGGTCTGGACGAACACCCGCCCCGGGCGGTCGCCGCGGCCCGTCCGGCCGGCGACCTGCGCCACGAGCTGGAACGTCCGCTCGGCGGCGCGGAAGTCGGGCAGGTGGAGCGCGACGTCGGCGTCGACGACGCCGACCAGGGTCACGTTCGGGAAGTCGAGCCCCTTGGCGATCATCTGCGTGCCCAGGAGGATGCGCACGTCGCCCGCCTTGAACGCCGCCAGCGCCTCCTCGTGGCTGCCGTGCCGGCGCATGGTGTCGGAGTCCATCCGCCGCGCGGCGTGGAACGGGAACTCCATCAGGACCTCGCGCTCCAGCCGCTCGGTGCCGATCCCGCCGTAGTGGAGCACCGCCGCGTTGCACGACGGGCAGGCCGGCGGGCAGGCGCGCTCGGCGTCGCACATGTGGCAGATCAGCAGCCGCCGCCCCTTGTGGAAGGTCGCCGCCACGTCGCAGTGCCGGCACTTGACCACGTCGCCGCACTTGGGGCAGATGACGAACGTGTTGTAGCCGCGACGGTTCAGCAGCAGGATCACCTGGCCGCCGTCGTCGAGCGCCTGGTGCATGGCGTTGCGCAGCGAGTCGCTCAGGCCGCCGGTCATGTTCTTCTCGTGGCGGAGGTCGATCAGCTCGACGGCCGGCATCGGGCGGCCCTCGACCCGGCTCGGCATGTCGACCTTCACGTACCGCCCGCGCTCGGCGTTCGCCCACGACTCCAGCGAGGGGGTCGCCGAGCCCAGCAGGACGGGCACGCCCTCCAGCTGGGCCCGCTTCACGGCGACGTCGCGGGCGTGGTAGCGGGGGACGCTCTCCTGCTTGAACGTGCTCTCGTGCTCCTCGTCGACGACGATCAGGCCCAGCCGCCGGGTGGGGGCGAAGATGGCCGAGCGGGCCCCGACGACGACGTCGACCTCGCCCTGGGCGATGCTCCGCCAGTGGCGGTGCCGCTCGACGTCGCTGAGGTGGCTGTGCAGCACGGCGACCTTTTTGAAGCGGCGGCGGAAGCGGCGGATCGTCTGGGGCGTCAGGCTGATCTCGGGGACCAGCACGATCGCCTCGCGGCCCCGGGCGACGACCTGCTCGATGGCCGACAGGTAGACCTCGGTCTTGCCGCTGCCGGTCACGCCGAAGATCAGGAAGGGCGCGAACCCGTCCCCCTGCAGGGCCGGCGCGAGGGCGTCCAGCCCCTTCTGCTGCTCGGGCGTCAGGAGGAGTTTGGGTTTCGTCGGGGGCGGGGTCGGACTCTCGGCCGACGCGGGAGGGGGGGCGTCGTCCGGCTCCTCCTTGCGGGAGTCTTCGAGCGACAGCCGGCGCTTGACCGTATGGATGACGCCGTCCTTGCGGAGGCCGTCGACGACCCCCGAGCCGCAACGTGCGCGGCGGCAGACGTCGGAGACGGTGAGCATCCCGCCGTCGGGCTGGCAGAGGACGTCGAGCACCGCCGCCTGCTTCGCGGTCAGGGTCTTCTCCAGGCTGCCGTCGAGCCAGGCCCGGCGGGCGTCCTCGGGGACCGTCAGGAAGGTGCCGATCCGCGTCCCGGCCTGCTTGCGGACCCCGGCCGGGACCACGGCGTCGAGCGCCTGGCCCCACGAGCAGAGGTAGTAGCCGGCCATCCAGCGGGTCAATTCGAGCATCCGGGCGTCGATCAAGGGGACGGCGTCGAGGACCTCGGCGACGTCCTTGATCCGGGCCGGGTCGAGCCCCTCGGGGGGCAGCAGGCCGATCGACACGCAGTAGCCCGTGACCAGCCCGCCCCGCTTGCCCAGCGGCACACGAACCCGCACGCCGGGGCGGATGCCCGCGACGAGTTTCCGGGGCGCGTGGTAGGTCAGCGCCTGGTCGAACGCCCGGTTGACGACGACCTCGACGAACATCCCCCCGCGCGCCGCGGGGGCTTCGTCCTCGCCGCCGAACCACGAGGGCGGGCGGACCGTGCGCCCCCGGGGCCGGGCGTCCTCGCCGTCCTGATCCTGATTGACAACGCTCATCGGCGGGACCTATCGTCGAGTTTCCGGGGCGTCGGCTACCATCTGGATTATACTCCGACCCGCCGAAATTCTGCACACCTGTCCAGACATCCGGGCGGGGGTTCTTGCGGGTCGAAGGGGGATTGCTCGTCCATGCGATTAGGGTTGTTCGGGGGGACGTTCGATCCGATCCACATGGGCCACCTGATCCTGGCGGAGCAGTGTCGCGAGGCGTGCGGGCTGGACCGCGTCTGGTTCGTCGTCGCCAACGAGCCGCCCCACAAGCGCGGGGCGAAGCGGTCGGGGGTGCATCACCGCCTGGAGATGGCCCGGCTGGCGATCGCCGGCAATGCCGCCTTCGAGGTGTCCGACATCGAGGCGAACCGGTCCGGGCCGTCATACAGCGTCGACACGCTGGAACAGATCCGGGCCGAACGCCCGGAGGACGAGTTGTTCTTCCTGATCGGCGGCGACAGCCTCGTCGACCTGCCGACCTGGCGCGAGCCCGACCGGATCGCCCGGCTGGCGACGATCGTCGTCGTCAACCGCCCGGGTTCCGGGGCCGACGCCCCGCCGGCCGACTCGCTGGGTCCCGACGCCCGGACCCTCGAATTCGTGACCATCCCCCCGATCGGCATCGCCTCGCACGACGTCCGGGGCCGGCTCCGGGATGGTCGGAGCATCCGCTACATGGTCCCTCGGTCGGTGGAGGCTTACATCGACGCCCACGCGCTGTATCGCGAGCCTTCGGCCCCTCCGGCCTGAGCGGGGACGATTCCGGCAAATCCCGCGATCCTCACCGCCGAAATCCGATCGGGCGATACAATAGAGGATGGGTTCGGGCGAATCGACTCCCGCGGGAGTCCCGAGAAGGCACGCGCGGAAGGACCGGAATCATGCATCTCCTCTCCAAGATCGGTCGGACGGCGCGCCGGCCCCTGGCGCTCGCGCTGGGGCTGGCCCTGACGGTCCTCGCCGCGCCCAGCCCGGCGCGGGCCGGGGCCTTCTCGTGGCTGGACGAGATCGTGCAGCAGATCATCGTCGAGGCCCGCGGGGGCAAGGCCGTCCTGCGCGGCGGCGACGCCGCCCGGGTCGAGGCCCGAGGGGCCGGCGAGCTGTTCGCCCGGGGGTCGGAGGAGAGCCTGGAACGTCTGGCGAAGCAGTCCGACGAGCTGGCGACGGCCGCGCGTCGGGTCGAGAAGCCGAGCGAGCTTCTGCTGGAAGGCCGCTTCGGCCAACTCGTAGGCCGCGACGCCGACGCCCTGCGGACGTTCTCCGGGCTCAAGCCGGCCGAGAAGCGGGTGGTCGTGGAGATGGGCGAGTCGGCCCGGCGGATCGCCATGCGCTATCCCCAGGAGGCCGAGACGATGGTCCGCCGGCTCGGCCCCGAAGGCCTGACCGCCGTCCGGGCGTTCGGCGACGACGTGGCGGAAGTCATCGTGAAGGAGGGCCCCGAAAGCCTGGGCGTCCTGCGCAAGACGGGCCGGGGGGGTTGGGAGTTCTTCACGACCCAGGTCCTCCCTCACAAGAAGAAGCTGGCCGCGGCCGGCGTCCTCGCGGCCTTCTACGCCAACCCCGACGCCTTCGTCGACTACGCCGGCCGCGCGACCGAGTACGCCGCCCGCGAATTCGCCCGCGCCGGGGTCGCCCTGGCGACGAGCGTCGGCGGCGGGGTGGTCAGCGGGCTCGAAGCCACGATCGGCGAGGCGCTCGCCAGCCGCGGCCTCGACTTCCCCGTCTTCCGACGCCTCGGCGCGATCCTCGCCGGGCTCGTGGCCTGCGGGGCGCTCCTGATCGTCCTGGGCTTCCCGCTGCGGACCATGCTGCGGCCGTTCACCGGGGCCGCCTGGCTGTTCCGCCGGGTCGTCCTCCGGCGTCCGGTTTGATCGGATTTGAAACGAACCATCGGAGCGTCGCCCGCGTAGCCATCCTGGGAGAACGCGTCGCCGACGACGGAAAACTCGACGGCGACGGAGCATCCCCGTCGACCCGACCGCCGGGACTGCGGGGGTGTTACGCTCGGGGGGTCGGAAAGGTCGATCATGTAAAGGCGGCCGAGAGCCTCTCTCGCCGGCCCCGTTTCCCGGGCAGGGACGCCCACATCTCTCGGATCGGTCGATCAGGATCGGGGACGAGCGTGTCAAACCGCCGCAGCACGCGACTGGACGCCCTGGAGGCCCGGCTGACGGGGCCGAAGCGGATCGCGCTTTTCGGGCATCGGAACGTCGGCAAGACGACGCTCCTGGCCATGTTCTACCGCGAGGCCGCCGGCGGCCTGGTGCCGGGCGTCCGACTGGCCGCCGCGGACTCCCCCACGGCCGAATACCTCGCCGAGAAGATCGCGCAGATCGAGTCCGGCGAGCCGACCTCGGGCACGCTCTCCGAGACCGAGCTGCACCTGCGGCTGTATCACGGACCCGCCCGGTTCGAGCTGATCGTCAAGGACTACCAGGGCGAGCACGTCACCCTCGGGACTGACGAACCGATCCAGGAGTTCTTCGCCGGCTGCGACGCCGTCTTCCTCTGCCTCGATCCCGAGGGCTCCAACGACTCCGCCGAACGCCGGCGGCGTCAGCAGGAGGTCGAGAACCTGCTGGAGCGTTACATCGAGCGCTCCGAGGACATCAGCACCGACCGGCCCGTCGCCCTGCTGCTGACCAAGTTCGACCGCGTCCTGGCCCGCGAGGGGAAGGGCTCGACGGCCGACGAGGGGTTCGTCGAGGACCTGGTCGACCGCCAGTACGGCATGACCCGCCACGCCCTGCGGCAGCACGCCCCCGACGGCGTGATCTTCGCCGTCAGCTCGTTCGGGGCCGGATCGCAGGGGAACCGGCCGCCGTCGGAGATCCACCCGATGGGGCTCGAAGGCCCGCTGGGCTGGGTCGCCGATCAGCTCGAGATCCGCGACCGGGCCCAGATGGAGCTGCTCTGGGACCTCGCCCCCGACGACCTGCCGCGGCTGCACCGCTGTCTGTCCGCCTACGAGAAGCGGTATCCCCGATCGAACCGGACGTACGAGTTCCGCGACCGCCTCAAGGGGCTGGAACGCAAGCGGAAGCTCCGCCGGACGGGGAAGCTCGCGGGGGCGGTCGCCCTGCTGGCGGGGGTCGCGGTCGGCTACGACTTCTGGGGCTACCAGCGGGCCTCGGCCTTCGAGCGCGACTCGGGCAACACGGCGTCGGCCGTCGCCTCGAGTTGGTCGGCGCTGCTGGAGACGCATCCCACGCTGCCGTATCTGCTCCCCCGCTTCGCCCGCGAGGCCGAGAACCGCAAGGCCGAGTGGACCGTGAAGGCCAGCGGCGTGCAGATCGCCGCCGGCGCGGTCGTGCCCGACCTGGAGGCCAAGCTGGAGGCCGCGCGCGTCCAGGCCCCCCAGCTCGCGCCGGCGATCCGCGAGGTCGAGAAGTCCCGCGAGCAGGCCCGCCAGGAGGAGCGCTGGAAGGACGTGTATGCGCAGGCCAACTCGCTTGAGGCGATCGACGAGCCGGGCAAGGCCGTCGCCGCGCTCGACGCCTTCCTGCGCGAGTTCCCGGACACGCCGCGGCGACCCGAGGTCCTGAAGCTGGCCCAGGGGCTCAAAGCCGAGCTGGCCACTCGCCGGACCGCCGGCGAGCGCCGGGTCGTCGACGACCTCGTCCGCGCCGAGACGCTCCCCAACGCCTCGCTCGCCGACCTGATCGATCGCTCCCGGCGGTTCCTCGACGAGCATCCCGAGAGCGCGTACCGCACCGAGGTGCAGGGCCGGCTCGACGACTACGTCCGCCGCCTCGACGACCGCGACATCGCCCGCGCCCGCGAGTTCTCCCAGCGCCAGCCGACGAGCTTCGCAGCCCGGATCGAGAAGTATCAGGAGTATCTGAAGGCCCACCAGACCGGCGGCCGGTTCATCAGCGAGGCGATCGAGGGCCGCGACCGGGCCCTCCGCGACTGGGACGCCTATTCCTACCGCCAGGCCTACGACCACGCGACGGCCCATCCAGACGACGTCGCCCAGGTCGCGCTACGCCTCCGCGACTACCTCCGCGACCATCCCGACGGCCGCTACTCCGCCTCCGCAAGGGGCTACCTCGACTGGTGGGACAAGGTCTCCGTCCCCCACAACTACCGCGTCACGCTCCGTCGGGGCGAGATCCCCGCGTCGGCCGGCAAGTACCTCGCGGGCGGCGGCCCCGACCTGGGCGTGACCCTCGAAGTCGCCGGCGCGACCTACGGCCCGTCGCCCGTCATCGCCAACTGCACCCGGCCGATCTGGGACTACACGTTCGCCCAGCCGGTCGTCTGGAAGTACGGCGACCCGATCACGATCCGGGTCGTCGACTACGACTGGTCGGCCTCCGAGGTCGCCGTCCTCCACAGCCGCCAGGGCGACCCCCTCGCCATGCGCCTGCTCGACAACACGATCAAGTTCGCCAAGGGGGGCTCGACCTCGCTGACCTTCACCTCCGACTTCGCCATGCCGGCCCTCGCCCGGCCGGAGTGACGATCCGAGTCCGGCATCCGAGCCGATAACCAAAATTGCTACTTCCTGCCATCCGTGGTACGGTCGAATGTCCACGAACTCGAAGGAGTAGCGATCATGAACGTCTCCCTGACGCCGGAACTCGAACAGTTCGTCGACGGCAAGGTCCAGAGCGGGATGTACCAGACCGCCAGCGAAGTCGTCCGCGAAGGCTTGCGGCTCCTGAAAGAGCGCGAGGAGCAGCAGCAGGCGAAGCTCGCCGAACTCCGTCGCGAGGTTCAAATCGGGGTCGACCAGGCCGACCGGGGCGAGACCTCGCCCCTCACGGATGAACTGGTGCGGGACGTCAAGTAACGCGGTCGGGAACGCCACGTCATGCGCAAGCGCAGTTCCTAGGCGATGGGCGAAGCCGTCATCACGCGAGCGGCGCAGGCCGACCTGGACGAGGCCTGGAACTACCTACGGCTCAGGAACGAGAAGGCCGCCGATCGGGTTCATCGACCGTTTCGTCTCCGCGGCCAGGACGCACGCCCAGTTTCCGCTCATCATACAGATCCGTGAAGACCTCGCGCCGGCCTTGAGGTGTTTCGCCGTACGTCCCTACGTGGCGTTCTATCGAGTCGAGGCCGATTCGATCGTGGTGCTGCGGCTGATCCACGGCCGGCGAGACGCGAGGAAGCTGTTCGGCCACGACCAGGGACCAGCCTGATCGACCTCGTCGAATGCGGTCGCTGGCACCCTCCTCGTCGCTCATTCGGCGGTTCCAATCCGGGTCGACGAGGGTTGGCTTCGCTTTGGCTCCGTTCGGAGCCGAGAGAAAATCAGTTCACGACACAATATTTTTTGGAGTATAGACTTGCGTCAGATTTTCGGCTCTCGAATGGCTTCGTTGCCACAAGAGAATCGGATGTTTTACGAGGTCGTCGACGCTCCCATGTCGGCGTATCTCCCTACCTGAAGAATACGACATTTCGGCAGTCCAGAAATTCGACGTCCTCGAAAAGTGGAAGTCCGACACCGGCCCGCCGGCCCGCCCATGGTATAAGCCGCATGTCCAACGGGCGACCCGGCAGATGAGCGTTGTTAGGACCCGGGGCGGTCCCGGAGGAGGGTCGCGCCGGTCTCAACGGCGGCGGATCTTCTTGGCGACGGCGCCCTGGGAGGAGAGCGCGAACTCATACGCGTTGTCGGCGTCGGGCTTGACCTCGGCGGTCAGCTCGGACTTGACGTTGTAGCGGGCGGGGACGAGGTCGCGCTCCTCGTCGATGGTCGAGCCGGGGACGTCCGGATTGGGCACCTTCTTGCCCGTCGGCTCGACGGCGATGATCTCGACCTGATACCGGCCCGGCGAGGGCCCTGCAGAGCGGTCGGCCTGGAAGGCGCCGTCGCGGATCTCGGCGACCGAGGCCGTCGTGCCGTCGAGCGGGACGAACGTGACCTTGCCCGTCGTCAGCGGCTTGCCGTCGAGCGAGACCTTGCCGGAGACCGGTAGGCGACTCGGCCCCCCCTCGCCGCACCCGGCCAGGCCGAGGCAGGCGAAAAGGGCCGCGGGCAGGACCAGGCTCCGGGACGAGGCGGCGAGGGCGTGCGTCGTGGTGGGCATCAGAGGGCGTCCGCGCTGACGACCTCGCCGCCGGCCTTGCTGCTCAGGGCGCGCCAGGTCGGGGTCGAGATCGAGTCCTTGATGAGGCGGACCGAGCCATCGCCCAGGAGGACGTTTACGCCCCCGGGATGTCGGCTCCGCGAAGAGAGGTAGTGGTTCGCCGGGGTGCCGACCTTGCGGGTGCACGGCGCCTTGCGGGGGTCCGTCTGCTCGCCGCACACGCCGAAGTCCGGGACCTGGCTGTTGGGGCCGTTCCGGGTCGTGAGGTGATACGAGGTCGACTGGTCGCTCCAGATGCGGCCGCGACGGTCGACGACCCCCACCGGCTGGCCGGTCGGATGCGGCAGTTGCAGCACTTCCGCCATCAGGTAGGTGTTGCTCGTGCCGTCGGTGATCTCGGCCAGCGACGAGCCGTAGTTGAGGGCGAAGGGCCCGGGGAGCACCTGGTCGCCGAAGGTGTTCTGCCCCCAGTTGATCCCGTAGTTCCCCTTCACGTCGGGGTTCGCGCCGTCGTTGCTGACGAACAGCACTTGCTGATCCGACGGGCAGTCGAACACGCCCAGCCGCGTGAGCCGGGTCGTGTCGTTGGCGTTGGTCTGGAACGACAGGTTGGAGTTGTAGCTGTTGGTCAGGTTCCCCTGCTCCAGGTAGGGCAGCAGCGACGTGACGAACGGCTGGCGGTAATCCCTCGTCGGCGTGATCGTCACCGTGATCGTCCCGGGCGCGAACCGGCCGTGGACGTCGTGGTAGTTGTGCAGCGAGAGGCCGAGCTGCTTGATGTTGTTGGTGCACTGGATCCGTCGCGCCGCCTCGCGCGCCGACTGCACCGCCGGCAGCAGCAAGGCGATCAAAACGGCGATGATCGCGATCACCACCAGCAGCTCGATCAGCGTGAAACCGCCCCGTCGCGCGGCTCGCGACGCTGCACCATGGGTCCGATTCTGGACGGTCTTCATCGTGGCGAATCCTCTTTATCTCGTCGCGAGACGAAGGGGTCGATCGTCGACCAATTCGTCCTGGCATCCCCTGGATCGTCCGTCGGATCGTTGCAATCGAACGTCCGTGGCTGAGATATTTACCATATCGATAGGCTTTGTCAACTTCGAAATCCTATTAGATTGACCGGGAGACTAGACAATGGCTATCCTGGGCCAACGATTCGACACCATGGCGGGCGCATCGGGTTGAATGGCAGGAGGCCGCCGGTGTTCGGTGGATGCGTCAGCAACCGGGAGCGAGGGAGGTTGGGATCGCGATGATGTCCAGGATGCGATCGGACGAGACGTGGGCCGCGCGGCTGCGCAGGGTCGTTTATGCGGCGATGCTGGGTCTGGCGGCCGCCGCGACCCAGGGGGCGAGCCTGGCGGCGGACGGCAAGAGACCGAACATCGTCGTCCTGATCACGGACGACATGGGCCACGCCGACCTCGGCTTCAACGGCAACCAGGACTTCCCCACGCCGCAGATCGACGCCCTGGCGGCGAGCGGCGTGCGTTGCGCGAACGGCTACGTCTCGGGCCTGTATTGCAGCCCGACCCGCGCCGGGTTCCTGACGGGCCGCTACCAGCAGCGGTTCGGCCACGAGTGGAACCCCGGGGGCGGGCCCGAGGTGGGCCTGCCCACGACCGAGACGACGATCGCCGACCGTCTGAAGGCGGCCGGCTACGCCACGGGGCTGGTCGGCAAATGGCACCAGGGAGGGGCCCCGCGGTTCCATCCTCAGAAGCGTGGGTTCGACGAGTTCTTCGGGTTCCTCGGCGGCGCCCACACGTATTTCGCCGAGCAGACCGAGAACATCTATCGGGGCACGGAGGTCGTGAAGGAGAAGGCCTACCTGACCGACGCCTTCGCCCGCGAGGCCGTGGCGTTCATCGACCGCCACAAGGGAGGGGCCTCGCCGTTCTTCCTGGAGGTGGCCTTCAACGCCGTCCATACGCCGATGGACGCCACCGACGAGCGGCTCTCGCGGTTCTCCTCGATCGCCGACCCGACCCGGCGCACTTACGCCGCGATGCTGACGGCGCTCGACGAGGCCGTCGGCGCGATCGTCGCCAAGGTCCGCGACGCGGGCCTCGAAGACGACACCCTGATCGTCTACTTCAACGACAACGGCGGCCCGACCATGCTGGGCACGACGTTGAACGGCTCGCGGAACGCGCCTTTCCGGGGCTCGAAGCGGACGGCGCTGGAAGGGGGCGTCCACGTCCCGTTCGTCCTGAGCTGGAAGGGGAGGCTGCCGGCGAACGCCGTGTACAAGAGCCCCGTGATCCAGCTCGACCTGCTGCCGACCGCGCTGGCGGCGGCCGGCGTCGCGGTGAAGCCCGAGTGGAAGCTCGACGGCGTCGACCTGCTGCCGTTCCTCACGGGAGCCGACGCCCGCGCCCCGCACGACGTCCTCTTCTGGCGGATGGGCGAGCAGGCGGCCGTCCGCAAGGGCGACTGGAAGCTCGTCCGCTACGACGCCGCGATCGACTCGCCCGGCGTGCGGTCCAACCCCGGGGCGGTCGAGGTCACGCCCCTGCGGCTGTACAACCTCGCCGACGACCCGGGCGAGGCGCACGACCTCGCCGCCCAGCAACCCGGGCGGGTCGAAGAGTTGCTGGCCCTCTGGAAGGGCTGGGACGCCCAGCTCGCCCAGCCGCTCTGGGGCCCGATCGGGGCGCCGGGCGCGAAGGGCGACTGAGGTTTCCGCGTCGCTTGAAGGGCCGGTCCGGATCGCCCTTCTCCCCTCGTAGGAGAAGGTGCCGCGCAGCAGCGGATGAGGGGGACCCCGATAGGGGTCTCGATCTTCGAGGCCGTCGCGGCCTGGACGGCGAGAAAGCCGGCGTCGGATGGCGAGCCCCTCATCCGGCCTCCGGCCACCTTTTCCCACGAGGGGAGAAGGACGATGCGACGCTCCGCCGAGGTGTTTTCGAATCTTCCATTCGATGGATCAGCTCACTCCATTCCCTTGGGATATCGCCGCATGAGAATCTTCCGCATGGCGGTCGTCGCGGGGTTCGCCCTGGCGGCGGCCGTCTCGGTCCGCGCCGACGACCGGCCGAACGTGCTGTTCATCGCCGTCGACGACCTCAACCACTGGGTCGGCCACCTGGGACGCAACCCCCAGACGAGCACCCCCAACATCGACCGCCTCGCCGCCCGGGGCGTCCGGTTCACCCACGCCTATTGCGCCGCGCCCCTGTGCAACCCCTCGCGGGCGGCGCTGATGAGCGGGCAGCGGCCCTCGACGACGGGCGTCTACCAGAACCCCGACGACTGGCGGACCGTCATCCCCAAGGACCTCACGCTGACGACCGCGTTCCGGAAGGCGGGCTACGACGTCCTCGGCGCCGGCAAGATCTACCACGAGAGCTTCCGACGCGCCGAGGAGTGGGACGACTACCTTCGCGGCGCGGGCAAGGATCCCCAGCCCAAGGGCGACCTGGGGGTCGGCGGCATCCGGTTCGCCCCCCTCGACGACGCCCGGGATGAAGACCTCCGCGAGTGGAAGATCGTCGACTACGGCATCGAGCAATTGGGCAAGCCGCGCGAGAAGCCGTTCTTCCTCGCCGTCGGCCTGCACAAGCCGCACATGCCCTGGAACGTCCCGCGCAAGTACTACGACCTCCACCCGCTCGATTCGATCCAGCTGCCGCCCACCCGGCCCGACGACCTCGACGACGTCCCGCCCGCGGGCGTGAGGATGGCGAGGCCCCGGGGCGACCACAAGGCGATGCTCGAATCGGGGCGGTGGAAAGAGGCCGTGCAGGCGTACCTCGCGGCGATCTCCTACGCCGACGCCATGATCGGCCGGCTCCTGGACGCGCTCGACGCCTCGCCCCAGCGCGACAAGACGATCGTCGTCCTGTGGGGCGACCACGGCTGGCACCTCGGCGAGAAGAGCCACTGGCGCAAGTTCGCGCTCTGGGAAGAGGCCACGCGGGCGCCCCTGATCTGGGTCGTCCCGGGCGTGACGAAGCCCGGCGTCGCCTGCGCGCGGACGGTCGACTTCATGAGCCTCTACCCGACCTTGACCGACCTCTGCAGCGTGCCGACGCCGAAGCACGTCGAGGGCCGGAGCATCAAGGCCCTTTTGCAAGACCCCGCCGCCGCCTGGGATCAGCCCGCGCTGACGACCTTCGGCGCCCGCAACCACGCGGTCCGCTCCGAAGGCTGGCGCTACATCCGCTACGCCAACGGCGACGAGGAACTCTACGACGAGGAAGCCGACCCCTACGAGTGGACCAACCTCGCCGCCGACGCCAAGTACGCCGGCAAGAAGGCTGAGCTGGCCAGGTGGTTCCCCACGACCGACGCCCCGCCCCTGAAGGCCTCCGCCCCCGAGAGGGAGTCCGACTGATCGACCCCGCCCCCGCCGCGCGCCCACGCGGCGGGGGCGGCCGGCTTCCGCCCCCCGCGGCGCGGCTTCTCCGGGCCGGAGTCGCCATGCCCATCCATTTCATAGACACGCGACGGCGAGCCGCGTGCGGGCCGCGGGTCGAACTCGATCGCGGGCCCGGTACGTCCGGGCCGGCATGCGCCTGCGACGGGGCCGCGTGGATTCCGGGCCTCACCTCTTGTCAGGCGGCGAGGCGGCGGAAAACAATGATCGCCTCTCAAGTCCCGGCCGCCCGGAGACCCACGTCGCGCCACGCGAGGCTCGGCCTCCGCGTTTTCGCGCTCGAAGTACTCCGTCTCGACGATATCGATTCGACATCATTCATCCACGCGACGCCTCGCCGGCGGGACCGCTTCCGTCCTCCTGCGCAACCCGACGCCTCCGCACCATTTGAAGGATAGCCACCCATGAGCATTCGGACGGAGAATCGGCGTCGGCGCGGCGTCCGCCAGTCGCGGACCCGGACGGTCCACTTCGAGCGGCTGGAGGCCCGTACGGTCCTGAGCACGACGTCGGCGGGGGCGTTGCTCGTGCAGGTGAAGGACGCCTCGACGGCCGACCTCGCCGCGGCGGCGGAGCGGGCCGGGGCGACCCTCCAGCCCACGGGGCTGCCCGGCGTACTCGAGGCGACCGGCACGTCGACGGCCCTGAGGCGGCTGTCGGGACGCCTGGCCGTCCTGCCCGGCCTCGGCTACGTCGAGCCCAGCCAGACCTTCAGCATCGACGCGACGCCGAACGACCCAGGCTACGTCGACAACAGCCAGTGGGGGCTGAACGGGACCGCCGGCATCGACGCCCCGACGGCCTGGAACGCCACGACCGGCTCCTCCACGGTCGTGGTGGCCGTCGTCGACACCGGGGTCGACTACAACCATCCCGACCTGTACCAGAACATGTGGATCAACCAGGCGGAGATCCCGGCCTCGCGCCGGGCCAACCTGACCGACGTCGACGGCGACGGCCTGATCACCTTCTACGACCTCAACTACACGTCCCCCGGCGGCTCGAAGCCCAACCAGGGGGTCGGCAAGATCGTCGACTCGAACGGCGACGGCCTGATCACGGGCTCCGACCTGCTGGTCTCCATGGGCCGGCTCCCCGGCGGGGCGGATTCCGGGCAGGGGGGGTGGTCCAACGGCGTCTCCGACGACGGCGACCAGTACGTGGACGACATCATCGGCTGGAACTTCGTCGCCGGCAACAACAACCCCCTGGACGACCACGGCCACGGCACCCACGTCGCGGGGATCATCGGCGCGACCGGGAACAACGGGGTGGGCGTGTCGGGCGTGGACTGGCGCGTCCAGATCATGGCGCTGAAGTTCCTCGACTCCTCGGGCAGCGGCTCGGACGTCGACGCGGCCGCGGCCACCCTCTACGCCGCCGCCCACGGGGCGCGGGTCTCGAACAACAGCTACGGGGCCGCCGGGACCGCCAGCACGACCTTCGACTCGGCCATCGCCGCCGCGGCCGCGGCCGGCTCGGTCTTCGTCGCCGCCGCCGGCAACAGCGCCTTGAACACCGACGTGAACCCGTTCTGGCCGGCGTCCTCCGCGAGCCCCAACGTGGTCTCGGTCGCGGCGATCGCGTCCGACGGCACGCTGGCGAGCTTCTCGAACTACGGCAGGACGACGGTCGACGTCGCGGCGCCCGGCGTGAGCATCCTGAGCACGCTGCCGGGCAACCGCTACGGCTACCAGAGCGGCACCTCGATGGCCTCGCCGTTCGTCAGCGGCGCCGCGGCCCTGCTGCTCGCCGCCCACCCCGAGTGGACCTACACGCAGATCATCACGCAGATCGAGAGCACGGCCACGCCCGTGCCCGCCTTGCAGACCAAGCTCGTCACCGGCGGCCGGCTCAACGTCGGCGCGGCGCTGCCGCGCTCGGGCAACGCGGCGACGTTCCTGGGGGCCGACGCGGCGACCCAGGGCTCGTGGCGCGGCGTCCGCGGCGCCGCCGGCTACGCCCTGGCCGGCTCCGCCACCTCGCTCCCCGCCGGCGTCTCGCTCGCCCTCGCCTCCGCCTCCAGCTACACCTGGGCCGCCGGCTCCGCCGACGTCCGCGCCCTGCAGGACCCCGCCGGCACCGGCCGGACCGCCGCCACCTGGTACTCCGCCTCCGCCTTCTCCGCCACCCTCTCCCTGGGCGCGCAGCCCCGCACCGTCGGCCTCTACTTCGTCGACTGGGACGGCTCCGCCCGCTCCCAGCGGGTCGACGTCCTCGACGCCGACACCGGCGCCCTGCTCGACTCCCGCACCGTCGCCTCGTTCCACGACGGCCTCTACCTCTCCTGGTCGCTCGCCGGACGCGTCCAGCTCCGCATCACCAGGACCGCAGGCGTCAACGCCGTCCTCAGCGGCCTCTTCCTCGACGGCGAGGCGGGCAACGCGGCGACGTTCCTGGGGGCCGACGCGACGACCCAGGGCTCCTGGCGCGGCGTCCGCGGCGCCGCCGGCTACGCCCTGGCCGGCTCCGCCACCTCGCTCCCCGCCGGCGTCTCGCTCGCCCTCGCCTCCGCCTCCAGCTACACCTGGGCCGCCGGCTCCGCCGACGTCCGCGCCCTGCAGGACCCCGCCGGCACCGGCCGGACCGCCGCCACCTGGTACTCCGCCTCCGCCTTCTCCGCCACCCTCTCCCTGGGCGCGCAGCCCCGCACCGTCGGCCTCTACTTCGTCGACTGGGACGGCTCCGCCCGCTCCCAGCGGGTCGACGTCCTCGACGCCGACACCGGCGCCCTGCTCGACTCCCGCACCGTCGCCTCGTTCCACGACGGCCTCTACCTCTCCTGGTCGCTCGCCGGACGCGTCCAGCTCCGCATCACCAGGACCGCAGGCGTCAACGCCGTCCTCAGCGGCCTCTTCCTCGACGGCGAGGCGGGCAACGCGGCGACGTTCCTGGGGGCCGACGCGACGACCCAGGGCTCCTGGCGCGGCGTCCGCGGCGCCGCCGGCTACGCCCTGGCCGGCTCCGCCACCTCGCTCCCCGCCGGCGTCTCGCTCGCCCTCGCCTCCGCCTCCAGCTACACCTGGGCCGCCGGCTCCGCCGACGTCCGCGCCCTGCAGGACCCCGCCGGCACCGGCCGGACCGCCGCCACCTGGTACTCCGCCTCCGCCTTCTCCGCCACCCTCTCCCTGGGCGCGCAGCCCCGCACCGTCGGCCTCTACTTCGTCGACTGGGACGGCTCCGCCCGCTCCCAGCGGGTCGACGTCCTCGACGCCGACACCGGCGCCCTGCTCGACTCCCGCACCGTCGCCTCGTTCCACGACGGCCTCTACCTCTCCTGGTCGCTCGCCGGACGCGTCCAGCTCCGCATCACCAGGACCGCAGGCGTCAACGCCGTCCTCAGCGGCCTCTTCCTCGACGGCGAGGCGGGCAACGCGGCGACGTTCCTGGGGGCCG
The DNA here is from genome assembly GCF_029589435.1 of Paludisphaera mucosa. Classification (NCBI taxonomy): domain Bacteria; kingdom Pseudomonadati; phylum Planctomycetota; class Planctomycetia; order Isosphaerales; family Isosphaeraceae; genus Paludisphaera; species Paludisphaera mucosa. The sequence continues at coordinate 452,186 of NZ_JARRAG010000001.1, read as the reverse complement.
ACGCGACGACCCAGGGCTCCTGGCGCGGCGTCCGCGGCGCCGCCGGCTACGCCCTGGCCGGCTCCGCCACCTCGCTCCCCGCCGGCGTCTCGCTCGCCCTCGCCTCCGCCTCCAGCTACACCTGGGCCGCCGGCTCCGCCGACGTCCGCGCCCTGCAGGACCCCGCCGGCACCGGCCGGACCGCCGCCACCTGGTACTCCGCCTCCGCCTTCTCCGCCACCCTCTCCCTGGGCGCGCAGCCCCGCACCGTCGGCCTCTACTTCGTCGACTGGGACGGCTCCGCCCGCTCCCAGCGGGTCGACGTCCTCGACGCCGACACCGGCGCCCTGCTCGACTCCCGCACCGTCGCCTCGTTCCACGACGGCCTCTACCTCTCCTGGTCGCTCGCCGGACGCGTCCAGCTCCGCATCACCAGGACCGCAGGCGTCAACGCCGTCCTCAGCGGCCTCTTCCTCGACTGACCACCCCGGGGCGTCGGGGCCGGGCGGGGAAGTCGTGCGGCGGCGTCTGCCGGATCTTGCGTCGCTCCCGTCCACGCCGGAGGATCAAGGACGGTCCTCGGGCGGCGGGCGAGGATCGGGGTGGGGGCTCGAACCGCTCGGGCGTCGCAAACCGGTGGAGAACGCAACATGGCCGTCGACCTCCTCAGCCTGGTGAAGTCGATCTTCGACGTCGAAGCCGTCCACAAGCTGAGCGTCGCGCTCGACGAGCAGCCCGACCGCGTGGAGCAGGCGCTCGCCCTGGGCGGCCCGGCGATCCTCGCGGGGCTCCTCGACGCCGCGGCCGCCCCGCGCGACGCCGACCGCCTCCTGGACGAGATCCGGCAGGCTCCCCCTCGGCCGCACCCGGCCGGAGGGCCGTCGGATGCGGCGCACGACGTCGGCGCGATCCTCAGGTCGGGCTCTCTCGATTCGATCGCGTCGAACGGGCGGTCGATGCTCCGCACGATCTTCGGCGACAGGCTGGGGGGCGTGATGGACCTGGTCGCCGACGGCTCGGGCGCGCGGCCCGCCACCGTCGCGACGATCCTCGCCATGCTCGCCCCGGCCTTCGCCGGCCTGATCCGCGTCACGCTCGGCCCGCCGGGAATCACCCTCGACGGCCTCCGCGGCCTGCTGAGCGCCCAGAGGGACGCCATCGTCCGCCAGGCCCCCGGCGGCCTGGCCGAGGCGCTCGGGCTGCACGGCCTCGCCGAACTGGGGGCGGCCCATGCGGTCGCCCCCCCTCGCCCCGGGCAAACGACCGACTGGTCCGCTCCGCAGTCGGCGGACCTCGGGCCCATCTCATCGATGGTCCGCTGGGCGATCCCGACGGCCCTGGGGGTGCTGGCCCTGCTGGCGGCCTATGAACTGGTGCCCCGCGGCCTCCCGCGGAACGCGCCGAACGACCGCCTCGAAGCCCCCGACGCCGACCGGCCGGCGACCGACCTGGCCCAGGCCGCGGACGAAGAGCCCCCGCCCGCGGCCCTCGCCACCGCCGAAGGACGCCCGGCGCTGGAGACCGCGGCGCGAGGCGTCTCGCTCGCCCTGCCGGGCGACGTCACGATCGAGGTCCCCGAGAATTCGTACGTCGAGGCGATGGTCAAGGCTCTCCGGACGGGCGGGCCGGCCCTGCCGCAGACGTTCCTCGCCCCCGACCTGACCCTCGACCGCGACGGCAAGCTCACCCGAGAGGGAACCGACGCGATCGCCCGCCTCGCCCGGATCGCCGGGGCCTACCCGGGCGTGAAGTTCAGGATTCAGGCCCGCGAAGCCCTCAAGGACGTCGATCCGGCCGCATCTCGAGCGACCGCCGGCCGCATCGCCGAGGCCGTGCGCGCCGCGCTCGTCGCCGCGGGCGTCTCGGCCGACCGGATCGGCGCCGAAGCCGCCGCCGCCGACCTCGCCGACGACGTCCCGATCGCCATCGCGATCGTCGCCGAATGATGGATTCGGGCCCGTCCGGGATTTTCGCCGAGATTCGTCGCCGGAGGCCTCGACGGCCCTGATCGACCCGGGATCGCGCGGGTACACTGATCGGGACGGCCGCGAACGGAGAGCGGCCGAGGGTGCGCCGGACGGCCCGGGCGGCTCGGAAGCTCGAACGAGGCGAAGGGATGTTCGGCGGGATCGGATACGAGCAGGCGGTCTACGGGAGCTTCCCGTTCTGGTCCCGCGGCTACGCGATGCTGACGGCTTCGGCGGGGTGTCCGCCCTCGTGGCGCGACGCGATGAAGCGGGCCTGCGAACGGTTCGGCGAGCGGCCCGCGGGGGTCGACCGCTTTCGGAGCGTCTTCGCCCTGCCGGCGGACCGTTCGACCTGGATGGTCGTCCGGGTCGACTCGCTGGGCTGCGACGACCAGGGGCGTCCGGGCGCGCTGGCCTTCCACGCCCTCTTCGTCTCGCCGTGGTCTTACCGCCGCGCGGGGGCCTGGCCCCACGCCTTCGATCCGGCCTTCCGCAGCGACTGGACCGCCGCCGACCAGGACTCCCCCCTGCCCCGGGGCCGATTCCGGCCGGCCGCGATCGGCGGGCCCAGAGAGGACGGCCCGGTCGACGCGCGAGTCGGCCCGATCGTCGACGCCCTGTCACGGAATCGACGCGTGATCGTTCAGTCGAGGGAACCGGCCGACGCGCTGATGCGATCGGCCTGGCGGCGCCTGCCGGGGAGGGTCCGGCGCAGGGCCAGGGCGGCCTCCTGGGCGTTCGGGAATGCGAACGGCTTCGATTTCGTCGCCCTGCCCCGGCTCGGCGGCCTGACGTTCGACGGCGCGGAGCTGGTGCTGGCGGCCGAGACCTCGTCCTCCGCCCCTTGACGACGTCGCGAGGCGAGATCATTTACAAATCTTAATCTTCCTTGGCGAGGGCCCGCACCTGAGGCGGGCCCCGGCGACGGCGGGCCCGATCCGGGAGCGATGGCGATCGTGTCGAAATTCAGCCGGAATACGCCCGACCAGCAGCGTTCGTGGAGCCGCCACGCATCGCATTACGACAAGGTCTTCCTGGATCCCTACGGCCCGGCCGTGCGGAATCCGCTCTGGGCCCAGCTCGACGCGGTCGAGGACGCCGGGTCGAAGACGGCGGCCGACCTGGGCTGCGGCACGGGGCCGCTCATCAAGCCGCTGCTTGAGCGGTTCGGCCGCGTCGTGGCGCTCGACTTCGCGCCCGGGATGCTGGCGAAGGCGCGCGAGCGGCTCGCGCCCGAGGATCGCGACCGGGTGACGTTCCTCCAGCGGCCGATGGAGGAGCTGGAAGACCTGGCGGGCTCGCTCGACGTGGCGGTGGCGGTCAACTCGCTTGTCATGCCCGACGTGCGGCGGATCCACCACGTGTTGACGGCGATCCACGCCACCCTGCGGCCCGGCGGGGTCTTCATGGGCGTCGCGCCCTCGATGGACGCGATCCAGTACCACACGATGCTGCTCCACGAGCAGGCGCTCGACCGCGGGCTCGACCCGGCCGAGGCCGAGCAGTTCGCCGCCTTGCACGGCGAGCACCGCTATTACGACTTCGCGTTCGGCCGCTTCCAGTTCCAGGGGCTCCGGCAAAAGTTCTGGCAGCCGTTCGAGTTCGATCACCGCTTCAAGAAGGCGGGGTTCCGCTCGGTCGCCCTGGATCGGGTCCTGTATCCCTGGGACGAGAACTTCGTCGGGGCCGACGAATTCGCCGCCGAGCCGCCGAGCTGGGACTGGTTCTTCCGTGCCGAGGCCTGAGGCCGACGGCGGAGCGTCCCTTGTGCGGCCCGGCCGAGGGCACTAGTCTGGAGGGGCGGCGGACCAGGATCGTCGAGGCTCCGGCCTCGCGTGGAGAACGGCGGCATGTCCGGGGAGCGACGCGACCAGCCCGAGCAGGAGATCTCGATCAAGCGGCGCGAGCACGAGCTGTTCGTCGACGATTCCCTCGCCGAGGCCGCGCCGGTCAAGCCCTTCTCGGAGTTCCTCCGCGACACCCCGGCGACGCCCCTCTCCGGGGGCGTGAAGGCCGGGCTCTGGGCGATCGCCCTGGTCGCGGCCCTGCTCTTCGGCGCGGCGCTCTGGCGGCTGGTGAATCGCCAGTCGTCGACGCGGCCGGCCCGGAAGGCCCGTTCGAAGACCTCCCGGGCCGCGCCCCCGAAGGCCGCCTGGACGATCCCCGCGACGCCGCCCGTCGCCGCCCGCGAGACGACCCCGCCCGACCAGGAGACCCGCCGATGACGAGCCGCCACCCCTCCCCCACATCCCGCGTCCGAGCCCTGGCCCGGACCGTCCCCGTCGGGGCGCTCGGACTGATCCTGACCGCCGGCGCGGCGTGGGGCCAGCAGGCGCCGGCGACGTCGCCGACCTCCACCGCGACGACCAAGGGGGAGGCGGCCAACCTCAGCCGTCCCCAGAAAGGCACGGCCGCGGCGCTGCTCGCCATCGACGCCGAGTACGCCGAGAAGCTCAAGGGCCTGGACCTCGGCCGCCTGAAGCAGCTGCAGGAGCTGGCGGTCGGCCTCAAGCCCAAGGAGGCGGCCGCCGTCTACGAGCAGCTCTTCCGCTCGGCCATCGCCGCCGACCTATTCGCCCAGGCCGAGCCCGCCGCCGACGCCGCGCTGAAGGCGGGGCTCCCCTCGCCGTCCTGCCTGGCGCTGGCCAACCTGGTGAAGCTGATCGCCGAGTGCGACCGGGGCGACTTCGACCAGTCGCTCAAGGACCTCGCGGCGTTGCTGGCCAGGAAGGCCGACCCGAAGGCCGAGGCGGGCGTCGTCCTCAGCAGCGCGGAGCTGCTCGGCGTCGCCGACTCCTACTATCAGCGCCTGGTGCACGCCGGCCGCTACGACGTGGCGACGCGGGCCTTCCAGCTCGTCCTCGAGCAGGCCGACGCGGACGACGTGCGCGACTACCTGGGCTCGCGGCTGAACCGGCTGAAGCTCGTCGGCAAGCCCGCGCCGGCGATCCAGGGGAAGGACCTCGACGGCCGGCCGTTCGACCTGGCCGCCTTGCGCGGCAAGGTCGTGCTGGTCGTCTTCTGGGCCTCGTGGTGCCTGCCCAGCGCGGCCGAGATCACCTGGCTCCAGGAGGTCTACGACGCCGACCACGCCCGCGGCTTCGAGATCGTCGGCGTCAACCTCGACCCGCTCCAGGACGAGCAGGCCGACGTCGAGAGCTACATCCCGAACGTGCGCCGGTTCGCCCTCGACTACAACCTCCGCTGGCCCAACCTGATGAACCGCCCCGGCGCGGGCGACGTCGCCAAGGCCTACGGCGTGGCCGAGATCCCCGCCAGCGTCCTGATCGACCGCGACGGCAAGGTCGTCGGCCTGGACCTGGTCCGCAAGAACCTGGAGCCCACCGTCGCCAAGCTCGTCGGGCCCTGATCTCCGGCGAGGGCCCCTCGTTCCCGCCCCTCGCGATCAGCGCGGCGGGGCGGGCGGCGGCGGGGGGACGGTCGCGGCGCCGAGGGCGTCGTACAGGCCCATGAGGAACTCGTGGAACGCCTCGGCGATCCGGGGGGTGGAGGCCTGGCGGATCTCCTGGAGGGCCGGGCGGCCGTAGTCCAGGAGCTTCTGGCGGGCCTCGGCGGCCAGGGCGATGGGGGCCCAGCCCTGCGCGTCGATCTCGCGGCGGACGGCAATCGTGGCCTGGTCGGAGACGTCGCGCTTGGCCTTCAACTCGCCGTCCACGGGCGAGTCCGAGGGCCAGACGAGCCGGCCGGCGGCGTCGAAGAAGCTCGCGATCGGCAGGGTCGGCTTCGCCGGCGGCGGTGCCGGGGTCGGGGCCGCCTTGGGCGCGGGCTCGGCGGCGGCGGTCGCGGCCTGGCCGAGCGACCGCGCGGCGGCCTGGGCGGCGCGTCGGCTCCCGGGCACGCGGCCCCGGGCGTCCTGCTGCGAGACGAAGCCGTTGTCGCGGATGCGGTTGATGTACGAGTTGGGGTTGTTGGCGTAGACGTTGTTCGAGGGGGGTCGCTGGCCGCCCCGGGCGGCGTTCTGCAGGGCCCAGTCGTTGACGGCGTTCGTCGGCGAGGGGACCCAGGGCATCGCCAGGCCCCCGAAGCCGTAGCCGAAGCCCTGGGCGCGGGCGGGCGAGGCCGTCGCGGCGAGGGCGGCGAGGCAGAGCACGAGGGCCGGCGCAGCTTGACGCGTCTTCATGTCGTCGGTCACCCGGATCCGGAGTGGGAAGGGCCGTCGGAGGGGCGGACGCGCGGGCGCCGGCCCGGCGACGCCGTCGACGGATCGAGGACGGACGGCGACGCGAAGTCCATTCTAAGACGACCGCGGCGGGAAGAGAAGCGCCGGACCCCGCGATCGAGGCGGCGCGCGAACCCGCCCCTCGGCCTTCGGGGGGCGCCCGAGAGCCGGGGGGCGGGTTCGGCGGATCGGTCCGGGTCGTGACGGGACGGATCGGCCGGCCGGCGGGCGGGGCCCCGTCGCGTCCGGGTCAGGTGCCGAACTCGGGGCGGCGGAAGGAGAGCTGCGACTGCAGCCGCTGGATGATCGACGAGTGCATCTGAGAGACCCGCGACTCGCTCAGGTCGAGCGTCGCGCCGATCTCTTTCATCGTCAGTTCTTCATAATAATAGAGGATGATGATGAGGCGCTCGTTGCGGTTGAGCCCCTTGGTCACCATGCGCATCAGGTCCTTGCGCTGGAGCCGCCGGGTGGGGTCCTCCCCCTTCTTGTCCTCGAGGATGTCGATCTCGCGGACGTCCTTGTAGCTGTCGGTCTCGTACCACTTCTTGTTCAGGCTGATGAGGCCGACGGCGTTGGCGTCGATCGCCATCTTCTCGAACTCCTCCATCGGCAGGCCGAGCCGCTCGGCCAGCTCGGGACCCGTGGGCGGGCGGCCGTGGCGGGCCTCCAGCTCCTTGCGGGCCTCTTCCATCTTGGTGGCCTTGGAGCGCACCAGCCGGGGCACCCAGTCCATGGTGCGCAGCTCGTCGAGCATGGCGCCGCGGATTCGGGGTACGCAGTAGGTCTCGAACTTGACGCCGCGGGTCAAGTCGAACGCGTCGATCGCGTCCATCAGGCCGAAGACGCCCGCCGAGATCAGGTCGTCCAGGTCGACCCCTTCGGGCAGCCGCTGCCAGATGCGCTCGGCGTTGTACTTGACGAGGGCCAAGTAACGCTCGACCAGCTGGTTCCGCAGCTCCGTGGTGGGCTGTTCCTTGAACTCCCGCCAGAGTTCGGTCACATCCACATCCACCTTGGTTGACATCCTGACCTCCGTGTCGGCTGCGCGAGGGGGCGCACATCCCTGTGCGGCCTCCGGCGGGGACGACGGCTCGTCCGTCCGCCGGCGATCGCGAGACGATCCGCCCGATCCGCACGCGGCTCGGCCCTTCGGAAAGGCCCGGCCCCGTCGATCGGCGATCCCGCCCCTTGCCCCTCACCATTCAAGGAACTCGATCCTCATTATTCATCGGACGACCCGCCCATCCGTCTTGAGCCTCGTCGTCCGAAGAATCCGAACAATCCGCCCGCCGCGCGCGACCCGCGCGTCCCATCCCTGGGCGCGTCCCGGCCGCGCGTCCGGCTCAATCCGGCCCGCGCTTCTCGCCGCGCCCGCGGCCGCGTCCCACGCCCCAGACGACGCCGGGCGAGGGCTCGCGCCCGGCCGGCTCGGAGGCCGGGCGCGGCTGCGGCGGCTCGGTCGTCATCCGTTTCCAGTCGCGCTGGGCCCGGACCAGTCGTCTCAGGCTCTCGGCCTGGTCGTTCATGGGACGCCTCCGGAGGGTGGCCTCGTGGGAAATCGCTGCGAAGGGCGACGCTTCGGCGCGCCCGCGACCGGGTTCATGCGATCGGTTCTTCGCCCAGGATCAGCCGGGCGAGGCGGCCCCGCGAGGCGGCTTCGACGTCGTCCGGGACGGCCTGCCCCGTCGCCAGGTAGCTGACGGGGCGGTCGGCCCGGCCCAGGACCGCCAGGAGCGGCCCCAGGGTCTCGGCTTCGTCGAGCTTGGTCAAGATCAAGCGGTCCGGCCGCGCCGGGGCGAACAGGTCGGCCGCCGCGCCCAGGCCCCGCGCCGACGTCGCCGCGCTGAGGACCAGGTGGACCTCGTCGGGCCGCAGCCGAGCCAGCAGCTCGCCCAGCTCGCGGATCTTCTCGCCGTCCCGGGGGCTCCGGCCGGCGGTGTCCACCAGGACCACGTCGACCGGACCGAGTTCGTCGAGCCCGCGGCGGGCCGAGTCCGGGTCGTCGCCGGCCGCCAGCGGGACGTCGATGATGTCGGCGTAGGTTTTGAGTTGTTCGACGGCCGCGATGCGGTAGGCGTCGACCGTGAGGAGGCCCACGCGCACGCCCTGCTGGAGCTTGAGCGTCGCGGCGAGCTTGGCGATCGTCGTCGTCTTGCCGACGCCGGTCGGGCCAACCAGGGCGACGACCCGCCGCGTCCCCGAGACCGCCCGGATCGGCGAGGCCACGGCCAGCGCGTCCTCCAGGACGCGCCGGACGGCCGCGCGGGCCGGGGCGGGGGTCGACAGGTCCTCGGCCGTGGCGGAGGCGGCGGCCTCGCGGACGAGCGCCCGGGCGAACGCCTCGGGCGCGTCGGCTTCCAGGAGTCGTGCGTAGGCCGAGGCCAGCTCGGCGGGCAGGTCGGGCGACCATTGTTCCATCAGGCCGCGGCGGCTCAGCGCGCCGACCATCGCGTGGACGCGACCCAGGTCGGTCCCCAGTCCGCGCGGGGGCCGCGATTCCGGAGGGGCCGCGACCCAGTCGGCGGTCGGCGACGAGGCGTCGACCTCGACCGTCGCGCCCGGCCCGAGGCCGAACAGCCGGCGGCGGCGGACCTCGCGGGCGGCGAGGATCACGGCGTCGCCGCCGAGGTCCCGGCGCACCCGCGCCAACGCCTCCCGCATCGTCCGGCCGCGATAGGTCCTGGCCTCCAGGTCGCTCCCCGTCGCCCGCCTCGCGGGCCGTTCGAAGGTCATGCGAACGCCTCGGTCGTGGCGAACGTCACCGGGTCGACGGCGGGCTCGGCCGGCTCGTCGGCCTCGGTCGGCTCCTCGACGATCGTCCCCAGCACCTCGACGGGCGTGTCGCGAGGGATCTCGCGCTGGCTGAGGACGACCAGCCGGGGCAGGTCGGCCCGGGTCAGGTCCTTGAGCACGGCGCGGGCCGAGGCCGAGGTCAGGACGATCGGCGGCAGGCCGACGTCGATCAGGGCTCCGACCCCCTGGGCCACGGCGCGGAGGATGCTGCGGACCGTCTCGTCGCCCAGGGCCTCCGACGGGTGCGCCTCGGACTGCGCGGCCACGATCGTGAGCCGGGTGTTGAGGTCCTGCGAGAGCGTGACGACGCGGAGCCGGCCGTCGGTCGAGCGGTGGCTCTCGGTGATCTGCCGCGCCAGGCTCTGCCGCGCCAGCTCGGTCAGCGACTCGACGTCCTTCGGCTTGCCGGCGTGGACGGCCATCGTCTCCAGGATCGTCTCCAGGTCGCGGACGCTCACCTGCTCGCGCAGCAGGTTCTGCAGCAGGCGCTGCAGCTCGCCGGGCCGGAGCAGGCCGGGGACGACCTCGTTCGCGAGCGTGGGCGCCGTGGTCCGGACGCGGTCGAGGAGGCGTTCGATCTGGTCTCGGGTGAGCAGCTCGTCGGCGTGGCTGCGGACGATCTCGCCGAAGTGGGCGGCGACGACGGCCGACGCGTCGAGGATCTTGCAGCCGGCCAGCTCGGCGACCTCGCGGCCCTCGGCGTGGATCCAGACGGCGGCCTGACCGGTGGCGGGGTCGACGGCCTCGCGGCCCTCGGGGCGGTCGCCCAGGCCGGCCGGCGGGATCGCCAGCAGCCGCCCGGCGTAGGCCGAGCCCGCGCCGACCACGGTCCCGCGGATCTTCACGCGGTACTCGTGCGCCGAGAGGCCGATCTCGTCGTGGATGCGGACCTGGGGGACGATCAGGCCCAGCTCGCGGGCCACGTCCTGGCGGACGGTCCGCAGCCGCTCCAGCAGGTTGCCGCCGCGAGTCGAGTCGGCCAGGCTGATGAGCCGATAGCCGATCTCCAGCTCCAGCAGGTCGACGTGCAGCAGGTTCTCCATGTCGTCCGACGCCGCGTCGCCCGTGATGCGGGTCGGCTCGGCCGCCGTCGCCGTCGGGCGCGGGCCCGGCTCGTTCTCGGCGCGAGGTTCCTCGGCGCGGGCGGCCCGGCGCGGGGCCGGGCGGGACTCGTGGTGCTCGGCGTCCATCTCGCCGGGGCCCGTCCCGCGCAGGCGGTAGGCCCGCCAGCCGAGGACGGCCGCGATCGTGAGCAGGGGGATCTTGGGGAGCGGCGTGAAGGCGAGCAGCCCGAGGAAGGCCGACGAGACCCCCAGGACGCTCGGGTTCCGCGTGAGCTGGCCGACGACGTCGCGGCCCAGGTCGCTGGCCGACGACGACCGCGTGACGATCAGGCCGGCCGCCAGCGAGATCAGGAACGCCGGCACCTGGCTCACCAGGCCGTCGCCGATCGTCAGCTTCGTGAAGACGTCGACGGCCTTGCCGAAGTCCATCCCGTTCTGGACGACGCCGATGAACAGGCCGCCGGCGATGTTCACCAGCAGGATCACCACGCCCGCCACCGCGTCGCCCCGGACGAACTTGCCGGCGCCGTCCATCGCCCCGAAGAAGTCCGCCTGGCGATAGACCTCGTCGCGCCGGGCGTGGGCCTGGTGCTGGTCGATGAGCCCGGCGTGCAGGTCGGAGTCGATCGCCATCTGGCGGCCCGGCAGGCCGTCGAGCATGAACCGCGCGGCGACCTCGCTGATCCGCGTGGCCCCCTTCGTGATGACCACGAACTGGATGACGACCAGGATGACGAACAGGATCACGCCGACGAGCACCTGGTCCCGCGCCACGAACTCGCCGAAGGCCCGGATGACCGTGCCGGCCGCGTCGACGCCGTGCTCGCCGCCGCGGGTCAGGATCAGCCGCGTGGTGGCGACGTTGAGCACCAGCCGGGTCAGCGTCGTGGTCAGCAGGATCGTCGGGAAGGCGCTGAACTCCTGCGGCGAGCGGATCGCCAGCGTCGTCAGCAGCACCAGGACCGCCAGCGTCAGGTTGGCCGCGAGCAGCAGGTCGAGCACGTCGGGCGAGACGGGCACGACGAACACGAGGACGGCGCCGACGATGGTGATCGGCAAGACCAGCCCCGAGGCGGCTCTCCAGGCGGCGGAACTACCGGACGTCGAGGGAGGCATCCATTCCTCTCCACACGAGACGGACCGAACGGCGCGCGACCCGTCGCGGCGCGCCTCGCCATGATCTCTCCGGCCTCCCCGTCGCCGACGGGGGCAGGCCGACCGCTCGAATCGAATGCTCCCGGCGTGCCGGATTCGGCCCGCGTGATGTGTGCAGGGACCTTACTTCCGACGCCCCGGATTGTCCAGTGCGAAAGGCCCGCGGCCGACGCTTTCGACCGCCAGATCAGGCGGTCGGCCACGCGGCGCGAAGCTGGGCGATCAGAAGGGGATCGGCGATCGCGGCCCGGGGCGAGGCGGCCTCCGCCCGCGAGGCGATCCGCAGGGCCAGTTGCGCGGCGTCGCGCTGCGGGAGCTTCGCCCGGACGGCCGCCTTGCGGATCGACCCGCCCGACCTCCCCTGGCCGATCACCCGCACGAAGACCTTGCGCGGCGGCGGGCCGCCGGCGAGCACGACCACCAGGCCGGCGTCGCCCAGCAGGACGAGCGAGGCGCCTTCGAGCAGCTCGGGCGTTCCGTCGCGCCACGCCTGGGCGAGCCGACGCCGCGAGGCGCGGGCCTTGGGATCGCCCTCGATCGTCCGCAGGTCCTCGCGCTGCTCCTCGGGCGTCGTCTGCAGCATGGCCTCGAATCGGGCGGACCGCAGCCCGTAGTCGACGACCCCCACGGCGAGCATCGCCGCCGCCAGCGCCCACGCCGGGGCGAGGAGGATCGACAAGGCCCCCCGCGCGGCGTCGGGGAAGTCGAGGAAGCTCAGACCTTGCAGGGCGCCCCAGCGCGAGCGGACGGCCCAGACGACCACGCTCGCCAGGATCAGGGCCTTCACGACCGACCAGACGCTGCGCTCCACGCCGGCGCCGATCCCGCCGCCGCGGCCGACGCGCCAGAGCCGCGAGGGGTCGGGGGCGATGAGCGCGGGCGACCAGAGGCCGCGGGTCTGGCCCTGATGCGCCGCGAATGCGCCGGCCGCGAAGCCGACGAGCAGAATGGCGACGGGCGACGCGACGGCGACAACCGCGTCACGCACCAGCCATGCGAGGTCGACGGCGTCCTCCAGCCGCGCGGCGGGACCGACCAACGGTGACCGCACGAGGTCGACGAGCGATCCCGACATGGAGGATCCGAAGCACGTCAGCAGCGTGACGGCGACCAGCCAGCCGGCGGCGGCCGTCAATTCGGGGCTGTGCGCGGCCTGGCCCTGCTCGCGGGCGAGCTGTCGGCGTCGGGGGGATGCGGGCTGCGTGCGGTCTTCCGACATCGGTCGCGATCCCTCCCGCCTCGGTCAAAGCCCGCCGCGTGCCCAGGCGATCCACGCGCCGTCTAAACAGGCGGCTAGCGCGGCGAGGCTCGCCATGACGAGCAGCACGCCCAGGGCCGCGCGGATCGGCAACGAGAGCGCCATCAGGGGGACGCTCGGGGCCATCCGGCCGAGCCAGCCGAGCGCCACGCCGGCCGTCGCCAGCGCGACCGCCGGCGGCGCGGCGGCTCGGAGGGCCAGCTTGAGCGCCTCAGCCGCCTGCGCGAACATCGCCTGGGCCGTGCTCCGCTCGAAGACGAGCCGGCCCGCCGGGATCGTCTGGAAGCTCTGGAGCAGGGCGTCGACCATGACCAGCGGGCCGTCCATCGCCAGGAAGGTCGCGATCGCGATCAGGCCGTAGAGGTGGCCGAGCGCCGTCAGCTCCTCGCCCGTCTCGGGGTCGAACAGCGACGCCGTCGCCAGCCCCGCCTGGACCGCCACGAGTTCCCCCGCCTGCTTGGCGCCGGCGACGACGAGCGACGCCGACAGGCCGATCAGGCCCCCGACCAGCAGCTCGTTGACGACCAGCCAGCCGAGGCCGAACGGCGACGCGGGCGAGGCGACCGTCGCCGCGGCCAGGGGCGTCATCCAGGCCCCGAGCGCCAGGGCCGCCACGACGCGGAATCGCCAGTCGATCCCGGGCGCGGCGAGGACCGGGGCCGTGAAGCAGACGCCCGCCGCGCGGGCCGCGATCAGGGCGGACGCCGCCGCGTTCGCGGTGTACCAGCCGACGTCGAACGGGATGTCGCCCATCGCGGCCGGGCCCTCGCATCGAGACTAGAGCATGTCCGGGATCGAGCCGATCAGGTCGACCGTGAAGTCGATCCAGCGGGCGGCCAGCCAGGGGAGCAGGATCAGCGTCGCCACGATCACCGCCACCAGCCGGGGCACCAGGCCGACGACCGGCTCGTTGAGCTGGGTCAGCGTCTGGAGGATGTTCACCGCCAGCCCGACCACCAGGGCCGCGGCCAGCAAGGGGCCGCCGAGCAGCAGGGTGAGCCGGAGCGCCTCGCGCGTCCAATCGAGGGCCTGGTTGACGTCCACGCGGGGCCTCCTTTCCCTTTCCGCTACGCCGAGAAGCCGGCGAGGAGCATGTCGGCCACGAGCAGCCAGCCGTCGGCCAGGACGAAGACGATGAGCTTCGCGGGGGTCGAGATCAGCGTCGGCGGCAGCATGAACAGCCCCATCGCCGCCAGGACCGCCGAGACCACCAGGTCGATCACCAGGAACGGCAGATAGAGCATGAAACCGATCTTCAGGGCGGTCGTCAGCTCGCTGAGGATGTACGCCGGCGCGACGACGCCGATCGCGAAGTCCTCCGGGCGTTCCGGCTGGGCCGCGCCGGGGGTGGCGGGGCGGGAGCGATCGTGGAGGGTCGTCAGGTAGTCCTGATGATTCGTCATGACGATCTGGTCGACCATGAACGTCTTGATCGGGGCCGAGCCCGCATTCCAGGCCTCGACCGCGCCCGTCCGGCCGGCGACGTAGGGCTGGACCGCGTCGGCGTACACCCGCTCGGCAACCGGACGCATGATCAGCGCGCTGAGCAAGAGGGCCAACGCCGTCAGCACCTGATTGCCGGGCACCTGCGGGCTGCCGAGCGCCTGCCGGAGCAGGATCAGGACGATGTTGATCCGCACGAACGGCGTGATCATCAGGAGCGCGACCGGCGCCAGCGAGACCGCGCCGAAGAGGACGATCGACTGCACCGTGCGGGCCGCGTCGGCCGGGTTGAACGCGGGCGCCGGCTTCTCGGCGGCCGACGCCGGCTCCGTGACCGCGGCCGGCTCGTTCAGGCGCGTCACCGTCTTGCGTCCCGCCCCCGTCGGGGCCTGCGCGAAGCAAGGCCCGGCGATCGTGAGGAAGAGCAGCAGGAGCCCGCCCATAAGGGCCTTCCCCCCTCGGCGGGGAAGGTGGCCCGAAGGACCGGATGAACAAGGCAGCCGTCGAGCAACGTCCCTCTCCCCTCGCGTGAGAAGGTGGCCGAAGGCCGGATGAGGGGGACCGTCGAATCCCGCGCGGGGACGCGGAGCCGCGGCGAGCCGCCCCCTCATCCGCCCCTGCGGGGCACCTTCTCCCAGGAGGGGAGAAGGAGAAACGCCGCAGTCCGCCGCCTGACGTCCCGTCATGATTCGTCTCCGATCCGGACGTCGAAGCGGCCGGGCGCGGGGATCGGGCGGCGGGACGCGAGGGGGGCCGCCGCGTCGACGCGGGCCAGGGTCGAGGTGGTGGCGTCCGGCTCGTCGTCCTCCAGCTCGCCGAGGAGCGAAGGGGCGCCCTGGGGGCCGGTGCCGATCAGGAGCGTGCGGCCGCCGGCCTTGACGGCGAAGACGGCGTGCTTGGGCGGGAGCGCGACGCGGCCGACGACCTGGAGCTTGACCGGCGAGTTGCCGGCGCCCTGGTGCTTCGCGGCGATGCAGACCGCCCCGGCGACGCCCAGGACCAGGATCATGAAGGCCGTCCCCAGCCACCAGCTCTGCGAGACGGGGGCGAAGGACGTCCGGGCCCGCTTGCTCGCGAGCGTCGGCCGGGCCGTCTTCGAATCGGGCGCCGCGTCCTGCGCCCGGACGGCCGGGGCGGTCGCCAGCATCAGGGCGAGGATCAGGATGGGGGCCTTGGCTCGAGCCATGCGAGGGTCCTTCGTGCGCGGCGGGTTGTCGGCGGGCCGGGCGTGGTGACGTTCGTTCGGGCGGTTTCAGACCAGCACTTCCTCGCGGCCGCTGGGATCGGGCAGGTCGATCGCGCCCTGGTCGTAGAGGATCCGGAGCCGTTCGGCGATCTCGACCTGCGCGACCTCCGTGTCGGAGAGCCGGAACGGGCCGAGGTTCTCCAGGTGGCGCTGGAGCGTGTGGGCGGCCGAGGCGTTCAGGGCGCCGAGCACCTTGGCGCGGAGCGGCGGGGCCGAGCCGGCGAGGGCCAGGGCCCAGGCCTCGGCGTCCTCGCCGCGGAAGGCGGCGCGGATCTCGCGGTCGCCCATGCGGAGCAGGTCTTCGAAGACGAAGCAGAGGCGCCGCAGGCCGAGGCGGAGGAACTCCTCCAGGACGACGGCCTGCTCGGCCGGGTCGACGCGCTCCATGCGGGCGATCTCCCAGGTCACGGCCTCGACGGCGTCGCGGTCGAGGTGCGCGAGCATCTGGGTCGACAGCGACTGCTCCAGGCTGACGAGGACGATGGCCGCCTTGCGCAGGGCCGGGATCGAGGCCGTCGACGGGGCCTCGGCGGCCGCGGGGGCCGGGCCCAGGGCTTCGGCGGGCGCGTCGAGGTCGTCGCGCGACGGCTCGGCGCCGGCGTCGCGGCGGTGGCTCGGACGGGCGGACGGGGTCGACGCGTTCATGACCTTCCCCCTCCCTGGGTCGTCCAGCGGTTGAGCACGCTGAAGGCGGTCTCGGGGTTGCGGCGGACGAATTCGAGGACCCGCTCGGTGGGTGCCGGCGCGCCGGCCGTCCCGCGGTGGTAGCGGAGGTCGCCGCGGCCGGGGGAGGCCCGCCGCGACGGCTGCCGGCCGCCGAAGACCCAGGTCCCGAGGGCCACGATCGCGGCGGCGGCGGCGCCCGCCGCGCCGGCCATCGCCCATTCGCGGGCCGTGCGCCGCCCGGCGCCCGCGGCGTCGGCCGGCGCGCGGTCGGTCGTCAGCTCGTCGGGGAGGTCGTCGATCTCGGTCGGCGCCCAGTCGACGCCGTCGGCCTCGGGGATCACCAGCCGCACCGCGTTGCGGATCAGCGCCTTGGTCCGGGTCATCAGCGCGAGGTGGTCCTCGTGCGAGGTCTGCCCGCCCTCGGGGAGCAGCCCGGCGTTGTAATAGTAGCTGCGGGGGACGAGCACCCAGACCTCGCCGCGTCGCCGAAGGGGCGCGGGCGGCGGGGCGGCCGCAGGGGCCGGCGCCTCGGCCGCGGGGGCCTCGTCATCCGGGCCCAGCTCCATCGCGCGGTTGAGGCCGACCGACATCGTCGGCGGGGCCGGGACGACCTCGGGCTCGCGGCGCGGGGCCGGCTCGACCGCGACGGCGACGGCGACCGGCTGGGGGGCGGCCGGCGGGTCTTCGAGCTTGACGGTGACGCGGACGTCCTTGATCCAGGCGAGCTTGTCGAGGATCCGGCGGCTCAGGTCCTCCTCGCGGGCCCGGTTGTTCGAGAGCGCGGTCAGGGCCGGGTTGCCGGCGTCGCGGTAGAGGCGGCCCTCGCGGTCCATGACGGTGAACGACTGCCGCGTCAGGCCCGGCTCGGCCGCGGTGACGATCGAGGTGATCGACTCGACCGTGCTCGGCGGCAGCTCGCGGCCCCCTTCGGCCTGCACCCGCACCAGGGCCGTCGTGCGCGTCGCCGGCCGCAGCACCCCGCGCTGGCGCTCGCGGCTGATCCAGACGAAGGAGCTTTCCACGCCCGGCAGGTCGTCGATCATCGACTCGAAGACCTTGGCGCGCTCGCGCTGGGCGCGCTCCTCCTTGTCGCGGGGCGTCTCCCAGAACGACGAGGCGGCGGCGCCGTCGCGCAGCTCGTCGAGCGACCGCGGGCCGAGGTCGAGCTTGGCGACGATCGCCGAGGCGGCGTCGGCCGAGCGGCCGGCGACGCTCACGCGGCGCTCGTCGAGCTTGTAGTCGATGTTCTGGGCCCGCAGCGCCCGCTCGACCCTGTCCAGGTCGTCCTGTCGGAAGGACCGCCCCGAGGCCAGCAGGACCCGCTCGGCCGGGGCGATCGACCAGGCCGCCAGGCAGGCGGCCACGGCGACCCCGCCGGCCAAAACCGCGAGCAGGCCGAGCCGCACGGGCGCGGATCGGCCGGCCGTCGCCTTGCGGGCGCGATCGAGCCAGGAGCGAAGCCGGGCCGGCGTCTCACCGAGCGCGTCGATGCGGAAGGTCGCCATCCATCCTCCACGGATCCGCCCCCGATGCGAGAGAGCCGCTCGGCGTCTCCGCCCTTCCCTGGGCGCATGACGACGGGCGCATCACGGGGCGACCGTGTTATCCACATTCCGCCGGATCTGTCAATCGCGGCGCGTTCCCGGCGGGCCTTCGCTCAGGAGAAGAGCGACTCGACGAAGGCGTCGGCGTCGAAGGGCTGGAAGTCCTCGATCCCCTCGCCCACGCCCAGGAACTTGATGGGCAGCTTCATGGTCTGGCGGACGGCCACGACGACGCCCCCCTTGGCCGTGCCGTCGAGCTTGGTCAGGATCACCCCCGTGCAGCCGATGCTCTTGGTGAAGACCTCCGCCTGACGGATGGCGTTCTGGCCGTTGGTGCCGTCGAGGACGAGCAGGACCTCGTGCGGCGCGCCCGGGATCTGGCGCTGGACGACCGACTTGATCTTCTCCAGCTCGCGCATCAGGTGCGTCTGGGTGTGGAGCCGGCCGGCCGTATCGACGATGAGGATCTCGCTCCCCCGCGCCAGGGCCCGCTGGCAGGCGTCGTGCGCGACGCTCGCCGGGTCGGCCCCCGGCGCCCCCCGGACGATCTCGCAGCCGGCGCGGCCGGCCCAGATCGAGAGCTGGTCGGCGGCCGCGGCGCGGAAGGTGTCGCAGGCGGCCAGGACGACCGACTTGTCCTGGTCCCGCAGCCGCTGGGCCAGCTTGGCGATCGACGTCGTCTTGCCCGAGCCGTTGACGCCGGCGATCAGGTAGACGCTCGGCTTCTTGGAGGCCACGAGCAGGGCGTCGGGGCTGGGGTCGCGCAGCAGCTCCTTGAGCTGGTCCTTGACGAAGCCCACCAACTCCTCGTCGGCCGTCTTCTCGGCGAACGCCTCGCGCACCGAGTCGATGATCCGCGCGGTCGCCGCCACGCCGACGTCGGCCTGGATCAGCCGCCCTTCCAGCTCGTCGAGGAACGCCTGGTCCACCTTCCGGCCCAGCCACGACCGGACGTTGAACAACTGCGCCGTCTTGGCCAGCCCCTTCTTGAACCGCTCCAGGATCCCTTTGATCGCCATGTCCGCCCTTCGTCTCCCGTTCCCGACCGGCCCGAGCCGCGGTCTCTCCAAGTTGCCGACCAACAAGACGCTTGATTCTACCTCCGGCGGGGGCCTCGCGCCTGCCTCGTCGGGGGCGGGGCCGATCCCCGCTCAGAAGATCTTCAGGAGAGCCGACTGCACCGTGTAGTCCTGCGGGTGCGCGCCGGCGACGGCGAACTCCCAGTAGTGCAGCAGGAAATAGTTCCGCCCGACGTGGAACCGCGTCCCCGGGCCGACCCCCACGTAGGTCGAGGTGACGTCGCCCCGCAGCGGGACCTTGTAGTTGCACGCCGCGTAGACCACGAGGTCGCCGAAGGGGACGTCGTGGGGACGGAAGAAGCGGCCGATGGCGGCGTCGCCGATGAGGGTGGTCGTCGCGGCGGCGTGGTGCGGGTTCAGCGGGATGCTCGGTCCGCCCCCGCCCCGAACCACCCACGAGCCGAACGGGTTGGACCAGAACTCGTAGCGCGGGTCGAGCGACGCGATCCCCTCGCCGAGCGTCGTCGAGCCGGTGGGGACCCGGATCAGCATCGACAGGGTCTGCGACAGGCCCTCGCTCTCGCTCAGCATCAGCTTGGGGGCGAATCGCAGGTCGCCGACGCCCGAGGCGTAGCCCCGCAGGGGGTCGACCGTTCCATTCGCCATGAGGAAGGGCGCCTGGATCATCACCTCGAACCGCCGGTTCAGAGGTAGGAACAGCGTGTAGTCGCCCGTATAGCGCTGGCTCCCGCGGGGGACGTCGACGCCGTGGGCATACCCGAACTCGACGAACCAGAGGCGGTAGAAGACCCCCTGGAAAGCCCCCAGCCAGCCGTGGCGGGGCGACGTCCCGTTCTTCCCCGCCGGGGCCCCCGCCCAGGCCTCGTTCCAGCCTTCGGAGAAGAACGTCCGCAGCGGCAGGGGGTGCCAGCGGCCGGGGGCGTAGGCGTCGCCGAAGATCGAGTCGACCGCCGCGCCGAGCAGGCTGGTCTCGATCCTGGGGGCCTCGGGCGCGTCGCCCCGGCCCGCGAAGAACTCCGGCTCCTCGGAGCCCGGCCCGGGGTCGAACTCGGTCGCCAGCGACGCGTAGTCGGCGCCGGGGGCCGTCGGCGGGGCCGCCCCCTGCCCTGCGGCCTGGGCGCACAGGGCCAGCGCCGCGGCGGCCAGGGCCAGCCGCCTCGCTCTCGGCCACCCTCCGCCTACGGGCTGCGTCCTCAGCACGCCGCTTCCTCCCCGCCCCCGCTTGCTCCGTGTGCGCAGGCGAGCCTGACGCAGGCCGCGCCGCAGCCGCCGTCGGTATCATCGGCCGAAACGCGCCCGGGACCTCCGCAATTCCCGGGTTCGCCCGTCAGCGGGCCCGTTCGCGGAGGCGTTGCAGGTCGGCGTCGGCGGTGACGGTCGCGCCGACGCGTCGGCCGGGGCGGTCGGGGGCGTGGAAGTCGGAGCCGGCGGTGGGGACCAGGTCGAGGATCCCGGCCCAGTCGCGGAACCGGCGGCCGACGCGGTTCTGGACGCCGGGGCCCGCGGTCTCGATCGCCGCCAGGCCGGCGTCGGCGAGGGCCCGGAGCGATTCGAGCTTCAGGTTGTAGGGAGGGTGCGCCCACGAGACGACGCCGCCGGCCCTCGCGACCAGGCCGAGGGCCTCGAACGCGTCGAGCCGGACCTTGTCGACGCAGGCCGGCTTGCCGTCGGCCAGGAAGCGGTCGAAGCCGTCGCGGACGCTCGCCGTCTGCTTCGTCCGGAAGAGGTATTCGGCCAGGTGGCGACGGCCCAGCGTCGCCCGCGGGAAGCAGCGGCGGAGGGCCCGCATGTCGACGACGAGGCCGAGGGCCTCCAGCTTCGCGACCATCGCGTCGAACCGCGTCGTGCGATCGGTCCGCAGGCGGTCGACGGCGGCCAAAAGGTCGGGGTCGTCGACTCGGAAGAAATAGCCGAGGAGGTGGACCTCCCGGCCCTCGTAGCCGCAGGTCAGCTCGACGCCGGGGACCAGCTCGACGCCCAGCCGGGCGGCCTCGGGGCGGGCGGTCGCCAGGGCGGAGACGGTGTCGTGGTCGGTGATCGCCAGGGCCGCGAGCCCGACCTGGGCCGCGGCGGCGACGACCTCGCAGGGGGAGCAGGCGCCGTCGGAGTGGGTGGTGTGGACGTGCAGGTCGGCGTCGCGGCGGATCACGCGCCGGGGCCTTCCTCGGCGGCCGGGGACGGGGCGGGCTCGGGTGCGGGAGCCGGATCGGGCTCCACGTCGGCCTCGGGCTCCGGCTCGACCTCCGCAGCCGGTTTGGGCGTGGGGTGCTGGAGCTGGAGGACCTTGTCGAGGATGCCGTTGACGAACCGGCTCGACTGCGCGGTGCTGTAACGCTTGGCCAGCTCGAGCGCCTCGTTGATGGCGACCTTGGCGGGGACCTCGGGGCGATGCAGGATCTCGAACGCGCCGACGCGGAGGATGTTGCGGTCGATGGCGGCCATGCGGTCGAGCCGCCAGTTCTCGGCGACCTGCTTGATGGCCTCGTCGATCGCCGGCTGATGCTTCTGGACGCCCTCGATCAGGCCGACGGTGAATGCGATCAGGTCGCGGTCGCCCAGCAGCCGGCGGTCGATGAAGCGACGGACGTCGGCCGTCATGACGCCCGAGTTCTGCTCGAGCTGGTACAGGACCTGGAGGGCGACTTCGCGCCCCCGAGAACGTCGCGTCATGATGAACTCGCCCCGGCCGCCTCGGCCTCGATCAAACAGCACGGCTTCGCCGTCCCTGGTCCGCAGTCTCGTCTCGCGACGGCGCCGCCCGAACCCTTTATTCTTTCCCAGTCATCATATCCCGGGGCTCCCCCCCGCGGAAAGGCCAGAGGCCGCGGCGGCGGCGGGGGGCCGCGGACTTGGGCTCAAGGGGACGTTCGCCGCGCGACGATCGATAAAGATGGAGAGCGATCGTCCGGGCCGGCCGGGCGCCCGCCGGGGCGTCGGGATTGACAGGAACGGGCGGTCGGGTAGATTCCGGCGCACCATCTCGACGGCGGGGTGGTTCGTCGCCCTTTCACGGAAACGAGCGTCCAGGCCGTGTCACCCGAGGAGACGCCGGATCCAGGCGGGCTCGAACCCGAGCGGGCTCCGCGGGCCGTCCACCGCCCCGTCCTGATCGACGAGGTGGTCGCCTGGCTCGCCCCGCGCGAGGGGTCGATCCTCGTCGACGGCACGGCCGGAGCCGGCGGCCACGCCGCGGCCCTGGCCCGTCGGGTCGGCGACTCCGGCCGCGTGGTGGCCTTCGACCGCGACCCGGAGATGCTGGAGCTGGCCCGCAAGGCGACCGCCGGGCTCCCCGTCTCCCTCGTGCACGCGCCCTACAGCGCGATGCGGGAGAAGCTCGCGGGGCGCGGGATCGCCGCGGGGGAGGTCGACGGCGTGCTGCTGGACCTGGGGCTCTCGTCGGACCAGCTCGCCTGGCGGCATCGCGGCTTCAGCTTCGGCTCGGACGGGCCGCTGGACATGCGGTTCGACCCGACCTCCGACGGCCCGACCGCCGCCGACCTGCTGGCCGAGTCGTCGGCCGAGGACCTCGCCACGGCGTTCTTCGAGTTCGGGGAGGAGCGGTTCAGCCGCCGGATCGCCCGGCGGATCGTCGAGACCCGCGACGCCGAGCCCCTGACCACCACCGGGCAGCTCGCCGAGCTGGTCCGCCGGTGCATCCCGGGCAAGCTGCGGCACGGCCCCATCGACCCGGCGACCCGCGTCTTCCAGGCGCTCCGGATCCTGGTGAACGACGAGCTGAAGCACCTCGACGCGATCCTGGCCGAGCTTCCCGACATCCTGGCGCCCGGCGGCCGCGCCGCGATCATCAGCTTCCATTCGCTGGAAGACCGTCCGACGAAGTGGGCGTTCCGCAACGACCCGAGGTGGACCGTCCTGACCAAGAAACCCGTCATCGCGACGGCCGAGGAAACGGCCGTCAATCCCCGCGCCCGCAGCGCCAAACTAAGGGTGGCCGAACGATGGTCGAATCAGGAACCTACCCCGACCCCGACGAGCCCCAGCACCTGAACGCCGACGCGGACGACGCCTACGCCTCCTCCGAGCCCGAGGCCGAATCCGACGACGACGCGAGCGAGGCGGACGGGGACGGCGCGTCGACGCCCGGCGGATTGGCGAAGATCCTGGGCGGGATCGGGCCGATGGCCTCGTCGGGCCTGCGCACGGCCTCGGCGACGGCCGCCCGCGGAGCGGGGTTGGCCCGCGCGTACCCCCGCGCGTCGATCGCCTCGGGCCTGTCGGTGCTCGTGCTCTGCGGCGTGCTTTCGGTGAAGCCCGGCAAGTCGCCGACCGTCCAGCTGCCGGGGCCGGGCGCGGCCGCCCCCCGGCCTGCGAAGGACGCCGGCGCCGCCCCCGCGGTCGATCCGGCGGCCCCCGCGGCGAAGGGTCCTGAAGACGGGGCGACGCCCCCCACCGCCCCCGCGGCCGTGGCAGCCGAGGCCCCTGCGCCAGCCCCGACGCCCGTCGCCGACGCCCCCGCGCCGGCGGCCGACGGGGTGAAGCAGGCGAGCGGCGAGGGCTTCCCCGACCTGCCGGCCATGGTCGACGCCAAGGCGGCCGACCCGGCCCTCCCCGACCTGGGCGCGGCCCCCGCCCCCGAACCCAATCCTTCGCTCCTGCTCGCCAGCGCCGATTTGAAGCCCGAGGACGACCTCCCGGCCCCCGCGCCGGCGCCCGCCCCGACCCCGGAGCCGGCCCACGACGGGTCGAAGCCCGGCGGCCCCGCGCTGGCGCCGCCTGACGCCCGCCGCCGAGCCGCCCGACCCGGCCCCGGCCCCGCACCCGCCCTGCAGCGAGCCGGCCCGCCGCGCCCGGATCGGAACCGGCCGCCGATCTCCCGCCCGCCGTCGGGGCGCCCGCACCCGCAAGCGATCCCGGAGCGGGCGCCGCCCCGGCGCCGACTCCGGCGGAGGGCGGCCTGCCGCCGGTCGCCGATCCGGGCTCCTCCCCCGCACCCGCCCCCGCGACGCCGCCGGCCGGCGGAACTCCGGCGGATCCGGCCGCCGCGCCCGTCCCGGTCCCCGTCCCCGTCCCCGTCGCAGCCCCCGTCGCAGCCCCTCCGACCGCCCCCGCCGAACTGCCCCGGTCGGTCCCCGAGGCGGCGGCCGCCCCCGTCGCGGCCGAGGCCGCGGCCCCCAAGTCGACCGAGGGATGGGTGCCGATCAAGCACAGCTCGGGCGAGCCCAGGCTCGACCCCATGGACGTCGGCCTGAACGACGATCTCGACCCGCGCTCCGGCTCGTCGGCGGATCCGCTGCGTGACGACGCCCGCATCGACGTCGGCGATCCCGTGCGGTTCGTCTCCGGCGGGGCCAAGGCGGCGGCCGCCGCGGCGGCCACGGCCGCGACGGCGACCGCGGCCTCGGTCGCGAAGCGCGACGAGGGCAAGATGGACACGGTGCTGCACAAGGTGCAGCCCGGCGAGAACTTCTGGACGATCTCGCGGACCCATTACGCCTCCGGCCGCTACTACCGGGCGCTCGGCAAGGCCAACGCCGACCAGTTCCAGCGGCTGGAGGACCTGTACGTCGGGGCCGTCGTCCGCATCCCGCCCCCCGAGGATCTGGACCCCGCGTTCATCGACCCCCCGGGCGGCCGCTCGGCCCGCAACCGCGACCCGAGCCAGCCCGAGACGCCCGCGGTCAAGACGGCCGCGCCCGCCGGCGCGACTCCGGTCCGCCGCTCCAGCCGCCCCGAGGGCGAGCTGAACCTGCCCGTCTCCGACCCCTCGACCGAACGGGCGGCCGATCGCGACGACCGCCGCCGGACGTCGCCGCGCGACGAGCTCGACGAGCCCGCGCCGGCCCCCCGTCGGGCCAAGGCTCCCGTCCACAAGGTCCGGCCCCACGAGACGCTCCGCTCCATCGCCCGCGACCGCCTGGGCGACTCGCGGCGAGCCCGCGAGATCCTCGACCTCAACCGCGACGCCGTCGACGATCCCGCCCACCTGGTCGTCGGCCAGATCCTGGACCTCCCCGACGACGCCGAGTGAGCCCTCCCCCATCGGGTCCGAAATCGGGTTCGTGCGCCCCGGGAGACCAACGAAGCCGATCGACTTATCCTATTTACACGTGATCCGTTAGGCAGAGAAAACGGCCCCAGGACTTGGCTTCGTACGTCGTTTTTCGCGTAATAAATCGGGGAATCGCCTGCGCCGCGATGACAGTGGAGCGGGCTTACTCAAGGCCGCGCCTTCAAGAAAGCATGCGCCACGATCGCGGAATAGAGATTGCGATCGCGGGGAAATGACGGCCGTGACGCGGCCCGCGCCCAGGAAATCCGATCGCGTCGGAGAGGCGGGGCTTCAAACGCCGGCGAAGGCCGCCTCGTAGCGGCCCAGCAGGGCTCCGACGGCCTCGTCGGCGGCCTTGGCGGTCGTGCCGCCGCCCTGGTTGGTGGCGACGAGGACGGCGAAGTCTCGCGCGGGGGCGAGCCAGACGTTGGCGTACCACATGGTGTTGCTCCCGGCGTGGTTCAGCGCCCGGCCCCCGGCCCACGGCCGGTCGAAGACCAGCCAGCCGCCGGCGTAGTCCGAGCCCGGCGGCGGGGTGTGCAGGTCGCGATAGGTCGCGGGGAGCAGCAGTTTGGCCCCCTCGCGCTCGCCGCGGAGGTGGGCGACGGCGAACTTCGCCCAGTCGACGATCGAGCAGTGCACCGTCCCCGCCGGGCCCATGACCTCGGGGTTGTCGTGGCGGACCGCCCGCAGCCTCCCGCGCACGATCTCGTGGCCGTACGGCTGCACGTCGCGCGAGGAGTCGTCGCCGCCCGGCGGCCCGAAGCCGGCGGAATACATGTAGAGCGGCTCGAAGACCCGCGCCCGCATCAGGTCTTCCCACGTCGCGCCCGTGACGTGCTCGGCCATCAGCCCCGCGAGCACGTAGCCGACGTTCGAATAGGCGTAGGTCCGCCCGGGCCGCGTTTTGGGGGCGACGGAGCACATGTCGACGAGCGCGGCGTATCGCTTCTCGGTCGGGTTGCGGCCGGGCAGGTCCCACCACGCGGCGTCGTGCGGGAGGCCCGCGCGATGGGTCAGCAGGTGCGAGAGCGTCGCCTCGCGGAAATCCGGGTGCAGTCGGTCGGCGTACTCGGGGAAGACCTGCGCGAGCGTGCTCGACGCCCCCAGCAGCCCCTCTTCGAACAAGGTGCCGACGAGCGTCGCCGTCATCGCCTTGGTGCATGAGCCGACGTGGATCTGATCGCCCACGCGGATCGGGTCGTCCTCGCCGACCTTGCGCACGCCCGTCGCGGCGATCGAGACGACCGCGGGGCCCTTGGCGATCGCGCCGACGAGGCCGGGGAGCTTGTGCCGGGCCCGGATCGCTTCGAGGAGAGCCTGCGCCTGGGCGTCGATGGGCGGGCGGGACTCCCAGGGCTCCAGCACCGGCCGCAGGGCATTCCGCTCGGGGTTCGGGACGACGGGCCGGCGGACCGTCCGTCGCGCGCCCGCCCCGGTCGCGGACGGCTCCTGGGCCGACGAACCCACGCCCCACGTCCCGGCGAAGGCCGCCGCGCCGCCGCCCACCACCGACCTGAGCCAATCGCGCCGACGGGTCATGACGCCCCCTCCTGTCCGGCCGCACTCCTGCGCACGCATCGGCCGCATCGACGCCGAATCCATCGAGCATAGATCCGGAACGACCGGCTCGCAACCGGCCGGCCCGCGGATTTCGCTTGAACCGGCCCCGTGGCGCGGGTCCGATAAACTGGATGACGCGACGCGCCTTCTTTCCGCGCCGATTCCGGGCTCGGCCGTCCGTCGAAGGTCGCTGATATCCAGATAGGCTCGTAAGACGCGCCGTCGCGCGGGCACGTCGACGTCTCCGCTCGCACGCTCCAGGGTTTGTCCCGCCGTCTCCGATTCCGGGGGCGGATGCCACGATCGCCTCGATTTTGATGGAGGGTCCCGTGGATCGCTTCGTCGCGCTCGAGAGGTTGCCGGACGGGTTCGCGGTCCCCGCGGAGTACGCCGACCGGCTGTCGTTCGACCCGGCCGCGCGCCGGCTCCGCTTTCGCGGTTATATGAGCAAGACCGATTTCGACCGCCTGTGCGGCCTGACGTCGGACTGGGCCTTCCGCCGCAAGCTGGAGGAATTGTTCCGGCTCTGCGACTACAATGGCGGGCCGGCATCGGCCGGGAGGGGCGGGCTGTTCGCCTCGCTCAGGAAACGTTTCGCGCCCGGTTGAGGTCGGCCGGGACGGCGGCGGCCCGTCCCGCGGCGATACCGATCGGAGACGACCCATGGGAACGACGTCGGCCCGCCTGCGGTCGGCCGCGGGGATCCTCCTGGCGCTCGCGACGACCGCGGCCCCGGCGCAGGACCTGGAGCGGCTCAAGTTCAACAACCCCGGCCTCGTCGTCGACCTGGGCGTGGGGCTCTGGGCCTGGCCGCTGCCGATGGACTTCGACGGCGACGGCGACCTCGACCTGGTCGTCGACTGCCCCGACAAGCCGTACAACGGCGTCTACTTCTTCGAGAACGCGACCGGGCCGACCTCGAAGGTCAAGTGGCCGGTCTTCAAGCCGGGCCGGCGCATCAGCAAAGGGCTGCAGAACGTCCAGGTGAGCCACGTCGACGGCCGCCCGCGGGTCCTCTCGCCGGGCATGGAGCATCCCGACTTCCTCAAGTCGGGCCTGGAGCGCGGGGAGAAGCTCGACCTGCCGGCGAACGTCCACCCCAACAAGGTCCGCGGCAACTTCTGGCGGTACGTCGACTACGACGGCGACGGCCGGCTCGACGTCGTCGTCGGCGCCGACGACTGGACGGACTACGGCTGGGACGACGGCTACGACGCCTCGGGCAGGTGGACGCGCGGGCCGCTGCGCGGCCTCGTCTACGTCGCACGCAACGTCGGCGAGAGCGACAAACCGAAATATGACGACCCGTTCAGGATCATGATCGGCGACAAGGCCCTGGAAGTCTTCGGCTGGCCCTCGCCGAACTTCGGCGACTTCGACGGCGACGGCGACCTGGACCTCCTCTGCGGCGAGTTCCTCGACGGCTTCACCTACTTCGAGAACGTCGGCACGCGGACGAAGCCCGACTACGCGCCGGGGCGCCGACTCGCGGGGCCCGACGGCGCGCCGCTGGTCATGGACCTGGAGATGATCACGCCGACGGCGATCGACTGGGACCTCGACGGCGACCTCGACCTGATCGTCGGCGACGAGGACGGCCGGGTGGCGCTCGTCGAGAACGCCGGATCGGTGGGCCCCGCACGCACGCCGCGGTTCCTCGCCCCGGTCTACTTCCGCCAGGAGGCCGACGACGTCAAGTTCGGCGCGCTCGCCACGCCCTTCGGGTTCGACTGGGACGGCGACGGCGACTTCGACGTCGTCTCGGGGAACACGGCGGGCTATATCGGCTTCGTCGAGAACCTGAGCGGGCCGGGCGTCGCCAGGCCCCGATGGGCCGCGCCCCGGCTGCTGGAGGCCGACGGCCGGACGATCCGGATCACGGCCGGCCCCAACGGCAGCATCCAGGGCCCCTGCGAGGCCAAGTGGGGCTACACGACCCTGAGCCTCGCCGACTGGGACGGCGACGCCCTGCCCGACCTGCTCGTCAACTCGATCCTGGGCCGCGTCCACTGGTACAAAAACGTCGGCACGCGGACGGTGCCGAAGCTCGCGGCGGCGCGGCCGATCGAGGTCGCCTGGACGGCCGAGCATCCCCAGCCGCACCTCGCCTGGGGCTGGCTGCGGCCCGAAGGGGACGCCCTGCTGACCCAGTGGCGGACCACGCCCGTCGCCGTCGACTGGAACCGCGACGGCCTCGTCGACCTGGTGATGCTCGACCAGGACGGCTATCTCGCGTTCTTCGAACGCGCCCGCCGCGGCGATTCGCTCGTCCTGCTGCCGCCCCGGCGGGCCTTCCTGAGCGAGTCGGGCGAGCCCTTGCGGCTGAATGCGAAGGCCGCCGGCGGCAGCGGCCGGCGTAAAATCTGCGTCGTCGACTGGGACCGCGACGGCAAGCTCGACCTGCTGCTCAACGCCGCCAACGCCCTTTTCTACCGCCAGGAGGGCTCGCGCGACGGCGGCTGGACGTTCCGCAACGCGGGACTGCTGTCGAACCGGAACATCGAAGGCCACGACGTGAGCCCGACGGTCGTCGACTTCGACGCCGACGGCGTCCCCGACTTCCTGGGCGGCGCCGAGGACGGCCGGTTCTACGTCCTGCGCAACCCGACGTCCGTCGGCCAGGCCGCCACTCCGGCCGTCGAGCACGACCCCGCGCACGACGTCCGCGAGGTGCTGACCCGCCAGGAAGCCGCCTGGAACGCCGGCGACCTCGACGGCTTCCTGACGACCTACTGGGACTCGCCCGACCTCGTCTTCCAGTCCGGCGGGACGAAGACCGTCGGCTTCCGGCCGACCCGCGACCGCTACCACGCGCGCTACAAGGCCGAGGGCCGCGCGATGGGTAAGCTCGACTTCTCAGGCCTCGAAGTCGAGACCCTCGGCCCCGACGCCGCGATGGCGCGCGGCGGCTGGCACCTCGTGATGCCCGACGGCGCCGAGCCCCACGGCCTCTTCACGCTGATCCTCCGGCGCTTCCCCGACGGCTGGAAGATCGTCCACGACCACACGTCCGTCGCGGACCCCGAGCCGGCGAAGAAGCCGTGACGCGGCTCGGCCGTCGGGCCGCATTTCCGGCGGCCGCGGAACCAAACCGGGTTTCCCGTGTTCTCCAGGGTAGGAGGCGTCGAAAAACCGCGGCGTCGGCCGACTCTTCTTAAAGGGCGAAAGACATGGCGAACCTGCATCCCTCCAGATCGATCCGCCTCGTCGCGGCGATCGCGACCCTCCTGGCCTCGGCCGCCGTCGCGGCCGGGGACGATCCGAGGCCGGCCCCGCCCACCTTCGCCGAGGACGTGGCGGCGATCGTCTTCGACAACTGCACCTCGTGCCATCGGCCGGGCGAGGGGACGCCGTTCTCGCTCATGAGCTACCGGGACGTGAAGAAGCGCGGGGCGCTCATCCGCGACGTCGCGAAGAGCGGCTACATGCCCCCGTGGCCGCCCGCGAAGGGCTGGGGCCATTTTCAGGACGAGCGCCGGCTGACCGAGGAGCAGGTCGCCCTGATCGACCGCTGGGTGGAATCGGGCATGGCCGAGGGGCCGGCCGAGAAGACGCCCCCCACGCCTCGTTTCCGCGAAGGCGGCTGGGCGCTCGGCGAGCCGGACCTGGTCGTCACGCTCCCCGAGGCGTTCGACGTCCCCGCCGACGGGCCCGACGTGTACCGGATGTTCGTCCTGCCGCTGGAGCAGTCCGAGGACCGCTGGGTCACGGCCGTCGAGATCCGCCCCACGGCGCGGGCGGTGGTCCACCACGCGCTCTACTTCCTCGACTCGACCGGCTCGGCCCGCAAGCTGGACGAGGCCGACCCGGGCCTGGGCTTCGGGCGGATGGGCTTCCCCCGCACTGGCTCGCTCGGCGGCTGGGCCGTGGGGGCCACGCCCCGCCACCTGCCGCAGGGCCTGGCCTTCCCTCTCGCGAAGGGGTCGGACCTGGTCGTGCAGATGCACTTCCACCCCTCGGGCAAGCCGGAACGCGAGCAGACCAGCCTGGGCCTCTACTTCGCCAAGGAGCCGCCCAAGAAGAAGCTCATGGGGGTGCAGGCGCCGATGGCGTTCGGGATCGCGACCGAGCTGGGCGGGCGCGGGATCGAGCCGGGCGACAAGGCGTTCACGATCCGCGGCGAATGGCAGGCCCCCTTCGACGTCGACGTCGTCGCGGTCGGCGGCCATGCGCACTACCTCTGCAAGACGATGAAGGCGGTCGCCGAGCTGCCCGACGGCGGCGAGCGGAAGCTGTTCGCCATCGAAGACTGGGACTTCAACTGGCAGGGACGCTACAACTACGCGGAGCCCGTGCGGCTGCCGAAGGGGACCGTCGTCCGCACCACCCTGGTGTACGACAACTCGAAGGACAACCCCCGCAACCCGTCGAATCCCCCGGTGCACGTGCGCTGGGGCGAGGCCTCGACGGACGAGATGGGGGCGGTCACGCTCGTCTTCGTCGCGGTCGACGAGGCGGACGCCGCCGGCTATCGCGCCCCGACGCTGTTCGGCGGCGGCCGGCCCGGCGGCAACCCGCTCCGGGACATGGATCCCGAGCGGATGGCGACGATCTTCCACGTGCTCGACGCCGACCGCGACGGCAAGCTGCAACGCGACGAGGTGCCCGAGCGGCTCCGCCCCTTCATGGGCCTGCTCGACGCCGACCGCGACGGCGCGCTCAAACTCGACGAGTTCTTGAAAGCTCGCGGCGGCGGCGGGATCCGGGAAGGGCTCCGACGCCTGCTGCCGCCCGGCGACGCCCCCTCGGGGTCCGCGCCGGCGGCGACCGACCCGACGATCAAGGACCTCTCCGGCCGGGGCTGGCGGCCGCTCCGGCCTGCCGAGGGGACGAAGGCGAACGTGCTCTTCTTCGTCGCCCCCGATTGCCCGGTCGCGAACCAGTACGCCCCCGAGATCGGCCGGATCGCCCGCGATTACGCCGGCCGACCCGTGAGCTTCCTGCTCGTCCACGTCGATCCCGACGTGTCGTCGGCGAGGGCCGCGGGTCACGCCCGGGAGCACGCGATCGACCTGCCGATCCTGCTCGACGGCGACCACGTTCTGGTCGGTCGCACCGGCGCGACGACCACCCCCGAGGCCGCGGTGATCGCGGCGGACGGGGCGATCGCCTATCGCGGCCGGATCGACGACCGCTTCGGCAAGCTGGGGCGGCAGCGACCGGAGCCCGGCCGCCGCGACCTTCGCGGTGCGATCGACGCCGTCCTCGAAGGCCGCCCCGTCGCCGAGCCCCGGGTCGAGGCGATCGGCTGCCCGATCGTCGACCTGAAGCGCTGAGGAGGGCCGGGCTCAGGCCCGGCGGGTTACGGCGGCGCGGGCCTGGCGGCCGTTCAGGAAGCGGCGGGCGACGGCGAAGTCGTCGAAGGGGACGACCCGGTCGGCGAAGATCTGGTAGGCGTGGCGGCCCTTGCCGGCGATCAGCACGGCGTCGCCCTCGCGGGCGTCGGACAGGGCCGATTCGATCGCGCGACGGCGGTCGGGCTCGACCTGCACCTTGCCCGGCCGGCGGAAGCCCCCGAGGACGTCGTCGAGCACGCCGTCGGGGTCCTCGGCGCGGGGGTCGCCCAGGGTCAGGACGACGCGGTCGGCGGCGGTCTCGGCGACGTGCGCCAGGGCCCGCCGCGTGGCGCGGTCCTGGCCCCCCTCGGCGCTCAGCACGAGGTGGATGCGGCCGGCGGCCACCGATCGCAGGGCGGTGAGCGCTTGCGAAAGCGGCGTCGCGGTGCGGGCACCGTCGACGCGGACGTCGAAGTCCTGGCCTTCGTCGATCGCCTCCAGATAGCCGGCGACGCCCGCCACGCTCTCCAGCCCGGCCACGACGGCGTCGCGGTCGACGTGCAGCGACCAGGCCAGCGCCGCGGCGGCCAGGGCGTGGCCGACGTGCCGCACGCCGACCAGCCGGAGGTCGACCCACGCGGCGCGGTCGAAGCCCTGGAGCAGGAACCGCGAGCCCGATGCGTCGGAGCGGGCGACGACCGCGGAGACGTCTACCCGGCCCGGCCGTTCGAGGCCGAAGCTCACGCGGCGGGCGTCCAGGTTCAGGCCGCCGAGGATCTCCGAATCCGGGTCGTCGTCGTTGACCACCGCCGCGCCCCCGGGGGCGATCTTGCGGAAGAGCCGGGCCTTCGCCCGCCGCCGCCGCTGGGCGGCCTCGGC
Organism: Paludisphaera mucosa; assembly: GCF_029589435.1. NCBI lineage: Bacteria > Pseudomonadati > Planctomycetota > Planctomycetia > Isosphaerales > Isosphaeraceae > Paludisphaera > Paludisphaera mucosa. The sequence continues at coordinate 420,120 of NZ_JARRAG010000001.1, read as the reverse complement.
CGGGGAGCCGGGGGGCAGGGCCAGGTCGGTCGCCACGGCGGCCTGGAAGGTCACGCCTTCGAGGCAGCGCGAGTCCAGGGCCTCGGCCCCGATCTCGATCACGCCGGCCTCGCACTTCTGCTCGACCATGTACGAGAGGATCGACGCCAGGCCGGGCGCGCCCCCCGGCCACGTCCCGGCCGGCTCGGCGACGCTCGAACCCGCGCCCGGCGGCCTGGCGACGAGGCCGTCGGACCAGCCGTTGCCGCCGACCAGCCCGCAGCGGAGGCCCGCGGCGTCGAGGATCGCCCGGGTCATCAGGCTGACGACCGTCTTGCCGTAGACGCCCGTGACGCCCAGGGTGGCGAGCCGTTCCGACGGGTCGCCGGCCAGCGCCTGGCAGAGCCGCGCGTGGGCCGCCCGGGCGTCGTCGACGACCACCTGGAGCCGGCCCGCTTCGGGGACCTCGCGTTCCACGACGACCCCCGCGGCGCCTCGGTCGAGGGCCTCCCGGACGTAGCCGTGGCCGTCGTAGCGAGCGTCGCGGACCGCGACGAACACCTGGCCGGGGTCGAGGCGGCGGTGGTCCACGGCGCAGCCGGTGACCTCCCAGTCGGGGCATCCCACGAACTTCGCCTCCGGGAGAAGCCTCCTGAGGCTCACCGAGGGGATCCCCCGCTGAGGCAGACGATCGACGAACCAGCGTGCCATGGGCATCGCCTCCTTGCCTTGCCGGCCAGCCCTGTTTCCGTACACCCCCCGCATCCGGCCCGCGGCGTCATCCATTACCGCCCGCGTGCCGGGGCCGACGTCTTCACGCTCGGCCCGCGCCATCATGTCGCACGACGTCTTTCATGCGTCTCGATTCCCCAGATCCTGGATCCGTCCCGGCCCGTTGCGGGCCGCCGTCAACATGGGAGGTGCATCGCCAGCAGGTCGCGGCATTCTTGGCGAACCCCCCGAAAAAGGCAATGCCAAGCCGGGCGGAATGACGATCAAGAGAGGTTGCGCCGGGCTTGCGTCGCCGCCGGCGGGCCCGCTTGCGTCATCGTGCGGCCGAAAAAGGATTCTGATAAAGTCGCCGCCATCTGCGAAGCCGCCCATGCGGCTGCATCCGGGATCGGCCCGCACCTCGATTCAGGAACAACTCGACCCATGATTCGCATCTCGCCGAAACACCGCCTCGCCTCGGACCTCGCCCTGCGCCTCGGGGCGCTGCTCGCTTGCCTACTCGCCGCCGGCGCGACGTCGGCCGCCCCTCCCGACCCGATCGTCGCGCGGCTCGATACGGTCCTGGAGCGGGCCATCGAGGAGAAGCGGATCGTCGGCGCGGTCGTGCTCGCCGCCCGCGACGGCCAGGTCGTCTATCATCGGGCGGTCGGGATGGCGAACCGCGAGGCCGGTCGGCCGATGCGGGAGAACGCGGTCTTCCGGCTGGCGTCCGTGACCAAGCCGATCGTCAGCGCCGCGGCGCTGGCCCTGGTGGACGAGGGACGCCTGAGCCTGGACGACCCGGTGACGAAATGGCTGCCCAGCTTCCGTCCCAGGCTCGCCGACGGCCGCGCGCCGGCGATTACCGTCCGCCATCTGCTGACGCACACCTCGGGGCTCGGCTACGGCTTCGCCGAGCCGGCCGACGGGCCGTATCACCGCGCTGGGGTTTCCGACGGCCTCGACCAGCCCGGCCTGACGCTCGACGAGAACCTGCGGCGACTGGCCTCCGCCCCCCTGCTCTTCGAGCCCGGGACGGCCTGGCGCTACTCGCTGGCGACCGACGTCCTCGGCGCGGTCGTGTCGCGCGCCGGCGGCGACCCGCTGCCGACGCTCGTCGAGCGGACCGTGACGGGCCCCCTGGGGATGAAGGACGCTTCGTTCTTCTACCCGCCCCCGGCGCGGCTGGTCGTCCCTTACGTCGACGGCTCGCCCGAACCTGCGCGGATGGCGGCCGTCCAGGTCGTCCCGTTCGGCGACGGCGCGGGCGTCCGTTTCGAGCCCGGCCGGGCCTTCGATCCGACCTCGTACGCCTCGGGCGGCGGCGGCATGATCGGCACGGCCCGCGACGTCCTGACGCTCCTGGAGGCGATCCGCAAGGGCGGCGGCCCGATCCTCAAGCCCGAGACGGCCCGCGCCATGACGAGCCCCCAGACCGGCGACCTGACCGGCGTGGCGAGCGGCCCCGGATGGGCCTTCGGCTACGGCGTCGCCGTCGTCACCGACCCCGCCGTCGCCCAGACGCCGCTCTCGGCCGGCTCCTACCAGTGGGGCGGCGTCTACGGCCATTACTGGTTCGTCGACCCCGTGCGGAAGCTGACCGTCGTCAGCCTCTCCAACACGGCCCTCGAAGGCATGTGGGGCGGGACGACCAAGGCCATCCGCGAGGCGGCGTGCGAGGCCGCGAATCCCTGATTCGGACGGGTTCGCCCCGGGTATCGGCTAGCTCTTCGGCGATCGCGACGACCACGCACCCGACGAGGTCAAGTTCCTCCACCGGGCCGCCATCGCCACAGGCTGGTTTCGACCGGGTTCGGCGCGGCTCGCATTGCGATGGTTTCGCCAGAGCCGGAAGGGGACGCCGGCGAGAAAGCCGGCGGGCAAGGCCACCACGAAGCCGACGAGGAAGAGGGGCGCAACCCACCCGGGCTTCACCTGGAAGTCGACCCTCGCGGCCTCGACGAGCATGGTCGCCGCCGTGCCGAGGGCCGCTCCCATTACGCTGGCGACGACGTACCGACGGATCGCGAGGTGGACGAGCGCCGACACGAACGCGATCGAGGCGAGGTATTCCGCCATCGTCGGACGCCTCATCTGAGGGCTTCGGGGACGATCGTCGCATGGTCGCCGCGCCGCGATTCTACCGAGCCCGTCCGCCCCGTGAACAGCGCCGCCCCATCAGGCCGGGGAGGTTTCGGCGCCGGCGGCGAGCCGGGTCGAGTCGGCGTTCCGTCGGGCTGGGGCCGTCTCGTCGACCTTCGACTCGCGACGCACCTCGTGCAGGGTCCATCCCAGCGTCAAGACGAGCAGCAGCGCGGGGACGAAGAGGTTCCCGTAGGCCTGGGCGTAGAGCGGGAAGGCGATCGCCGTGGCCGGCAGGAGCAGGATCAGGGCGAGCCAGGCGCGGCCGATGGCGCGGCGGCGGGGATCGGCCGCGGGATGCTCGAAGGCCTCGTTCAACGCGACGGTCGCCGGGTAGATCAGCCAGACGAACGCGTAGTTGAACGACAGGGGCGAGAACATCACGATCAGGAGGGTGACGAGGGCGAACTCGAGCGCGTCGGTCCGGGGCGTCCGCTCGCGGTCGCGAGGCAGCACGGCCAGGGTGAACAGGCCGAGGGCCGCCATGCCGGCCAGCGTCGCCAGCGTCACGGAGCGGAAATCCCACGAGGCGACGTTCACCTTCCAGGCCTTCTTGAGGTCCTCGTCGATGCCCGCGAAGGCGGTCGCCAGCGCGGTCGAGCCCTGCGGCGGGGCGGTCAGCATCGTCTTCAGGTCGAAGGATCCGTCGCGGCGGACGCCGTCGGACTCGCCGACCTTGCGCTCGCGGCGGATCGCGGCGACGCGCTTCGCCAGGACCGCCTCGCCGTCGGCCGGCACGTCGCGCAGCAGGCGGTGCGCCATCGCCATGATCGACTGGTTCTTGTAGCTGAACGACCGGAAGGGCCGCTGCGCGATCCCCTGCTTGTTGTAGGTGAAGAGCATGCCGCCCGCCCAGACCTTGACGTCGCGCACCGCCTGCGGGGGCGTGCGGAAGGCCAGCGGGACGACCAGCAGCCAGGCCGCCAGCGCGACCACGGTCGCCGCCGACGCCCGCCACCGCCGCCGGTAGACGAAGTACCCCAGCGCCAGGATCGGGAACGCCTTGATCGCCGCGCCCGTCGCCACCAGCACCCCCGCCCAACCGTCCCGGCCCTTCTGGAGGCAGAGGAAGGCCGCAAGCAGCAGCATCAGCAGCGTCAGGTTCGGCTGACCGAGCAGGTACGTATTGTGGATCAGGGCGATGATCACGAGCGACGGGACGACGTAGAGGATCGGGTTCCGCATACCCGCGCCGCCGGCCGTCGCCAGCCGGACCGAGAGCAGCACGGCCCCGAGCCACGCCAGGGAATGCGCCAGGACGAGCAGCACGCCCGTCGCGTAGGGGCCGAGGTAGCTGACGTACCCCAGGAGCGCCGCGGCCGACGGCGGATACATGAACGGGAAGAGCCGGTTGGCGTCCGGGTCGGGGTAGATCTCCAGGCCGTCGCGCATGGCGGCGCCGACCTGGTACCAGAGGCTGTAGTCCTTGTTCGGCTCGCCGCGGACTAAGTTGGTCAGGGGCGGGGCCGAGAAGACGACCATCAGGATCGCCGTCAGCCCCAGCAGCCAGGGTCGCCGGCGCTCGGACGCGGGGACCTCGGGGGCCGGCCGCGCGTCGGCGGCGTCGCGACGGATGCGCGGGGCCCTGTTCCAGCCGTCTCCCGAGCCTGGCTCGTCCGGGTGCGCCATGATCCGAGGGGTCTCCCCAAGCGAACGGGCGGACGAGGCCGCCCGGCGCGTCGCCGGGGTCGTCTCATCCTCGAGTCGAAAAGATCCATCCGATGGATCGGCGAATCCTAATCGCCGGCCCCGGTTTCGAGAACGTCAATCGCGAAGTTCATCAGGGAGCCGACGGCCCCGAACCGCCGCAGAAGCGCAGAATGTTCATGGAATCCTGCTTGACCTCATGGTAGCATCATTCAGCTTGAATAAGCAGGATACGATCTTTCGTCCTTCCCACAGGCTTATCCCCGATGGACGATCATCGCATGACGCGGCGGGACCTCGGCCCCGCCCTTTCGCCCCGACGCTCCGCCGGCCGGCGGCCGCCGCGTCGGATGCGGCCGACGCTCGAGCCGATGGAGGTCCGCCTCGCGCCGGCATTCGGCCTGACGGCGGGTCCTCCCGGTCTGGCCGACCTCGCGGCATCGGCGACGCTCGGCGCGACGGCGTCATTCACGGTCGTCGACCAGCCCGGCGACGTGGACGTGTACGTCGGCCAGACGGCCGTATTCGCGGCGTCCGCGGACGCCCCCGGCCTCTCGGTCGCCTGGCAATCCAGCGACGACGGCGGCGCGACCTGGCTCGACGTCGCCGGCGGGGACCGGGCGGTCACGATCGGCGGGACGACCCGGACCTGGTTGGACATGGCGACGCAACCCGGCCGGAGCGGCCGGCAGGTCCGCGCCGTGTTCGCGGGAGGCGACCCGGCCGACGTCGCGGCGAGCGACCCGGCGACCCTCGACCTGCAGCCGGCGCCGTCGACCATCGCGGTCGCTCTGGGCGCCAACCCTCGGCGTATCGGCGAGGCGATGACGATCACCGTCGGCGTCTCCACGGGCGTGCCCGGCCTGGCCGCGCCCGACGGGGGGGTCGTACGCGTCTCCGTCGGCCCGCTCCAGCTCACCGCGACGCTCGTCGGCGGCCAGGCCGCTTTCGATCTCCCCGACACGCTCGACCCGGGGACCTATGCGTTCCACGCCTCCTACGGCGGCGACGCCTACGCCGGGGCCGTCGAGGCCGACCTGGATCCGCTCGTCGTGCAGAATGGGGCGTCCCGGATGAGCGTCGCGATCCCGAGCCAGTCGGCGTTCGGCTCGACCGTGACGTTGACCGCCGCCGTGGTCCAATGGGCGCCCGAGGGTTACGCGACGCCCGGCGGGGTCATGTTCCTGGACGGCGGGCAGCCGATCGGCTTCGAACAGCTCGTCCGACAGGCCGAAGGCGCCTACGTGGCGACGTTCAGCACGGCTCAGCTCGCGGCGGGCCCGCATTACTTGCAGCTCGTCTACCTGGGGAATTACCGGACCCTCGCCACGTCTTCGGGCGTGTACGTCCTGACGGTCGGGCCGGCGGGGGCGGAGGTCCCATCGGGCGCGGCCGGGGCGATCGGCGCCGCGGGCTCGACCGCCTCGGCCCCGCCGCCGTCGATCGCGGCGTCGGACGCCCCCGGAGGCTCGCTCTCCGCGTTCGACGCCGGGCCGGCGAGCCAGCCGTTCGAACTGCTGACCTCGCTGACGGCGGGGCTCGACGACGGCTTCGGCCAGTCGATCTCGGCGTCCGCCGACGGCGGCGTGCTCGCCGTCGGCGCGTACCAGGGCGTCGTCGACCCGACGGCCGGCGGGTCGGGATCGGTCTCGGTCTTCGTCCGGTCGGGCGACGCCTGGTCGCTCACCGCCCGGCTCTGGGCGCCCGAGGCCCAGTACTTCGGCTTCGACGTCGCCATGAGCGCCGACGGCTCGACGCTCGCGGTCGGGGCGCCGTTGACGGCCGTCGGCGGCCGGACGTCGCAGGGGGCCGTCTACGTCTACGCGCGCACCGGCGCAGAGTGGGCGCTCGCCCGGATCTTGACCGCGTCCGACGGCCGCGCGAGCGATCGCTTCGGATACTCGACCTCGATCAGCGGCGACGGCCGGGTCGTCGCGGTCGGGGCCGAGCGCGGCGGCGGGGCCGCGCAGCTCCCCAACAAGGTCTCGGCCTACGTCTTCGCCCGCGGGGACGACGGCTGGACGCAGGCGACCGAGCTCGAACCGGCCGAGGGGACGACCGTCGCCGTCGACGCCACGGTGGGGGTCGAGCTCGCCGCCGACGGCGCCACGCTGCTGATCTCCGCGCTGACGCCGCCGAGCGGGGGCCTGGCCGCGATCTATTCCGCGACGGCGGGCGTCTGGACGCGGGACCTCTTCCTCAACGCGAGGACCTTCGGCGGCGTCCTGTCGCTCAGCGGCCGGGCCGCCCTCAGCCCCGACGGGGCGACTGCGATCGCCGGGGCGACGGTCGGCGCCGCCGCGACCGACGCGCGGCCGGCGATCCTCGTCCTGAGCCGATCGGGCTCGACGTGGACGCGGACCGACGTCCTGACCCCGCCCGACGCCTACGCCGACGACCCGGTCGGCTCCGGCACGCTCGGGGGCGCCAAGCTCGCTTTCACCCCCGACGGGGCGACGATCGTCGCCACGGCGCACGAGGCCGCCGTGGACGGCCTGAGGCGCGAAGGAGCCGTGCACGTCTTCGAGCGATCCGGCGCGTCGTGGTCGTACGTCGCGCGGCTGACGGAGGCCGGCGGCGCGGCGGAGGACAACTTCGGCGCGACGACCTTCGCGGCCGGCGGCGTCCTGTTCGTCACGGCCTTCCGGCCCGCCACGGTCGACGGCCACTCGCGAGGCGTCGTGTACGCCTACCTCGACGCGCGGGCCGGGGCGACCGTCTCGCCCGCCGAACAGGCGGTGCTCGTCGACGCCGTCGCCACGTTCACCGCCGAGGCCCGCGGGGCCTTCGCCTCGGCGCGATGGCAGGTCAGCGGCGACGGCGGCCTCACGTGGGCCGACGTCCCCGGCGCGAACGGACTCGTCCTCGCGTTCCGGGCCGGGCCTGGCGACTCCGGCAAGCGATTCCGGGCGGCGTTCACGGCGCACGGGGGCGTCGTCGCGACCTCCGACGCGGCGAGCCTCGCCGTCGTGCCGCAAAAGGTCGATCTGGTCATCCACGAGTATGACAACCCTCGGCGGGTCGGCGACCCGCTCCGGATCGTCGTCGTCGCGGGCTCGGCGATGGCCGGCGGCGCGACGCCCGGCGGGACGATCCGCCTGGCGATCGAGTCGAATGAATGGACCGCCCCGCTGGTCGACGGCCGGGCGACGTTCTCGCTCCCCACCACGCTCGCGGTCGGCGCCCACGGGGTGACGGCCTCGTACGACGGCGACGGCGTCCGCTTCGGGGCGGCGTCGTCCGCCGCCCCGCTGACCGTGGTGCGCGGGTCGTCGAGCCTGTCGGTCGCGCTCCCCACCGAGGCGGCGGCGGGCTCGCTCGTGACTCTGACGGCGTTCGTCGGATATTCCGGGACCGTCATCCTTCCCTTCGGCGGCGTCATGTTCCTGGACGGCGGCCGGCCGATCGCGTTCGAGCAGGTCGCGGCCGACGCGGGGGGCCGGATCGCCGCGACCCTGGCGACGACCGCTCTCGCTCCGGGCGACCACTACTTCCAGATGGTCTACCTCGGCGACCCCGGCACGTCCGCGTCGTCCTCGCCGGTCTACAAGCTGACGATCCGGCCGGCCGGCGCGGCGGCTTCTGCGTCTGCATCGGCGACGGTGGACTTTTCGCAGAAGTCGAACGACTCGCCCGCGACGTATGTTTTGAAATCGTCAGCGACTCTTATGAACGTCTCGGATTCGACGACCCGGCCCCCGGCCTGGCCCGCCGGGCCCCCGGCGGGGATTTTTCGGGGACGGATGCGGACGTTCGACGCCGCCCGGCCGCGCGCCCGCGTACGCCAAGCCCACACGGGCCTAGGCCCAAAACATTCCGATATTTAGACTTGCATGGATATCGGCCGGGCCGACGCGGTCGCGGGGCGGCTTCGCGGCCGCGGGCGGGGGCCGAATTCTCGCGAATTTCGACTGATCCCCCTTCCGGAAGCGGTCGATGTGGTGTCTAATCGGATCAGAATCACTTCGTCGCACTTCGAGAAACGACGCGAAGCGTGACGAATCAATTAAGGTGAGGAGCCGGCCTTCCGCCGGCGGCGTCGATGCCGCCGGATCCAGGCTGGACGCCACCCCCGCGACATCTCAGGTTCGCGAGACTTCGGCCTGCAATGGGCCATGGGCGGCAAAGCCCCGAGCCAACCTCAGCTTCGATCAACCGTCGAAGCCGACGGTTCAAAAACCTTAGAAAAATCCGGAGATTGGGATCATGCACCCCTGCATTGGCTTCAGGTCGCTGGCCTTGGCGGCCGCGATGTTTATGGGCCCCGCACTGGTCGCTGCGCAAGAGGCCGCGCCGGCGCCGCCGGCCGTCGCGCCGGCCGCGGTCGTCGCGGCCCCGGCGCCGGCCGCGGCCGAAGAGCACTCCGTCGTGCTGTTCGAGCCGATGACCAAGTATGCGACGTCCGAGAAGGTGGGCCTCATCCTGACGCTCCTGATCGCGGTGGCCGGCCTGGCCTACGCGGGGATGCTGGTCGGCCAGGTCCTGGGCGCCGACCAGGGGACGGCCAAGATGCGCGAGGTCGCCGACGCCGTCCGCGAGGGGGCGTGGGCTTATCTGATGAGGCAGGCGAAGGCCCTCTTCCCGCTCATCTTCCTGCTGACCCTGATCCTGTACTTCACGGCCCAGGCCTCGGGCGCGGTGCAGGTGGGCCGGGCGGTGGCGTTCTTCGTGGGCGCCCTGTTCTCGTGGCTGGTCGGCTTCGTCGGCATGAACCTGGCGGTGCGGGGCAACCTCCGCGTGGCCGCCGCGGCCCGGACGAGCTACGGCAACGCGATGCAGCTCGGCTATCGCACGGGCACGATCACCGGCATGCTGACCGACGGCCTGGGCCTGCTGGGCGGCACCGCGATCTTCATCATCTTCGGCGAGAAGGCTTATGAGGTGCTGCTGGGCTTCGGCTTCGGCGGCACGCTGCTGGCCCTGTTCATGCGGGTCGGCGGCGGCATCTACACCAAGGCGGCCGACGTCGGCGCCGACCTGGTGGGCAAGGTCGAGGCGAACATCCCCGAGGACGACCCCCGCAACGCGGCGACGATCGCCGACAACGTCGGCGACAACGTCGGCGACTGCGCCGGGATGGCGGCCGACATCTTCGAGAGCTATGAAGTCACGATCGTCGCGGCGATGATCCTGGGCTACGCCAGCTTCGGCCACAAGGGCGTCATCTTCCCGCTGCTCGTGCGGGCCATCGGCGTCCTGGGCTCGATCATCAGCACCTACAGCGTCCGCGCCGGCGTCGACAGCACCAGCGACGAGGCCCTGCACTCGGTCCACCGCGGCTTCGTGATCGGCTCGATGATCAGCGTCGCCGGCTTCATGGCCCTGGGCCTGGCCTACCTGCACTTCGACGACTCCTACATCCACAGCTATCCCCAGGCCGCCTACGGCTACAACGTGACCTCGGAATTCGCCGCGGCCCGCGAGACGGCCCTGGCCTCGGGCGTCTCGCTGAAGGACTTCACCGCGGGCTACACCGGCCCGATCCTCGCCGCCCAGCCGTTCTGGGCCGACCTGGGCCTGGTCAAGGGCCTGGACCTGCGGCCCGCCTGGACCTGCCTCATCGGCATCATCCTGGCGATCTCGCTGAACAAGGTGACGAGCTACTACACCCACACCCAGTACGAGCCGGTGAAGAGCCTGGCCAAGAGCTGCCAGACCGGCCACGCGACCAACATCATCCAGGGCCTGGCCGTCGGCTACGAGTCGGCGGTGGTGGCGACCCTGGTCATCGCGGGCGCGATCTTCCTCTCGGTGGTCATCTACGACGGGGCGAGCCCGCTGTTCGTGGCCTACGGCGTGGCGATGTGCGGCATCGGCATGCTGACCCTGACCGGCAACACGATCTCGATGGACGTCTTCGGCCCGGTGGCCGACAACGCCAACGGCATCGGCGAGATGGGCTACGACAAGGAGGAGATGGGCGAGGTCAACTACAACCGCGCCCGCCAGATCCTGGCCGACCTCGACGCGGTGGGCAACACCACCAAGGCCGAGACCAAGGGGATCGCCATCGGCTCGGCCGTCATCGCGGCGGTGAGCCTGTTCTCCAGCTTCATCGCGGTCGTCGCGGTGGGCAGCGAGGACAAGGTGGCCACGATGCCCCTGAACGCCTACCTGAACGAGGCCGGCAAGCTCTCGGTCGCCGCCCCGATGGTCTTCATCGGCGCCCTGATCGGCGGCGTCGTGCCCCTGCTCTTCAGCTCGATGCTGATCCGCGCCGTGGGCCGCGCCGCGTTCCTGATCGTCAAGGAGTGCCGGATCCAGTTCCGCGACAAGGACATCTGGGCCGGCGTCAAGAAGCCCGACTACGGCCGCGTGGTCAACATCTGCACCTCGGCCGCCCAGAGCGAGCTGGTGGGCCCCGCCCTGCTGGCCATCCTGGTGCCGATCATGGTCGGCATCTTCCTCGGCCCCCAGGCGCTCGGCGGCTTCCTCGCCGGCATGATCATCGTCGGCCAGCTGCTGGCCGTCTTCATGTCGAACGCCGGAGGCGCGTGGGACAACGCCAAGAAGCTCATCGAAGACGAGCCCCGCACCGCCTCCACCGGCAAGGGATCGGAGAGGCACAAGGCGGCCGTCACCGGCGACACCGTCGGCGACCCCCTGAAGGACACGGCCGGCCCGGCGCTCAACCCGCTGATCAAGGTCATGAACATGGTCAGCCTGCTGGCCATCCCCACGATCCTGGCCGTCGGCAAGGGCGAGTACGCCTGGGCCCTGTACGTCGTCGGCGTCTTCTGCATCGCCGGCGTCGCCTGGGCCGTGTGGCGGTCGAAGACCGAAAGCAAGGAGCTTCGCGAGATGGGCGAGGAGATGTCCGCCGCCGCCGAGACCACCTTCGAAGAGGTCGGCGCCGGCCGCTGAACCCCCTCGGTCGACCGTCCGCTCGACGAGACGACATGAGCTGAAAACCCTCGGGCCTCCCCGCTCCACCGCGAGCCGGGAGGCCCGCTTCGTTGCGCCCCGGCCCCCGAGGGGGCTCGACGGCGGGCCGGGGACCTCGGCGAAATCGCTGAAATAGGAAAGGCCTGCGCATCGCCCGGGTCGCGCCGGGCCCCGGGAACGGCCGGCCGGGGTTGCGTTTGTCCCAACCGGGGCGATCGAGTAAGGTGGGATGGGCGGGCGGCAGACGTCGAAGGCGGGAGGTCCGGCGGCGATGGAATCACGGCATGGCCGGGCGGGGGCGATCGCGTCCTGGCTCGGGATCGGGCTGCTGGCGGTCTGGCTCGGCCTCGCCCCCCAGCGGGCGACGGCCCAGGACGCCCCGGGAACGGCCGCGAAGGCCGTCGACTCGGCGCCGGCGGCGGCCGGCGACCAATCGGGCGACGAGTCGTTCCTGCGCTGGATGATCCGCGCGTCGGGGCTGATCGGCGTTCTGATCACGGTGATGTCGTTCTATCTCGTCGCCCTGATCGTCTGGATGGCCATCCACTACCGGACCTCGGCCGCCGCGCCGAGGAGCCTCGTGCGCGAGACCCGCGAGCTGCTCGATCAGAAGCGGTTCGGCGACGCGTACACCCGGCTCATGGCCGACCGTTCGCTGTTCGCCCGCGTGCTCGCCGCGGGCGTCCAGAAGCTCCCCGCGGGCGTCGCCCCGGCGCGTCGGGCGATGGAGATGGCCAACGAAGACGCCACGATGGAGATGGAACACCGCACGACCTACCTGGCCACCGTCGGCACCCTCGGCCCCATGATCGGCCTGGTGGGGACCGTCTACGGCATGATCAAGGCCTTCCGCGTCATCGCCACCAAGGGGACCGCGCCCCAGGCCAGCCTGCTCGCCGAGGGCATCTCGACCGCCCTGTTCGCGACCCTCGAAGGGATCGCGATCTCGATCCCGGCGATCTACTTCTACGCCCTCTTCCGCAACCGCATCGCGCGGATGTCGCTGGAGGCCGAGATGGCCGCCGAGCCCCTGCTCGAACAGTTCGCCCCCGGCGTGAAGGCCCAGGAGCCCGCCCCGCCCGCCCCCGCGCCCGCCGGGCCGGGCTCGCACCCGCATCCATTCGCGCTCAACGCCGCGCTGGCGGCGTCGAGCGTCCCGGGGCCGCGCTCGGCTCTGCCGCCCGCGCATCCCGAGTGAACCCCGGACGAGGCCGCCCGCCATGTCGCGCTCGTCCCCCTCGCACGCCCTGAACCCGAACCTGACGCCGCTGCTGGACCTGGTCCTCCAGCTCATCACGTTCTTCATGATGCTGATCCACTTCGGCAACCAGATCGAGGGCGAGACCCGCGCCGTGCGGCTGCCGGTCGCCCCCGCCGCCCTCCCCGGCGTCGACCTGGCGCTCGATCGGCTCGCGGCGGCGATCGACGCCCGGGGGAGCCTGCTGGCCGACGGCCAGGTCCTCCAGGGCGACGCCGCGTCGGCGTGGTGGAGGCGCCAGGCCGATGCGCGCCGCTCCGGGTTGGAACTGCTCCAGACGACGCCGGCCGCCGACGCGGCCCGGTCCGACGTCCCGACCCTACGTCTCCAATTCAACGGTCCCGACCCCGGCGGCGAGCTGCCCACGGTCGTCGTCCTCCGCGCCGACCGCGAGGCGTCGTACGGCGCGGTGCGGAAGACGCTGGTCGACGCCCAGTCGCAAGGGTTCGCCAACTTCAGCCTGGTCGTCCTGAACCGGGAGGCGCCGTGAGCATCGCGCCGCAATTCTCGACGACCCCGGCGACCGAGGACGACGAGTTCCGGGGGACGCGGCGCTACCGCCCCGGCCCCCCCGACGACGTCTACTTCCCCGTCGCGCCCATGCTCGACATGGCGTTCCAGCTCCTGGCCTTCTTCATCCTGACCTTCCGGCCGCCGACCGCCGAGACCCACATCGACCTCCACCTGCCGACCACCCCCGCCGCGCTCCCCAGCGCCCCGCGGGGGATGGCGCGGCCGACGTCGCGGACCGTCGACGTCGACCTGGAGAACGACGTGCTCATCCGCGCCGAGGCCGACGACCTCGGCGACCTGAAGTCCCTGCGCCTGGGCGAGGCGGCCGTCCCCGACCTGACGCAGCTCGGCCAGCGGCTCCGCCGCTACGTCGAGCTGCTCGGCGACCGCCCGCTGCGCGTCCGCCTGATCGCCGACGACCGCCTGCTCTACGAGCCCGCCGCGCGGATCATCGCCGTCTGCTCCTCCTCCGGGGTCGCCGCCGTCCGCCTGGCCCCGGCGGGGACCTCGCCATGAGGCCGCGGTCGGGGCTCGTGCTCGTCGCGACCCTGCTCCTCGCCGCGACGCCCCGAAGCGACGCGTGGCAGGACGACGCCCCCCTCGGCCTGGGCGACCTGGCGGCCGAGCATGCGGCGCTCGCCGGCAAGACCGGCGATTCGTCGCCGCCCCGGCCGGCGACCTTCCGCACGCTCTGGGACCGCCCCGACGAGTTCCGCGGCAAGCGCGTCCGCGTCGCGGGCCGGGTCGTCCGGGTCTTCCGCCAGGACGCCGTCGGCAGCTTCCCCGCGCTCGCCGAGGCCTGGATCGAGGAACCTTCGGGCGACCTGCTCTGCATCCTCTTCCCCGCCCCCGAACGCGGCGAGGCCGTCGCCAGGGGGACGCCCGCGTCGTTCACCGGCGTGTATCTGAGGCGGGTCCGCTACCAGGCCGGCGGCGATCGGCTCGCCCCCCTGATCGTCGGCCCCGCCGCGCCGAGCGTCGAAACCCCGAGCACCCGCGTCGAGGCGGCTTCCGAGGAATCGCGGCTTCCCGACTGGCCGGGGCCGATCGCGACCGTAGGATTGTTCGTCGGGCTGGCGGCGGTCTCCGGGCTCCTCGCCTGGCGGAGCCTGGCCGCGCCGGTCGGGCGGGACGCCCGGCGAGGCCGACGCCGGGGCCGCCCCGCCCCGCCGGGCCCCGCTCCCGAATTCCTCGAACCGGAGGCCGACGATGGCGACCGCGCATGAGCCCCGGCTGGGGCGAACGCCGCTCACCGACCCGCGGGCGCTGCTGACGTCGACGGCGTTCCACGTTCTCCTCGCGGCACTCGCCTCGCTGACGGTGTTGACCGCGGTCATGACGCCGACCGACGAAGGCACCGGGCGGAAGGCGATGCGCGGCGACCTGGGGCCGGTCGACAACCGCGCCGACCGACCGCCCGACTCGGGAGCCGGAGGCGGCGGCGGGCCGGGGGAGATCGGCGGCCTGGGCGACCCGGACATGGCGGTGAGGCCGACCGACGCGCCGGCGGTCAAGCCGGTCCGCGACCCGACGGCCGACGCCCTGCTCAACGAGATCCTGCCCCAGAGCGTCGTGAAGCCCGACGCGGCCCTGTCCCGCGACCTGCCCGACCTGCCGACCACGGGGGCGGGGCTCGTGGAGGGCTCCGGGGTCGGCGGCGGCGAAGGTCGCGGCGGCGGCTCCGGCGGCGGGGTCGGTCGCGGGATCGGCCCGGGGACCGAGTTCTTCGGCAGCCGCGAGCACGGGCGGTCGTTCGCCTACGTGATCGACTGCTCCGGCAGCATGAGCACCCGCAACGCCCTGGACATCGCCAAGCGCGAGCTGCTCGCGAGCCTCGACCGCCTGCCGCCCGACGTCGACTTCGCGGTCACGTTCTACGACCTCAACGCCCGCAAGCTGACCGACGCCCAGGGCCGCCGCGGCCTGATGCCGGCGACCGCCGCCAACAAGGCCCGGGTGCGGGCCCAGCTCGCCGCCGTCGCCCCCTTCGGCGGCACCGACCACCTGCTCGCCCTGCGCACGGCGCTCGTCGATCGGCCCGAGGTCATCTTCTTCCTGACCGACGCCGCGTCGATGACCAACGACAACGTCGAGACCCTGCTGCGCGAGGCGAAGGAGAGCCGGATCCAGGCCATCGAGTTCGGCCTCGGCCGCGACATGGGCCAGAACACCCCCCTGCGGCGGCTGGCCACGGCGACCGGCGGCGCGTACACCTACGTCGACACGTCGCGGTTCCCCAAGTCGGCCGCGGGGTACTGACAAACTCTGACGTGACCTCGGCTATGTCAGTGCCTGTAAGATTCAGGCCAGCTCATCGAACGTGGCCGGATCGACCGGAGGCTTGCCTGAATGCTCCGGAAGCGGGATGCTCGGCGAACCGGGAAGCACCGACGGCGGTTGAAGTAAAGCAACTATTATCAAGGTGGCCACAGGCCCGAGCATGAGGGACATGATCCACCAAGCCATGCCACTATGACCTTTGGACTGTGCCAGCCCGGCATTGATCAGCGACAGCGTGCCCCAACCGATGTAGTATTGCGATAAGCCGGGCTGGGTAGTCGCGGCGAATAACAGGCTCATCGTAACCTCCGTTCGTCCGATCACATTACGGAGAGTGTTTCGGCGGCCGTTCCTGAATATTCCGGTCTCCAACAATGGCTCCGGCAGAGCCTTGTAAAGAGAGAGGGTGTCTGGGTTTTTGTCAGAGCCTGTAAGCGATCGGCCCCTTGCACGAACCGTCCGCGGATCTGCCCCTCCTCGGTGGATCATACGATGAACCTCAGCTCGATCGTGCCCGAGGCGGGCGGAGACCATGAGAAGGCCAGCCGGTGGATCCTCGAAAGCCCGTCCGTCTGCGCCCATGACCATGTCTTCTCGCGAAAGCTCCTCGACCGGTTCGCGAATGCGAGGGGGTCGATCTTTGCGGTCATGAGCGGCGACGTGTGGCCCAACGATTTGCTGGTTCGCTCCGATACCGTCAGGTTCTCGCACCCCGCCGAATGGCCCGAGGACGAGCGGCCGGTCGTACGGCTCTCCATCGTCATGAGAGAGTATTTGCAGTCCTCCGCCGACGCCGTGGTCGTGTGCGAGAACGGGGCCGCAAACGCCAGGACTTTCATCGACCGGCAAACGGAGGACCCGCCGCCGGTCTCCTGCTTCGGAGACGAGGTCTTCCACATCGTGACGCCCGACGTGACCGACCTGGACGCCATCGAGAATGCGATCGGCTCCCGGCATCACTGGCAGACGGGCGTCTGTTCACGGTGTCAGGAACCGCCCAAGAGCGACATCGACGACGCGTGGTTCCTCGACGAGATCGTCGACCACACGGCGCACATCTTCGTCCCCGCCTTCGACGGCGGCGGCTACCTGATCTGGTCGCCGGAGGTGAGGGATTCCGGGAGACGGCTCAGCCGCGCCCGCCCTGGGGGCGGAAGCCGCGGCTGAGGGCCGTCTCCATCGCCTCGGGCACTTCCATGCCGAGGGCTTCCAGCTCGCGGTAGATGTCGGCGGGGTCGGAATAGGCCGTCTGACGGCCGTGGGGGGCGTCCCAGAGGATGTAGCGCTGGACGCTCTTGAAGTCGCTGTAGGTCAAGAGCAGGCTGTGGTCGTCGTAGGTCCACGCGGCGATGATGGCCCGGCCGCGCGAGCCGGCGGTGCGGAGCGACGGGGTGAGCATCTCGATCTGCTTGCTGGGCATCCCCTGGACGACGACCTGGCCGGCCGCCGCGCCCCGGACCGACGGCACGACCGCGAGGCGGTACGGGCCCAACGGAGTGTGCCGATGCCCCGCCGGCCGCGGCCCGGGCCCGCCGGTCGCCTGCCGCATGCCGGCGGCGGCCTCTTTCCAAAGCTCGTGCAGCTCGCCCTGGAGGAATCGGATCGGGTCGACGTCGACGAGCGCGACCTGGTCGGAATCGACGACCTCGGCGTCGGCCTCGGCGGCGATCGCGCCAATCCGCGCGGCCTCGGAGCCCTGGGCGAGCCTCGCGGCGCGGGAGTCCTGGTCCTCGGGCTGGGCCTCGTCGTCGGGGTCGGACCGTGCCAGGACGCGGTCGAGCTGGACGGCCGAGCGGTCGAGCTGCTCGACGACCCGCGGGGCCAGGTGCCGGGTGAGCGTGCGGTGCAGCTTCTCGCCCGGGTCGGGCAGCCGGAGGACGCGGTTGGCGACGAAATGCCAGGCGTCTCGCAGCTTGCCCCGCCGCGCGCGCTGCCAGCGCGACATCTCGACCAGCGGATAGACGACCTCGGCCCACATCGCCGCGCCCGAGGGGTCGCGATAGGCCGCGCCTCCGGCGTAGCGCAGGACGGTCTCGCGGAGGTCGGCGTGCTCGCGCCAGGCGTCGGCCAGGCGGTTCCAGCGCTCCACCAGCTCGTCGCCGACCTCGCGCTCCGGGGCCAGCTTGCGGAGGTCCTCGGTCGAGCGGGGGATCAAACCCACGTTGAGCACGCCCTTGGCGTCGGTCATGTGCTCGCGGGCGTAGGCGCTCGCGTCCTGGAGCGCCTTGCGGGCCTGGCGGAGCATCCGCCGGCGGTTGGGGTTGTCGCGCCAGCTCAAAAACTTGGCGACGACCACCGGGTTGAGCGCCGGGCGGACCTCGATCCGCTCGTCGAGGAGCTGCGCGGCTTCCGGGACGGCGGCCTCGGAGTCGTGGGCGGTGAGGACGTAGGTGAGGGCCAGGATCAGACGCGCGCGGTCGGCGTTGAGGCGTTCGAGCTTGCGGCGGGCGAAGAACGGCCGCCGCCGCGAGCCGACCAGCAGGTGGGCGAGGTAGTAGCCGTTGAGGTAGCGTTCCTCGGGGTTGAGCGAGACCGGCTCGGCCAGGATCGTCCTGAGCAACTTGCGGACGAGGGGCGAGGCCGCGAGGTCGGCGGCCTCGGCCGCCGCGACGTGGGGCGCGGCAACGGCGTGGGCCGGCTCGGACCGCCTCGCCCGGGCGGCGGGGGCCGCGCCGGCGACCGCCCGCCCTCGCGCAGCTCGGCCAGCGCCGAGGTCCAGGACCGGCTCGCCGGCGTCCTCGGGGGCGGCGTCGGGGGCGGGCTCGCCGGCCGCGACGTCGGCCCCGCCCTGGAGCTTGCGGGCCTCGACGCGCAGGGCCTCGGCCACGACCGCGCCGCTGGCGGGGCGGTCCTCGGGACGCTTGGCCAGCAGGGCCAGGATCAGCTTCTCCAGATCGGGGGAGACCGGCTGGTCGCGCGCCAGGATCGGCGGCGGCGGGGTGTTGGCGTGCTGGGCCATGACGGTCATCGCCGTGCCCGTGAACGGCACCGCGCCGGCCGCCGACTCGTAGACCATCACGCCGAGCGAGTACAGGTCGGTCTTGTAGTTCAGCCGCTGCCCCTTCGCCTGCTCGGGGCTCATGTAGTGCGGCGTACCCCGGACGACCCCCGCGGCGTCGTCGTGCTCGGCCAGCAGCGAGAGGCCGAAGTCCGACAGCTTGGGCACGTCGGCCGCCGTGAGCAGCACGTTCCCCGGCTTGACGTCGCGATGGATGACGCCCTGACGATGCGCGTAGTCGAGGGCCTCGGCCACGCCGGCGAGGATCTTCAGCCGGCCGGCGAGCGGGAGATCGCGCCAGCGGCGGACGTAGCTCACGCCGTCGACCTGCTCCATGACCAGGTAGCTGGTCCCCCCGGCCTGGCCGAAGTCGTAGATCCGCACGACGTTGTCGTGCAGGAGCCGGGCGGCGATCTGGGCCTCGAGCCGGAGCCGCTTGGAGACCTCGTCGCCCGCCTGCTGGTCCTTCAGGACCTTGATCGCCACGCTGCGCTGGAGCACCTGGTCGACCGCCGCGTAGACCGCGCCCATGCCCCCCCGGCCCAGTTCCTTCTGCAGGAGGAATCGATCATTGAGCGTCGAACCTGGGCCGATCACCGCGCGTCCCCCGCCGTCGAAGGGTCCGATCCGGGCCTCGCCTTCGAAATTCCGGCCGAGCACGACGCCCGAACGGGCGCGGCTCGACCCGGCGCAAGCGGTCCGCGGATCACATCGCCATGATGCCCCCCCGCCCCCCGCGCGTCAATCACGCAAGGACTTGCGGCGACTGGAAACCGGCCGAGCGGGCGGCTAGAGTCGAGGCCCGACGACGCCGACGCCCCGACACGACCCGACCGAGGAGCCGCGATGACCGCGACCCGACCGAGACTTCGCTCCCTGATGCTGACCGCGATCGCCTGCATCACGCCGGCCGCATGGGCCCAGGCGCCCGTCCCGGCCCCGCTCGCCGCGCCGCGGACCAAGCCGGTCGCCGCGGCCGACGCGCATCGGCCCACGCCGATCCCGGATCGGATCGTCCGGACCATCGCCGCCGACCCCGCGCGAACGATCGCGGTCTCGTGGCGGACCGACGCCAGCGTCGCCGCGGGCCTGGCGCAGATCGCCGCCGCCGAGCCCGGCCCGCGGTTCCCCGAGCGGGCGAAGACCGTTTCGGCGGCCTCGCAGACGCTGGCGACCAACCTCAACTCGGCGCGGTTCCACTCGGTCGTCTTCCGGGACCTTTCGCCCTCGACGGCCTACGTCTACCGCGTGGGCGACGGCGTCGACTGGAGCGAGTGGTACCAGGTCCGGACGGCCTCCGATAAGCCGGAGCCGTTCCGCTTCCTCTACTTCGGGGACGCCCAGAACGACATCAAGTCGATGTGGTCGCGGGTGATCCGTCGCGCCTACGCCGACGCCCCCGACGCCGCGTTCATGGTCCACGCCGGCGACCTCGTCAACCGCGGCTGGGACGACGCCCTCTGGGGCGAGTGGTTCGCGGCCGGCGGCTGGGTCGACGGCATGGTCGCCAACGTCCCCTCCCCCGGCAACCACGAGTACGAACGCCCACGGCTCCCCGACGGCAAGGTCGACCCCAACGCCAAGGCGCTCTTCACGCCCCACTGGCGGGCCCAGTTCGCGCTCCCGGAGAACGGCCCTCCCGGGCTGGAAGAGGCCGCCTATTTCTTCGATTACCAGGGGGTCCGCGTGGTCTCGCTGAACTCGAACGAGGCGCACCGCGAGCAGGCCGAATGGCTCGACCGCGTCCTGGCGGAGAACCCCCAGACCTGGACGATCGTCACGTTCCACCACCCGATCTACTCGCCCGCCAAGAACCGCGACAACCCCGAGCTGCGCGCGCTCTGGCAGCCGGTCTTCGACCGCCGCAAGGTCGACCTCGTGCTGCAAGGCCACGACCACACGTACGCTCGGACGGGACTGAAGGCGTTCGAGAACGTTCCCGAAGGGGCGAACACGCGGGACGACCCGACGGCCACGGCGGGCACGGTCTACGTCGTCTCGGTGGCGGGCCCGAAGATGTACGTCCTCGACCCCGAGCACTGGATGCGCCGGGCCGGCGAGGACGTGCAGCTCTACCAGGTGATCGCCGTCGACGGCGGCGTGCTGCGGTACGAGGCCCGCACGGCGCTTGGCGATCCGTACGACGCCTTCGAACTCCACAAGCAGCCCGACGGCCGCCCCAACCGGCTCGTCGACCGCGTCCCCGCCACCCCCGAGATCCGCCGCGCCGTCCCCAAGGCCGCCGCGGCGGGGTGAGGCGGCGGTCAATCGGCCTCGACGTCCTCGTCCTCGTCGTCGAACTCGTGCGACCAGTTCACGACGTCGATCTCCTCGGGCGCGATGTGCACGACCTGCCCGTTCCGCCAGCCCACCAGCGGCAGCCCCAGCTTCTTGTGGAGGATCGCCGCGTCCCGCGCGGCCTCGTCGATCGCCTCGTCGATCAGGTCGCCTTCCTCGAAAGCCTTGCCGATGTCGACCTTTCGCTCTTTCATCGGAGTCCTCCCGCCTGGCTCTGGAACCGTCGCCAGGCCGCCGGTCGCTTGATGATTCCAACCTGCGCCCCTCGGCCACGAGCCACGAGGCGCAGGTGATTCCTCGTCGTGTTATCGTAGATGTGCCAATTGGTGGCCAGCGGGCGGTACAGTTCCTGGAAATTCCTCAACCCGGCCGCATGACGACGGCGAACGACCTCCTCGGGGACGTGATGACCGCCCTGGAGCACGCGGTCTGCCACGCGGGCCACGGCCAGGTCGGCGGACGGCAGCCAGAGGAAGATCAGTTGAAATTCGTATCCCGTCGCGGTCAACGAGCGGAGCCAGGGGGCGAAGGACCGCGTCGCCAGGGTCGTTTCGAAGGCGAAATCGGCGCGGGCCGCCGCGAGGTGCTTGAGCCGGGCGAGCATGATGCGCCCGGCCTGGACGGCCATCGACTCCGGGGCGAAGGCGGAGAGCCCGCGCGCGATCTCGTCGGCGTTGACGAAATCGGCGACGGCCAGGCGTCCTCGCAAAAGGGCGGGCGCGGCCGTCGACTTGCCGGCGCCGTTGGGGCCGGCCAGGACGATGACGCTCGGGGCGTTCGCCATGCGGCGCTCCGGGGTCAAACCTCGGCCGGCTCCAGTTTGAGCTGGCGGCGGTAGACGTCGCGCATCAGGGTTTCGGAGATCAGTCCTTCCCAGCGGCCGTCGACGCAGTCCGGGGCGCCGACGCGGGCGGCGAGCCAGGCCTCGTCGCGGCTGGTCATCGCTTCGAGCTGGCGGGCGTCGAACGAGCCCAGCTCGTCGAGCAGCTTCTTGAGGAAGCCCTCGGTGTGCGCGTCGAGCTTGGGGCGGGGGACGAACTCGTCGAGGCTCCGCCAGCCGTACTTCTCGAACCGGTTGTACACCGACCGCAGCACCGGGCCGTGCGCCCAGGCTTCGAAACGGCCGGGGAACAGGGGCTCGCCGTGGATCGCCAGGTGCCGCGCCTGGGCGAGATACATCAGCTTCTGGAGCTTCGCGAGGGTGATGTAGGAACCGGCCTCGTGGGAATCCCAGACGATGTAATTCGTGACTTCCTGGACGCACTGCCGGCAGCTCATGGCGTCGTCTCCGCACGATCATAAGACGAGAGAGGATCTTCCTCAGTCTAGATCGTACCCGGCCCCGCGTCGCGCTCAACGACGCCGACAGGAATTCCCGAACTTTTCGACGAATCAATTCGGAGTCCGGATCGTCACCTTCTTCGGCCCAGGCCCGGCGAGCGGCAGGATCGCGCTCGTCCCGCGGCGGCCGACCGCCGCCGGCTCGGTCGTCGCGCGGGCGTCGAGGCCGTGGACGACGACGAACGAGGCGCCGGGGCTCCAGGCGTGGACCTGGAACACGGCCTCGCCGCGCTCGTCCGACTCGACGTCGACCGACCCCGCCGCGCAGACCCAGATTCCGGAGGCCCGCAGCGCACGGAACTGGTAGGGCCGGGCCCGGGGGCCGGCGAGCAGGCGCAGGGCCCCGGGCAGCAGCGTGCCGGGGTTGATGTCGGCCGGGTTGCGGGCCTGCGAGAGCGGGTTGAACGAGTCCGGCAGGAGCCCCTGGCTGGCGTGGCCGATCGGGTAGGTCTGGAGGATGCCCGAGGCGGCGATGCCGTCGGCGATGCGGCTCCAGGGGCCCTCGGCGTCGTGGCGGGCCAGCTCGATGAGGGCGTCGGCGTAGACGAGGCCGCACCACTGCACGGGCAGGCCGATCCAGTTGGGCGCGACCCAGTTGGTCGAGCCCAGCACGGGGGGCGTCGCGTAGGGGCCGACGGCGCCGGGCCCGGTCGCGGCGGTCGGATCGACGAGGTAGACGAACGGCACGCCGGTCCACGCCCAGTACTTCGCGGCGTCGAGGAGCGTCGGGTCGCCGGTCAGCTCGTACCCCAGCGCGAAGGCGCGGACGAGGTAGGCGGAGGCGAGGACGTCGGGCGTGTGCAGGGCGATCTCCCACGTCTGCGCCCCGCGCGGGACGCCGTTCTGGAAGCGGTCGCGGAGGACGTACAGCAGCCGCAGCGCCTCGTCGACGGCGGCCTTGTCGCCGGAGAACGCGGCGAGCCTGAGCATGTGGTCGATCGGCTGGCCGGCGTAGCCGTCGGCCTCGTCGCTGAAATGGGTCCGGCCGTAGTCGATCTTGTCGTCCCGGCCCGGCTTGAACCGGCGGGTGCCGTCGGGCTCGAACCATCTGGACGTGGCGAAGGCCGTCGCGACGGCCCGATCGAAGACCTTGCCGCCCGAGTCCTCCGTCATCCCCGCATGTGAGAGGACCAGCGGCGCGACCGGGTAGCGGTTGTGCCCGACGGCCGCGTGCAGGTCCTGTTCGGGACGCACGGCGGCCTCGGCCTCGACGGCCGCCGCACGCAGGCGATCGGCCAGCGCGGCGTCGTCGGTGAGGGCGGCGAGCCAACTCATCATCCAGGCCGCGTCGGCGGCCGGCTGGGGCTTGAACGCGTCGCCGCCGGCGGCGTGGCGATACCGGCCGCCGTCGCGGATCGGCGAGTCGAGCCAGCCGGCGGCGGCCAGCCGGATGTAATCCTGCAGGCCGGGCGTCGTCGGGATCGGCGGCAGCCCCTTCAGCGCCACGTACTTCTGGACGGCCGGGACGATCGTCGAGCCCTGGCCGGCGATCAGGAGGCCCGTCGCCTTCGCGGGCGAGCCCGGGGCGAGGACCAGGGGGACGTCCGGGAACAACGAGCCCTCGACGCGGTCGGAGCCGTCGGCCCCGGGGGCGATCAGGCCCATCAGATGCCCCCGGCCGCCGAGCGTCCGGTCGGGCGAGTCGAACAGGGGCGCGACGCCCGGGACGCGGTCCCAGATCATGCCGAGATATTTACCCCGAGCCTGGATCGCCATCAGCGGGAACGTGAGCTTGGGGGCCGACGACACCTTGCGGAGGGCGTCGGCCTCGCCCAGGTCGGCCGTCGAGCTGCTGGGCTCGTTCTCCAGGTACTCGACGCCCGCCAGGATCGCCTGGCCCTTCGACGCGCCGAAGGGCCCCAGGCCGTGACCCGGCAGGACCACGAGCAGCGGGGCGTGGAAGACCGGCCGGGGGGCGTCGACCGCGCACTCGGCCTCGAAGGCGATCACGCCGGGCGAGTGGGGGCGGAAGGCCTGGCTCAGGCTCCAGACGGCCCCATCCTCGTCGCGGACGCTGGTCCGGACCCGCAGGGAATGGTCGGAGGGGTCGATCTCGGTCTCGACCTTGCCGCCGGCCTGGGCCACGTCGAGCCACTTGACCGTGGGCTTGCCGGCGACGGTCGCCTGGTAGGCGATCGCGGGATGGTCGTGACCCGTCGCGAAGTCCCGGCCGTCGACGCTCAGGATGAAGCCGCCGTAGCGGGCGGGGTCCTGCCGCAGCACGAGCGAGCCCGAGGCGACGGCGGGCCCGTCGGCCGGCGGGTTCGGGATTCCCGGCGCGGGCCACTTCGCCTCGAAGACGAGGCGGGGCGCGATCCGGATCGATTCGATGAGGCAGACGCCCGAGCTGCCGGGCGGGTCGATCCGCAGGTACGTCCCGGGGCCCAGCGGCGGCAGGTGGATCGTCACGTCGCGCCAGCCGCCGGCGGCGACCGACTTGCGCACCGACCGGACCTCTTCCGTCTCCTGGCCGCCGCGGGCGTAGAACAACTGGAGGTCGCCCGAGTGTTCCACCTTGACCCGGACCACCGCAGCCAGGGGCACGCCCTCGGGAAGGTTGATCGCGGGGCTTCGGAAATAGGGATCCCGGCCGTTGATCCTCACGGCGAGCCCTTCGGGCGCGGCCCCGATCGCCTGGACGTCGTGGAGCGGCACCCACCCCTGCACGGCCCCGGCCGTCCGGAAGTCGAAGGCCACGGCGGCGGGATCGGGGGCCGCCGCCTGCGCGCGGGCCTCGCGGGCGGACCACGACGACGCGACCAGCAGGCCGCCGAACAGCGCGAGGGTGTATTTCATGGGAGAAACTCCGGGGAGGCGGGGAGGGCGGGCGGGACGAGCCGTCGGTCGGGGGCTGCGGGCGATAATCGCCGCCTGTTAATTCTACCGTAACCGATTGCTCGTCGATCTGGCGGTTCTCTCTGAGATACGCCGCACGATGTTAGCCGCCGGTCGCCTGACCTGGCGACTCGCGTTCCCAAGACAAGAACTCGGCGCATTTCTTTCGACCTTCTCGATGTAGCTCGCCGGCCAAAGTCGGGCTATTCCGCTCGGGACGCAGACCGGGCCAATGAGGGCACGCTCGCGCCACCTGCTCCCATACCGGCATCAGTTCGGCGTCCGGTGCTCCGCGGATGAGCGACCCCCGATAGCCCATGAGGTATCGAAACGCCCAGCTGTCGTGACGCCGGCACGCGGCGAAAGTCTCGCGCACCAACTCGTCGCACCACCAGTAACTGCCCGACAAGATATCGTAGGACCGCTCGGCTTCGGGCCGGTAACTGGCGCCCCGGAGGATGTCGAGTGCCGCGTCTGGAAACAAGAGCATGGACATCTGGGCCTCCCCCTGCCGCCTAACTCGTATTCGGCTTCGGCCGACGCGGCGGGAACGTGCCGTTGGCCTTGTGCCAGTGGTAGATCCGCGCCTCCTCGTTACGCCGCAGCACGCGGCCGACCACCACCGCGATCTCCTCCGGGCTCGGTGGTAGGTCGCGGAGCAACCGGGCCGGGATGTTCCGCGCTTGAGGCACGGTCATCGCCGGGATTCCCCCCCCCGACATGCCGTCGCTCCAGGCACAGGAACCACAGCGCCACCAGCGACAACGTGATGTGGTGGTGCCAGCCCACCCAACTCCTCACCTCGTAGTGATCGAGCCCCGCCTCGCCGTTGCCGGCCCCGAACATCTCCTCAATGCGATGTCGTTGCCGCTGCGCGCGGACGACCTCCGCCAGCGGGATCTCCGGCCCGGCGTTGGTCAGGGCGTAGTCGACCCGCGACTCGCCCACGGGGCGGATCACCACCAACCGTTCCTCCGGCCCGACGCGCCGGTCATGCTTGGCCCGGACCCGAACCGTCATCGCATCGACCAGGAGTGGTCCCTTCTCGCCGGGGCGGACCTCGATCCGATCCCATCGCGACTCCGGCTGCGCCGCCACCCAGGCGTCGGCCCGCCGGAAGGGAGCGTCTCGCTTGCGGCCGACGCCGGCCCGCTTGCGGGGCGGCCGGCGGCGTCCCAGATCGCGCACCGTGGTGCTGGACGGCACGTCGAGGACATACCGTTCCTTGCGCGATCGCAACGCGGCACGAAACTCGGAGGCCCGGCCGAACTCGTCGTCGCCGGCGATCCAGCCGTGGGCCAGCCCCGGCAGGCTCCGGTCGAGCAACTCCAGGGCGATCTGCCACTTCTCGCGGAACGCGACCTCCGGCGGGACGTGGCACTTCTCGCGGCGGGCCTCTTCGCCGGCCCAGTCCTGCGGCAGGTAGAGCCGGCGGTCCAGCGGGGCGTAACCGCCCGCGGCGGCGTAGGCGAGGAAGACGCCGACCTGGCAGTTTTCCACCTTGCCGAGCCGGCCGCACCACTGGCGGGCGACCCCGCACGACTCGGTCCCCTTCTTGGGAAAGGCGCTGCCGTCGATGACCACAACGCCGTCGGGCATGGCCAACTCCTCGCGGACGTTGTCCCTCAGCTCGGCCATGACCGCCTCGTCGTCCCACTTGCCCGAGCCGACGAAGAACTGGACCGGCTTGCGCGGCAGCCCCGCCTCGACGGCGATCGGCTCGGACGTCTTACGCTCCAGGCCGCCGAGCCGGCCGCGGATGACGAGGGCCGCCGTCGCGCGCTGCTCGACGCGATAGAACCGCGGCAGGTAGCGTTGCAGGAAGGAGGTCAGGCGGTCGGCTCGCTCCCGGACGACGTCGGGGCTGACCGCGGCGTCGGCCAACAGGGCTTGGGCCTCGGGGTGATCCAGGAGTGACATCGGGAGCCCTCCAGATCTGCGACGCCTCATCGCTATAGCCTGAGGGCATGAAAGGCATGGCTCGAAGTCACGAGAAATCGGTTACAGAAGAATTAGGTTGTCCGCTCTCTGGAACGGTTTCATTGGAAGCTGCCTGGCTTCATCCTTGCTGCCTCGCGAGCGTCCTTCACGTTTCCGCTCGGACGCCTTCCGTACGAGTTCCTTGACCAGCTTCATCTCAACAGCCTGTTCAAAGACCCCCTCCTGATCAAAGCTTCTTTTGTCCTCTTCTGCGGTTCTAACCCAGGGCGTTTCATCCGGGAAAATGACATCGCTGAAGTAAGACAAGTATTTCGTATTGTTCATTTCCACAAGTGGCATCCGGCCTCGCCCGGCCCAAGTAATGCCCCACCCCGTCTCCTCTTTTTCCAGGAAGAGCAGAACGGTCTCGCCCTTCTTGGCATAGGCGATGTCGCAAGCGAATGTCGGCCAGACGCGATATTCGACCGAAGTCGTCCTTGGTCCCTTCCAAACTTCCAGCACGGTCGCCTTGGCACGACGAGTCTCAACATTCGGGTCTTCGCTCACCGATTCGACTTTGGCGAGGACGATCAGCTCGCTCGCTTCCACCAATTCAGCGACCCGCGGTGGGATGACTTCGAGATGGGCCTCCGATATAGGAAGGGCCGAATGAGCGACGTGAATCGACGCAGTAAGCATCGTGAACAGGACCAGAGGATGCATGATTCGGCTCCGTGCCTGGGTAGAGTGCGTCGGTTACCCTACTCGAAGAGGCCGGTAGGACGTATCTCAAGCATCGAAACACCGCTCGGCACCCGGCTTGATGAGCAAGCTCCGTCCGTCTGATAATCGGTACTATTATGTGAACGTGTTTTGCGCCACCTGCGCCGGTCGGCGGGTCGGTCGCTGTCACAACGTGCGTCGAAGAGACCACTCCTTCTAGCAGCGAACCTAGTAGTCGCCAGTCTAAACCCGACCGCGCGGCGGAGCCAGCCGGCGGCGGGGGAGAAGCGGCCGAGGCCGATCGCGGGTGCATGACGCGCCCGCGATCGGCCTCGGATCTCGATCGGAATGGGGATCGGTCTCAAACCCGGCCGAGCGGCGTGTCGACCAGGTGTTCGACGAGGAACCAGACCTGCGCCTCGCCGGTGCGGACGACGTCCGAGACGAGGAGGTCGTTGGTGCCGTCGTCGCCCTGCTCGGCGGCCTTGCGGGCGGCGTCGCGGGCGTCGACGAGGATCATCTCGTGGGCCTGCAAGAGGCGGGAGATCATCGACGGGACCTCCTCGCAGCCGTCGGGCGGGCGGGGGATGCGGGTCAGCTCGGCGACGTGGCGGGGGTCGCCGACGGCCAGCCCGCCCAGCGCCTGGATCCGCTCGGCGATCTCGTCGACCAGCTTGAGCTGCTCCTCGGCGTGCTTGTCCAGCAGCAGGTGGAGCTGATAGAAGGTGTGGCCCCGCATCAGCCAGTGGTGCTTCTTGTAGAGCGCGAAGAGGATCTGGGTGTCCGCGAGCACCTGGTTCAGGCGCTGGACGGAGTACATCCGGGCGTCGTACGAAAGCCCGATCGGGAATTGC
This sequence comes from Paludisphaera mucosa, assembly GCF_029589435.1. Classification (NCBI taxonomy): domain Bacteria; kingdom Pseudomonadati; phylum Planctomycetota; class Planctomycetia; order Isosphaerales; family Isosphaeraceae; genus Paludisphaera; species Paludisphaera mucosa. Next base: position 391,736 of record NZ_JARRAG010000001.1, on the reverse strand, counting down.
CGGAGGGTGCCGAACTTCTGGATCTCGGCCTTCTCGACGTGGACCCAGGGCTGGCTGTGCTCGTCCTTTTCCTTCTTCGGGGCCGGGGCGTCCTTGCCCTTCTGCGTGGCGACGGACATGAGAAAACCTCGATTGCGACCGCCGGTCCCGGGGTGGGAGCCCGCCCCGGCGGGGACGGCGGGCTCGGCGGGCCGGAAGCGGCCCCCCGCGTACACTCCGGATTCTTTGTGCATCCGCCGCGTCAGTCAAGGGGCCGGGGGCGGGCGGACGCCGGTCCTGCCCGCGCGACGGGCAGACTTGCCCGCGCGAAGGTCTCAGGAAAGGGGTTGATCGGGGGCGTCGGGCTCGTCGTGGTCGACGAGATGGGCGGGATGCAGGCCGAGCTGCTTGAGCTTCTGGCGCAGGGTCTGGCGGGCGATGCCGAGGATGAGGGCCGCCTGGTGCTGGCTGCCGTGGGCGAAATCCATCGCGGCCGGCAGCAGCAGGCGGTCGAGCTGGCGATGCAGCTCGGAGTAGACGTCGCGGTCGTCGGGCCGGAACCCGCCTTCGAGGGCCACGGTCAGGTCCAGGCCCGCCTCCGACCGGTCGCCGCGGCCCCGCACGGCCGTCGTGGCCGCGGCCGGCTCGCCGAAGGCTTCGGGCAGGAACCGGGGGAGCAAAAGCGGGCCGCTGGCCTGGAGGAGCGCCTGCTTGAGCGTGCTCTGCAGCTCGCGGACGTTGCCCGGCCAGGGATACTCGCTCAGGCGGTCGTACGTCTCGGGGGCCACGTCGCGGACCTCGCGGCCCATCTCGGCGTTGAGCCGGCGGAGGAAGTGGCGGACGAGGATCCGGAGGTCGTCGCCCCGCTCGCGGAGCGGCGGCAGGTTCAGGCTGAAGACGCTCAGGCGGTAGTACAGGTCGGCGCGGAAGCGGCCCTCGTTCGACCAGGTCTTCAGGTCGCGGTGGGTCGCGGCGATCAGCCGGACGTCGGTGTGGATCGTCTCGTCGCCGCCGACGCGCTCGAACGTCTGCTCCTGCAGCAGGCGCAAGAGCTTGGCCTGCAAGGCCACGGGCATGTCGCCGATCTCGTCGAGGAAGATCGTGCCGCCGTTGCACTGCTCGAACTTGCCGATGCGGCGGCGGTCGGCCCCGGTGAACGAGCCCCGCTCGTGGCCGAACAGCTCGCTCTCCAGCAGGGTCTCGGGGATCGCCGCGCAGTTGAGGGCGAGGAAGGGCTGGCGGGACCGCGGCCCGTGCTGGTAGATCGCCTGGGCGACCAGCTCCTTGCCCGTGCCGCTCTCGCCGGTGATGAGGACCGGGACGTCCTGGGCGGCGACCCGGCCGATGGCCTTGTAGACCTCGAGCATGGCCGGGGCCGAGCCGACGATGGCCCCCGGGGCGTCGGTGTCGGGGTCCTCGGCGACGGCCGCCGGCGCGCGCATCCGCCGGGCGACCTCGAACGCACCCTCGACGACCTCGCGCAGGCGATGCAGGTCCAGGGGCTTGAACAGGTAGTCGTAGGCCCCCTGCTTCATCGCCTCGATGGCGGCGTCGGCCGTCCGGGCCACGGTGACGAAGATCACCGGGATCCGCGCGTCGATCCGGCGGATCGCCTGGTAGATCTCGAACCCGGTGGCGTCGGGCAGGTGCAGGTCGAGCAAGACGACGTCGGGCCGCTCGCGCCGGATCAGGTCCAGGCCCTCGGCGCCCGAGGCGGCGACGGCGACGACGTGGTCGGGCGCGGGGAAGACCTGCCGCGCCTGCCGGGCGATCAGGGCGGGCTCGTCGTCGATCAGGATCAGGCGGCCCATGCGTCACCTCGTCGCGGTCCCGCGCCGGCCCACGCGGCCGTCGGACGGAATTGGTATTCTATTCGCAAGAGAGGCTCTCGATCCAGCAGGCTCGGGGCCGGGCCCGGGAGAACGATCGCCGCCGATTGCCGATCGCCTCGCGCCGACGCCCCCAGCCCCCCCCGGGACCGCGCCATGACCGAACACGAGCCCGATCGGGAGGATCGCCAGCGGGTCGAAGACGACCTGCGCCAGAGCGAGGCCCGATTCCGCGGGACCTTCGAGAACGCCGCGGTCGGCATCGCCCACACCGACCTGCAGGGCCGCTGGCTGCGCGTGAACCGGACCTTCTGCGCCATCGTCGGCCGCGAACCCGACGAGCTGATCGGCCGGCCCTTCAGCGACATCACCCACCCCGAGGACCTGGAGCTGGGCCCCGCCGACTTCCGGCGGCTCGCCCGCGGCGAGCGCGGGCCGTACTCGGTCGAGAAGCGCTACGTCCGCCGCGACGGCGAGGCCGTCTGGGTGAAGCTGTACATCTCGCTCCAGCGCGACGAGGCCGGCGTCCCGGCCTACGTCATCGCCGTCCTGGAGGACGTCGGCGAGCGCAAGCGGCTGGAGGCCGAGCTGCGGCGGGCGAAGGAGGAGGCCGAGGCGGCCAGCCGGGCCAAGGACGAGTTCCTGGCCAACGTCAGCCACGAGATCCGCACGCCCCTGAACGCGATCCTGGGCATGACCGAGCTGACGCTGGAGACCCCCCTGACCGACGACCAGCGGCAGTGCCTCAAGACGGTGCGCTCGGCAGCCGAGGGCCTGGTGCGGATCGTCGACGACGTGCTCGACTTCGCCAAGATCGCCGCCGGCAAGCTCGACGTCGACGCCTCGGAGTTCTCGCTCCGCGCCGCGGTGGGCGACGTCCTGCGCTTCCTGGGCCCCCGCGCGCACGCCAAGAAGCTCGAGCTGGTCTCGCAGGTCCGCGAGGACGTCCCCGACGCGCTGATCGGCGACGTCGGCCGGTTCCGGCAGATCCTGATCAACCTCGTGGGCAACGCGGTCAAGTTCACCGACGAGGGCGAGGTCTTCGTGCTCGTCGAGGCCGACGACGCGGCCGAGCCCGGCGAGGCCGAGGCCGTCCTGCGGGTGAAGGTCAGCGACACCGGCATCGGCATCCCCGAGGCCGAGCAGGCGCGGATCTTCCGGGCGTTCGAGCAGCAGGACGCCTCGACCACGCGGCGGTTCGGCGGCACCGGCCTGGGCCTGACGATCGCGGCCCGGCTGGCCGCCCTGATGGGGGGCGGGATCGACGTCGACAGCGAGCCCGGACGCGGCAGCACTTTCACGCTCGCCGCCCGCTTCCCGCGCAAGCCGCCCCCCTCGCGTGCGGCCGGGTCGCCGCTGCGCCTGCCCCGGGGCCGGTGGGCGCTCGTGGTGGACGACAACGAGACGACCCGGCGCGTGCTGGAGGGCTGGCTCGCCGCCTGGGGCGTGAAGGTCGCCACGGCCGGCGACGGCATGGCCGCGCTCGACGCGCTGTGGCGCGGGGCCGCCCGCAAGCGGCCCCCCGACGTCGTCCTGCTCGACGCCCGCATGCCCGACGTCGACGGCCTCGACCTGGCGGCCAAGATCCGCGCCAGCGACGAACTGGCGGGCGTCCCCATCGTCATGATGACGACCGGCGACGAGCCCGGCGACCTGGCCCGCAGCCGCGAGCTGCGCGTCGCCGCCCGCCTGCTCAAGCCGATCCGCCAGGACGAGCTGCTCGACGCCCTCCGCCTGGCGCTCGACTCCCCCGCCGCCGCGGCCGGCGAGCCCGCGGCGCCGGCCGGCGATCGCACCGAACCAGGCGGCGAGCGGCTATCGATCCTCATCGCCGAGGACGACGAGTTCAACGCCCGCTTCCTCGTCCGTTTGCTCGGCCGCCGGGGCTGGTCGACCCGGCTGGCGACCGACGGCCGACAGGCGCTCGCCATGGCCCTCGACGAGTCCCAGGCGTTCGACCTCATGCTGCTGGACGTCCACATGCCCGAGATCGACGGCTTCGGGGTCGTCCGGGCCGTCCGCCGCGCCGAGGCCGAGCGCGGCGGCGGCCGTCGCCTGCCGATCGCGGCCCTCACGGCCCGCTCGCGCCGCGGCGACCGCGACCTCTGCCTGGCGGCCGGCATGGACGATTACGTGACCAAGCCCGTGCGCACCGACCGGCTCTTCGCCGTCGTCGGCCGCCTGGCGGGCATGCGACGGCCGGCCGCCGTCGAGGCGGCCCGCGACCTGCCCGACCCGCTCGACCCCGCGCCGCTGCTGGCCGCCTGCGGGGGCGACGCCGACCTGCTCGCGGGGCTCTGCCGCGACTTCCTCGCCCTCGCGCCCCAGCGGCTGGAGGCGGCCCGCGCGGCCCTCCGCGATGGCGACGCCCGACGGCTGGAGGCGGCCGCGCACAAGCTGGCCGGCATGGCCGCCGTCTTCTCGACGGCCGCCTGCGACCTGGCCCTGAACGTCCAGGCCGCGGCCGCCGAGGGCCGCCTCGACGACGCCCGCGGCCTCGTCGCCGGCCTGGAATCCGTCGTCCCCGCGCTGACGCGGCGGCTCGAAGGGGTTACGCTCGACTCGCTCGAAGCCCTCTCGTCCCACGCCCCCGCCGCGCCCGTCACCCGGAGCTGACGCCTTGCAACTCCCGGATCGCCCGCCCCCGCGGGAGACCCTCGAAGGGCTCACGCCCCCCGCCGCCGACTTCCCCTACTTCGCCTTCGCCGACGCGATCCGCTTCGAGCCCTCGGCCCGGGCCGCGGTCCGCTCGGACTCGGGCGCGTTCATCGACGCCAACGCATGGTGGCTCGCCGACGCCGCGCTGCTCGCGTACGGCGACTCCACGTTCCTCGCCGACCGGATCGGGGCCTCCCCCCTGCCCGCCCTGGGCTGGCGGGCCGACCGGGTCGACGCCGGCGCGGACCTGCGGGCGATCGTGCTCGACGGCCCCGACGCGCTGGTGATCGCCTTCCGGGGGACGCGGATCCCGGTGCCGGACCTCGCCCCCGCCGAGGTCGCCGGCCTGGTCGACTGGATCCTCGGCAACGAGGACCTCAAGATCGACGGCCGCTTCCTCCCCGCCGCGCGCGAGGCCGGCGGGCGGGTCCACGCGGGGTTCCTGTCGGCGTTCGAGGCGATCAGCGAGCGGATCGACGCGGTGGTCGCGGCCAGGCGGCCCGGGCAGGCCCTCTGGCTGACCGGCCACAGCCTGGGCGGGGCCCTGGCCGTGCTGGCGGCGTCGCACCTCCGCGAGACGCCGATCGCCGGCGTCTACACCTACGGCGCCCCGCGCGTCGGCGACGCCGAGTTCGTCGCCACGCTCCCGACCTGCGTCCACCGCCGCTTCGTCCACCGCGACGACCTGATCCCGCGCATCCCCCCCGCCTGGCCGCTGGGATACCGCCACGCCGGCGAGCCCCAGGCCGTCCCGGGAGCGGCCCCGCGGAAGATCTGGCGGGAGTGGAGCGAGGGCTTCCAGGCCCTCGCCGCCGCCGTCCGGGTCTCGCTGGAACAGGGCCGCCTGGCGGTCGGCGAGGCCCCCCTGCTCGTCCGCGGCCTGGCCGACCACGCGCCGGTCTACTACGCCACGCTGCTCTGGAACGCCGTCGCCGCGGGGACGAGGCAGGATCCAGCCGAGGGCGAAGTTACTTGATCGCGTCCAGAAGGTGCATGGCCAGGCTCATGGCGTCGGCCCATTCCGAGTTGGTCATCACGGCGATCCCGCGGCGGTTGGCCAGATCGAGCACCAGGCCCGTGCGGGCCTTCTCCTGGCTGCCGTCGTGGCCGACGAGCTTCGTCCCGTCGGGACGCTCGATCACGAAGAAGCCGTAGCCGTACGGCTTGGCCCCCTGAGGGTCGACGGGCTTGTTCACGGTCCACATGAGGCGTTCAGTCTCCTCAGAAACCAACTTCCTCTGGAGCAGTCCGACGCCGAACCGCGCCAGGTCGGTCGCCGTGGAAGTGAAGCCGCCGCCGCCCAGCTTCCAGCTCACGTCGTGGACCAGCTCGTCGGGGCGACGGTCGACCATTCCCTCGTGCCGCATATAACCGACCGCGCGGTTCGGGATCTCCTCCCACTGGTAGTCGGGGCGGAAGCTCGTCATGCCCAGCGGCCCGGCGATCCGCTCGCGCACCTGGTCGGCGTACCGCTCCTTGCCGGCCCGCTCGACCACGGCGCTCAGCAGGATGTATCCGTGGGTCGAGTAGGAGAACCGCTCGCCCGGGCGGGCGATGAGCGGCGACATCTTGAACATGTCGAGCGCCGTGACGACGTCGGCGAAGGGGTGCTCGACGTCGTACTCCTTGGCGATCCGCAGCACCTCGCCATTGGCGTAGTGGACGATCCCGCCCTGGTGGCAGAGGAGCTGGCGGGGCGTAATTTTGACCCCCTTGTCGGGGAATTCGGGCACGTACGACCGCACGTCGGCGTCCAGGTCGAGCCGGCCCTTCTCGACGAGTTGAAGGGCGGCGACGGCCGTGACCGGCTTGGCGATGGACGCCCAGCGGAACTGGGTGGTGGCGGGGTCGACGGCCACGACCGCCTCGCGGTCGGCGAACCCGTAGCCCTTCGCCCAGGCGATCTCGCCCTTGTCGAGGACGACGACCGCGACCCCGACGAGACGCTGCTTGTCGATTTCGGCACGGGCGACGGCGTCGACGGCCTCGGCCTTGAGGTAGACGGGGGCCTGGGCGAAGGCGGACGTGGGGACGAGCAGCAGGAGGAATGCGAGGAATCGGCGCATGGCGGCTCCGGGGCGATTCGGACGGGGGACGGTTCGACTCCGACAGGAGCGAGTTCGTCCCCGCGTCGCGAATCTTCGGCCCGGGCGTGCGTCGGCGCCCGGGCTCAGACGCCCACGGGCTGGTCGATCAGCTTGGAGACGAGCTTCTCCAGGCTGACGATGTCGGCGGCGAAGCTGCGGATCCCGCCGGAGAGCTTCTCGGTGGCCATCGGATCTTCGTTGAGGAGCCAGCGGAAGCCCTTCTCGTCGAGCGGAGGCGGAAGCTCGGACTCCCCCTCGTTGCCCGTGGGGGAGAGCTTGCGGACGAGCGTCTCGTCCGTCTCCTGCAGCTGCTTGAGCAGGTCGGGGGAGATGGTCAAGAGGTCGCAGCCGGCGAGCTCGACGATCTCGCCGATGTTGCGGAAGCTCGCGCCCATGACCTCGGTCTTGTAGCCGTTGGCCTTGTAGTAGCGATAGATGCGCTGGACCGACTCGACGCCCGGGTCCTCGGTCGCCGGGATCGCCTTGACCCCGCGGTCCTTCAGGTGCCAGTCGAGGATCCGGCCGACGAACGGCGAGATCAGGGTCACGCCGGCCTCGGCGCAGGCGACGGCCTGGGGGTAGCTGAACAGGAGGGTCAGGTTGCAGTGGATCCCCTCCTTCTCCAGCTTCTCGGCGGCCTTGATCCCCTCCCAGGTGGAGGCGATCTTGATGAGGATCCGGTCGCGGCCGACGCCGTCGGCCTCGTACAGGCCGATCAGGTGGCGGGCCTTGGCGATGGTCGCCTCGGTGTCGAACGAGAGGCGGGCGTCGACCTCTGTCGAGACCCGGCCGGGGACGATCTTGAGGATCTCCTTGCCGAAGCCGACGGCGAGCTTGTCCATGCACGCTTCGAGCTGGGCCTTGCGATCGCCGTCGACCGACTGGGCGAACGCCACGGCGTCCTGGACGATGTGCTGGTACTGCGGCATCTGGGCCGCCTTGTAGAGCAGCGAGGGGTTCGTCGTGGTGTCCCGCGGCTTGTACCGGGCGATGGACTCGATGTCCCCGGTGTCGGCGACCACCACCGTCATCGCGCGCAACTGGTCAAGCAGGCTCATTCCGCGGTCCTCGCTCGCTGGCGTTCATGGAGGGATTCGTCGTGCCGTTCGTTCCCGATCTCTGCAGGGTATTATAGCGGCCCGAGGGCCCCGGCAACATCCGAGGTCGACCGGGTGGGGGGGAGGGCCCGGACCTGGTAGACTCGGACGCCGGAAAGACGACGCCGACGGGGACACGGAGGGGGCCGAGCCTTGACGAGCCTGCGCACGATCCGAGGGTACGCGTTCGATCTCGACGGCACGATCTGGGCGGGGCCGCACCTGCTCCCCGGGGCGGCGGAGTTGGTCGCGGCCCTCCGCCGCGCGGGGCTCGCGGTCGTCTTCGCGTCGAACTCGTCGCGGCACGGCTCCGACGTCCTGGCCCGCGAGCTGACCCGCCTGGGCGTCCCGGCCGAGGCCCGCGAGGTCGTCGCCGCCTTCGACCTCACGGCCGACGAGGTCCTGGCGCGGATCGGCCCGGTCCCCGTGCTGGCGATCGGGACCGACGACCTGGAGCGCTCGCTCGCCCGGGTCGGCCACACGCCGGTCCCGCCCGAACGCTGGACCGAGGCGCGCGCCGTGGTCGTCGGCAACGACCCCCTGTTCGACTTCGGCCGGCTCCGCGCCGCGTCGCGGGCGGTGGCCGCGGGGGCCGCCTTCTTCGCGGTGAACCTGGACGCCCGATATCCGGTCGCCGACGGCTTCGACCCCGGCTGCGGGGCGCTCGTCGAGGCCGTCGCGACCGCCGCGCGGTCCCGGCCGATCGTCGTCGGCAAGCCCCATCCCCGGATGTTCGAGGCGGCCGTGGCCCGACTGGGCTGCCCCCCGGCCCAGGCCGCCATGATCGGCGACAGCCAGGAGTCGGACATCGTGGGCGGCAAGGCCGCGGGCATGTTCACGATCTGGGTCGCGCCCCACGCCGACGTCCCGGCCGTCGTCCAGCCCGACCTCGCCGTCGACGGCCTCCCCGAACTCCACCGCCTCTGGCTCCAGGCCGAAGACCCGTCCGGCTCCGCCAGCCTCTCGGCCTGAGCGGGCCGTCGCGGGGGCTTCCACGGCCCGGTAGAATGCGGCCGAGGCGGCGTCGCGTCGACCCGTCCGCCCGAACATATCTTCACGGAGCCGATGATGCGTGCAATCGCGATGACCACGGGCCTGCTGGCCGCCGTCCTGATCCTGGCCCCCGAGCCCGCCCGCGCGGCCGACAAGTACAACGTCGACCCCGCGCACACCGCGGTCGTCTTCAAGATCGAACACGGCGGCTTCAGCTGGACCTACGGCCGCTTCAACGACGTCTCCGGCACGTTCACCATCGACGCCAAGAGCCCCGAGTCGTCGCAGGTCGCGGTCATCATCAAGACCGACAGCCTCGACACCGGCAACCCCCAGCGCGAGGGCCACCTCAAGAGCCCCGACTTCTTCAACGCCAAGCAGTTCCCGTCGATCACGTTCAAGAGCACGTCCGTCAGCAAGGCCGAGAAGGGCCTGACCGTCGTCGGCGACCTGACCCTCCACGGCGTCACCAAGCCCGTCACCCTGCACCTCGTCGGCGGCAAGGTCGGCGAGTTCCCCAAGGGCGTCCAGCGCACCGGCTACTCCACCGAACTCTCGATCAAGCGCTCCGAGTTCGGCATGGACAAGATGATCCCCGCCGCCGGCGACGAGGTCGTCATCATGATCAGCTTCGAAGGCACCCGGCCCTGACGCCGATCCCGCATGGCCGAGGCCGAGAGTCCGGATGAGGGTCGCGGCGCTTCGAGCCGGCCCGCGCCTCTCGAACCCCTGACCCCTTCTCCACTCCGACGACCCTCATCCGCCTTCGAGGCGTCCGCATGCCCGACCCCATCCTGATGCTCGAAGCGCTGGCGGCGGCCCTGTTCGCCTCGGCCCTGGTCGTCGCGGCGGGAAGGCTGGCGGGCCGACGGTGGGCCGGCGTCGTCCAGGCGGCGGCGCTGGCGTTGGGGGCGTATCTCGGGCTGGCGGTCCTGGGGGTGACCCCGCGATGGCCCCTGCGCGAGGATCAGGACCGCTTCCTGGGCCTCGTGCTGCCGGCCGTCCTGCTGGTCGAGGCCGTCGGCGGGTGGGCGAGGATCCCGGGCCGGGCGAAGCTGGCGATACGGCTCGTGGCGTCGCTGGCGGTCGCGCCGGTGTTGCTGTACGGGTCGAGCTACCTCACCGACCTGGGCGGGCCGGGCACGGCCGATTGGCCCCCGGCTCAGCGTTACGCGATCCTCGGCGGCCTGGGCCTGACGCTGTTCGGCGTCTGGTCGGGACTGGCCTGGACGTCGCGGCGTTCGGCCTCGGCGCTGAGGGCCCCGCTGGCGCTGGCGACGGCGATCGGCGGGGCGAGCCTGGCCGTGATGCTCTCGGGGTACGCCTCCGGGGGCATGAACGGCGTCCCGCTGGCCGGGGCGGTCGCGGGCGCGTCGATCGCGGCGGCCCTGCTGAAGGGCGACGACCGCGACGCCCTGCCCGGCGTCGGCGCGGTCGCTCTGTTCAGCCTGCTGCTCGTCGGATACGCATTCGGAGAACTTCGGCCCGACGTCGCCACGGCGCTGTTCCTCGCCCCGATGCTCGCGGCGGCCCCCGAGGCCCCTCCCCTGGCCCGCTCCCGGCCGTGGATGAGGACGGCCTTCGCGTTGGCCCTCGTCGGCCTGGCGGCGGCCCTGGCGGTCGGCCTGACGATCCACCGCTTCCAGGCCAAGGCGGCCGAGACGCGGCCGAACGACGGCGGCCCCACGGCCGACGACTACGGCCAGTTCCGCTGACGAGCGTATGAAAAAAGTCGGCGAATCGGTGATGGCGGGGGCGATCGTCGAGCCTTATCCTGGTGGCTCGATTCATGCGGACGAGCGTGATCGTCGCGCGTCGGGACTTCGAATCCAGGAGCCTCCATGCGAATTCCTCGCTGCGTCCGAGTCGTCCTCGGCTGGCTGCTGATCCTCGGCCCTTGCGTCGGGCTCGCCCGGTCGGCCGACCTCGGCCGGTGGGTCGGGAAGCGAGTGTTCATCGCACCCGGGACGGTGCTCAGGCCCGATGGAGACGCCGACGCGAAGGCCGGCGAGGGGGCCGACCTCGTACGGGCCGCGGAGGAGAGGGAGGACCGCATCTACCGGGTCCAGCAGGCCTCCGAGTCCGAGGTCTACATCCAGGCCGAGGATTCGAGCTTCCGGGGCTGGGTCGCTCCGCGCGACTTGATCCGCATCGAGGACGCCGTCGAGCACTTCACCGAGCGGATCCGCGCCGAGCCGGGGAAGGCCCGACACTACAACCGCCGCGGCGACGGCTGGTACGCACGCAGGCGTTTCGACCGCGCCATCGCCGATTACGACGAGGCCGTCCGACTCGACCCGGCCCACGTCGACTCCCGCAACAATCGCGGGCTCGCCCTGGCGGCCGAGAAGGACTACCGCAAGGCCCTCGCCGACCTCGACGAGGCGATTCGACTCGACCCCCGGCGGGCCTACATCCGCAATAATCGCGGCTTTGTGAGGTCCCACATGAAGGACGCCGACGGGGCGATCGCCGATTACGACGAGGCGATCCGGCTGGCTCCCCGAGCGGCCTATATCCACGCCAACCGCGGGCTGGCCTGGGTGGACAAGAAGGACTACGGCAAGGCCCGCGCCGACTTCGACGAGGCGATCCGGCTCGACCCCCGATGCGCGGCGGGCTTCAACGGCCGCGGCATCGCGCGGAAGGCCGTCGGCGACCTCGACGGCGCGCTCGCGGACTTCGAAGCGGCGATCCGCCTCGACCCCTTCGCTTCGAGCTTCCACTCCAATCGCGGCCTCCTCTGGCTCGACAGGGGCGAGGTCGACAAGGCCGTCGGCGAGCTGACCCTGGCCGTCACGCTCCAGCCCGACGAACCGGCCCCCCGCAACAACCGGGGGTCCGCCTGGAAGACCCTGAAGAAGTACGATAAGGCCGTCTCCGACTTCGACGAGGCGGTCCGCCTCGACCCGAAGGAGGCGATCTTCCGGGCCAATCGCGGCCTCGCCCGGTACGACGCGAGGGAGTACGACAAGGCCCTCGCCGATTTCGACGAGGCGCTGAAGCTCGACGCCGGGACCGTCGCCGCGCACGTCGGCCGGGGGAACGTCCGGTCCCTCAGGGGGCAGGACGAGCAGGCCCTGGCCGACTACGACGAGGCGATCCGGCGCGATCCGAATTATGCGATCGCCTACAACAACCGCGGCCTCGTCTGGAAGACGAAGCGGGAGTACGGCAAGGCCCTCGCCGACTTCGACGCCGCGATCCGCCTCGACCCCAAGTACGCCGACGCCTATACCAACCGAGGCGGCGTCCGGATGGCCAGGGAGGAGAACGACGGGGCCCTGGCCGACTACGACGAGGCGATCCGGCTCGGCGCGAAGGAGGCCGTCGTCTTCAACGAACGCGGCCTCGTCCGGGGGGCGAAGGGACGCCTCGACGAGGCGATCGCCGACTACGACGAGGCGATCCGGCTCGACCCGAAGTACGCGGCGGCCTACTCGAATCGCGGACTCATCCGGCAGGTCAAGAAGGAGTTCGGCAGGTGCATCGCCGACTGCAGCGAGGCGATCCGGCTCGCACCGAAGTACGCGCCCGCCTACTACAATCGCGGGCTCGCGTGGAGGGCCGAGGGCGAGTTCGACAAGTCCATCGCCGACTTCGACGAGGCGATCCGCCTCCGACCCCAGGACGCCGACTCCTATTTCAGCCGCGGGCTCAGCTGGAAGGAGAAGAAGGAACGCGACCGTGCGGTCGCCGACTTCGGCGAGGCGATCCGGCTCGACCCGGCGTACATGGCCGCGTATTACCATCGCGGCCTGGTGCGGGCGGCCCTCATGGAGTACGACGTGGCGATCGGCGACCTCAACGAGGTCGTCCGCCTCGCCCCGGGGGATGGGGAGGTCCACGGCTACCTCGGGTTGTCCCGGGTCGGCATGAAGGAGTATGACAAGGCCTACGGAGAATTCGGCGAGTACATCAGGCTCGCCCCCGGGGCGTCCCGGCCCCACCTCGACAGGGCGGTCGTCGGCCTGATCCTCGGCCGCGGCGAGGCCGTCGCCGACGCCCGCCGCTATCTCGCGATGGAAGGCTGGGGCTCTTCGCTGTCGGCCGACGCCGCGATCGTCGGCATCCTGGCCGCGAGGCGGGCGAAGGACGCCGCGGCGGCGACGCGGATCCTCGACGATGCGGCGGCGAACCTGGATCGCGCGGCCTGGCCGTATCCGCTCGTCCGGTTCCTCCGACGCGAGATCGACGAGAAGGCGCTGCTCAAGCTCGCCGACGACCCCGGGCGCGAGGTCGGGGCTTACTTCTGCATCGCCTTCTCCTGCCTCCTCGACGGCGAGCCCGCCCGGGCTCGCGAGGGCTTCCTGTGGCTGGCGGAGAACGCCGGCGTCGCCTCCATCGAGTCCGACGTCTCCATCGCCGAGCTGGACCGCCTGGACCACGGCCCGCCCGAGGGAGGGCGTTGAGGGATCGCCGGGACTCCCGCCGGCCTGTCCACCACCCGCGACGAGGCTGCGCGACGCAACGGGTCCTGACGAGCCTCGATCACTCCGGCAGGCTGAAGGCGACGAACGCGTCGCCCGCCTTGGTCCTCAGCTTGCCCGCGCCGCCGGCCGCGATGACGACGAACTGGCGTCCCTTGGCGCGGTAGGTCGAGGGCGTCGCGTAGCCGCCGGCGGGGAGGGGATGTTCCCAGAGCAGGCGGCCGTCGTCCTTGTCGAAGGCGTGGATCCGCTCGTCCTTGGTGCCGGCGATGAAGACGAGCCCCCCGGCGGTGACGATCGACCCGCCGAAGGTCTCGGTCCCAGTGCGCGGGATGCCGCGGGCGGTCAGCTCGGGGTGCTCGCCCAGCGGGGTCCGCCAGGCGATCTCGCCCTGGCTCAGGTCGATCGCGCTCAGCACGCCCCAGGGGGGCTTGATCGCGGGGTAGCCCTCGTGGTCGAGGAACTGGATGTACCCGGTGTGGCGATACGGCCCCTGGGTGAGCACGTCGGCCGCCTTGGACTCGGTCATCGTGAGGATGTTCGGGACGTTGTTCGAGTTGACGTAGAGCCGCCCCGTCGTGGGGTCGAACGAGGCCCCCGACCAGTTCGCGCCGCCGTGGTACCCGGGGATCACGACGGTCCCCTGCCGGCTGGGCGGGAGGAAGGGCCGGCCGAACTGGAGCTTCCTGAGCTGCTCCAGCACCGAGTTCCGGTTGGACTCGCCGATGTCGGTGACGTTCGATTCGTCGAAGGTCTGGACCGAGAACGGCGGCGGCTTGACCGGAACGGGCTGGGCCGTCGCGGCCCGCTCGCCGGCGATCTCGGAGGGGGTCGCGGGCTGGTCCTGCACGTCGAAGAGGGGCTCGCCGGTGACGCGGTCGAAGAGGAAGACGTAGCCGGTCTTCGTCACCTGGGCCACCGCGTCGATCTTCGCGCCGTCGCGGGTCGCGGTGACGAGGTTCGGATAAGTCGGCAGGTCGTGGTCCCAGAGGTCGTGGCGGACGGTCTGGAAGTGCCAGGCCCGCTTGCCGGTCGCGGCGTCGAGGGCGATCGTGCAGTTGGCGAACAGGTTGTCGCCCGGCCGGTCGCCGCCGTAGAAGTCGAACGCGGCCGATCCGAGCCCGGCGAAGACCAGGCCGCGGCCGACGTCGACGCTCAGGCCGCCCCAGGCGTTGGCCGCGCCGCGGTCCTTCCACGACTCGCCCTCCCAGGTCTCGGCCCCGACCTCGCCAGGGCGCGGGACGGTGCGGAACCGCCAGGCCTCGGCGCCGGTGCGGACGTCGAACGCCCGCACGTCGCCCGGCGCGGCGATCCCCGGGCCCTCGCCGCACGAGAACCCCAGGATCACCAGGTCCTTCCACACCGCCGGCGCCGAGGTCGGCCCATACGCCAGGGCGGCCGTCTTCGGGTCAAGCTCCTTGCGGAGGTCGCGCACGCCCCCGTCGCCAAACTTCGGGTCGAGCTTGCCCGTCGCCGCGTCGAGCGAGAAGAGCCGGCCGTCGGCCGTCCCGTGGAGGATCCGCCGCGCCCCGTCGGGCTTCCCGTCCGACCAGTAAGCGCACCCGCGGTTGACCCCTCCCGACGCCGCCGCGTGCGGCCAGGGATGGTCCTTCACCGGGTCGAACCGCCAGCGCTCCTCGCCGGTCGCCGCGTCGAGCGCCACGACCTTCATGAAGGCCGTCGTGACGTACATGACCCCGTCGATCACGATCGGCGTGCACTCGATCGTCTTGCCGACGCCGTTCGGATCCAGCTCCTTGGTGTGGAACGTCCAGGCCGGCTTGAGCCGCGCGACGTTCCCCCGATCGATCTGGTCGAGCGTCGAATACCGCATGCACCCCGGGTCGTTCCCCACCCCCGGCCAGTCGCCCGCCGGGTCGGGCTGGGCCAGGGTGGGGCCGGCGAAAATGAACAGGCACGCGATGCCGATCGAGCAGGAACGCATCCGGAAGGCCCTCTCACGCGGTTTCGTCGGGCGGCTCGAACGCCGTCGCCCTCTTGCGCACGACCGATCATAAGGGGCCCGAGGCTTCGAATCGACTCGCCGGCGGACGTCTCGACTCCGCGAGTACGGATCGCCTTCGGAGGGAACCCATCAGGTCGTCAAGCAGCTCCAGGTCGAACGTGCGGCGCCTGGCTACACGACGAGCGAAACCCCGAAAGGGACCTCCAGCCTCGTGAACATTTCGAGCGAGCGGTGCGAAACCTCGATCCCCTGAGCACCGGGCGAGGCGAGGCAGCAGAAGACGTCGACCGTGAGCGTCCGCTTCAGGCCCAGCAGGTAGTCCGTGTGGGGCGCGATGTGGGCCCAGAGGGTCTGGATGTGGACGTCGAGGGGCTCCTCGGCGGGCACGGGAGGGCTGTAGGACCACATGTCGTGCTCGTAGTCGCCCAACGCCGGGACCCGTTGGCGATCGCCCCGCCTGTGGAAATGCGTCGGGATCAACCCCAGGGTCCTGGTGATCTCGTCGAGATCGGCGATCGTCCCGAAGATGCGCAGGATCGCGCTGCAGCGGCTCCAGCTTCCGTCCTCGACGTCGTCCTCCACGACAGTCCTCCTCCCTTCGGCGGGGCCCGTCGAATCCGGCTCGCGAATGGCCAGATTCGTCGCCCGAGGAACCCGCGAGGTCTCGGCTGCGTCCAACCCTACCGGACGATGAGCCGTCGACGCCAGCGGGGGATGATCGTTGCCGCGCCTCAAGCCCGCCTTACCTCCTCGCCCCGGGCGACATCGACGGTCCTCGGACAGCGGGGCCAAGGCCCGTTGCTTCCCCTCGGGGGCGGCGCGGCATCGGATGAGGCGGATGCTCCGGCCGACGACGGCCGACGAGTTCATCATCGTCTGGCTGAACGCCGGCGTCGTGTATCCCATGGAGGAAGACCCCACCACGGGATCCTCGCCGGCCGCGATCAGCCCTGCGTGAACTGGAAGGAGTAGAGCTTCGCCCGCTTCATTTTGACGTGGATGCGCACCGGCCGGCCGGCGAGGGAGGAGACGTCGGGGTTCCCCTTCCAGTAGACGGCCTGGTCGAGGAAGTTGCCGCCGATCTCCTCGCAGTCGGCGAGGGTGAAGCCGGGGATCGGGCGGCCCTCGGCGTCCTGGAGTTCGACGAAGGCCGTGCCCATGGCCCCGGCGTCGATGTTCAGTCGCAGTCGGTCGCCGCGGAAGACGACGGCCGGCGTGCGCAGGCGCCCCCCCCGGTGGTCGGCGTCGGCCGAGACGAAGCCGTCGAGGCGCTGCCGCACGACGCCGACGCCGCCGAGCTGCTTCGCCGTCTTTTCGTACTCGGCCCTCAGGAAGGCCGAGTCGTGGAGCCGGCCGGACGCGTTGTAATACTGGTACAGGTAGTTACCCCGGCGCGCCACGCCCGGGCCCATCACGGCGTACCAGCGGTCCCACTCGTCGGCGAGCCCGCCGGGGACGTAGGGGTCGCGCCCCGGCCGCTCCCACTTCACGCCGTCGCGGCTCACGGCGAGCTGCACTTCGAGCATGCCGAAGTCCTCCCAGCGGCCGGGCGTGGGGGGGCGGATGAACGGGTTGCGCTCGGGCGAGAAGTGGCGGAAATGGGTGGGGAACATCAGGTAGACGTCCTGCGCCTCGGGATAGATCGCCGTCGAGTTGTAGTAGACGTCCGAGTGGGGGTCGTCCTCCTCGTCGGCCATGTACACGACGTCGAGGTTGTCGGTCGACGAGAACATGCGGTCGGCCCGCCCCTTGCGGTGGGGCCAGGGTTTGAGGACGTCGTCGGTCTCGATCCTGCCGATGCGGCGCTGGTTCTCGGAGTCGTAGGCCAGGGCGCGGGTGTAGATCAGGTACTTGCCGATCCGCTCGTCCCAGTGGACGAGCGGCGGGTTGTCGGTGAAGAGGGGGAGCACCTGGCCGACCCGGGTGAAGTTCAGGCCGTCGGCCGAATAGCTGGCGAAGACGCCGTGCTTGGCCGGGTCGAACGGCGGGCTGAACTCGACGTGGAAGAGCTTGTACCGCCGCGCCGGGTCGGCCTCGTGGGGGTCGACGAAGATCGTCGGGAAGAGGCCGCCGGGGAGCCTCGCCCCGGTGCGGCGGAATTGCAGGCCGTCGTCGCTCTCCAGGACCTCGGAATCCTCGTGGCCCAGGTAGAGCCGGACCTTGCCGCCGTCCTCGATCACCCGGCCGACGTGGCCCATGAAGGGGACGCCCTTCTCGTCGCGGAGCAGGCCGAGCTTCTGGGGCGGGTTGGCGTGCAGTTCGACCCGCTCGCGTTCGGCGAGGAAGCGGTCGTCGATGAAGAGCTGCTTGCGACCGCCGACGTCGATCGGGTCGGCGGCGACGGCCAGAGGGAGGAGCAGGACCAGGGCGTGGAGCATGGCGTCGCGTCCTTCGAGTCGGGGCCCCGCCGGCGGGAGCGATCCTCGGGGCTGCGCGGCGCGGAGGGACGCCCCGTACGCGAACTTCCCGCGGCCCGGATTGCTCGGATCGTCGGGCGGATCTTATCATAAGGGTTCGGCCCCCGCCCCGTCGGGGCGGCCGGGCGGTCGTGGAGAGCGAGGCGACATGCGGATCATCGCGGGCCAGAAGCGCGGGCACAAGATCGAGGGCCCGCGCGCGTCGGCGGCCATGAGGCCGACCAGCGACCACGTGCGCGAGTCGCTGTTCAACATCGTCGGCGACCTGATGCCGGGTCGGGCGGCGGTCGACCTGTTCGCGGGGACCGGCGCGATCGGCCTGGAGGCGCTCAGCCGGGGGGCCGAGTCGGCCGTCTTCGTCGAGAAGGACCGCGAGTCCGTCGCCCTGATCCACGGCAACGTCGCCAAGCTCCGCTACCAGGACCGCGCGACGATCCGCCTGGCCGACGCCTATCGCTGGGCCCGCGTCCACGCGGTCGAGCCCGGCCGGCCCACGGCCGTCTTCCTCGACCCCCCCTACCGCGACTACGAGGCGGCCGCGGGCGTGAAGCGGATGCGCGCCGTGCTCGACCACCTCGTCGAGAACCTGGCCGCCGGCTCGCTGATCGTGATCGAGGCCGGCCGCGTGCTGGACGACCGGATCCTGCCCGACTTCGACGCCTGGGACGTCCGCCGCTACGGCGACACCCAGGTCGGCTTCTGGCTGCGGGACGGGGCCGGGACGCTCGTGGAAGCCGGGGAAGAGCCGGAGGCGGAGGTCGGCGATGGCTGACGCCCGGGCCCGCCGCGAGTTCGCCGAGGAGGTCGTCGTCCGGCTCCGCCAGGCCGGCTTCCAGGCCCTCTGGGCCGGCGGCTGCGTGCGCGACATCCTGCTGGGCCTGACCCCCGCCGACTACGACGTCGCCACCGACGCGACGCCCGAGCAGGTGATGGTCACGCTCCCCTACCGCTCGCTGACGATGGGGGCGTCGTTCGGCGTCGTCCGCGTGCGGCACCCCCGGCAGAAGGGGAACGAGGTCGAGATCGCCACGTTCCGCAGCGACATGGCGTACGTCGACGGCCGCCGCCCCGTGGGGGTCGTCTTCAGCTCGCCCCGCGAGGACGCCGAGCGCCGGGACTTCACGATCAACGGCATGTTCATGGACCCGATCGGCGGCGAGGTCGTCGACTACGTCGGCGGCCGGGCCGACCTCGACGGGCGGGTTTTGCGGGCCATCGGCGACCCGGCCGCGCGGTTCGAGGAGGACAAGCTGAGGCTCCTCCGCGCCGTGCGGTTCGCCTCGCGGTTCGACCTGAGGATCGAGCCCGCCACGCTCGCCGCGGTCCGGGCTATGGCCCGCGAGGTCACGGTCGTCTCGCCCGAGCGGATCGCCCAGGAGCTGCGCCGGATGCTGGCGCACGCCAGCCGCGCGCGGGCCGTGGACGCCCTGATGGACGCCGGCCTGATCGCGGCCGTCCTGCCGCCGCTGGTCGCGGCCAAGGGGCTCTTCCAGGGCAAGCCGATGCAGCCCGAGGGGGACCTGTGGGACCACCTCCTGCTGACCTTGCACCTGCTCCCCGAGGACGCGAGCTTCCCCCTGGCGCTGGCGGCCCTGCTGCACGACGTCGGCAAGCCGGCGACGCGGCAGACCCACGCCGGCCGGGCGAGCTACCACAACCACGAGGTCGTCGGCGGCCGGATCGCCGACGACCTGGGCCGCCGGCTCAAGCTCTCGAACGCCGAGCGCGAGCGGGTCGCCTGGCTGGTGACCTACCACCAGTACCTGGGCGAGGCCAAGAAGCTCCGCGAGGCCAAGCTCAAGCGGATGCTCGCCCAGCCCGGCATCGACGAGCTGCTGGCCCTCCACCGCGCCGACGCCCTGGCGACCACCGGCGACGCCCAGCACGTCGACTACTGCGAGTATTACCTGGAGCACCAGCCCGCCGGGCCCATCAACCCGCCGCCGCTGCTCACCGGCCACGACCTCGTCCGCCACGGCCTGACCCCCGGCTCGGGCTTCGCGACGATCCTCGACCAGGTCCGCGAGGCCCAGCTCGAGAGCCGCGTCCACAACAAGCGCGAGGCCCTCGAATTCGTCGACCGCGAGCTGGCCGCCCCGCGCCCCGGGGCCGGGGGACAGGCCCTCCCCTGACCGCCGCCGGCCTCCCCGCGAATCGGCTCCGTATCGGGTTCGTCTTGGCTTCCTCGGCTTTCCCGAGCCGCCATGGCATCGGTCGCAAGTCTTTATCCTCGGGCGTTTTAGAACTGAATCTCGGTATCGGCGATTGGGTTCGTTCCTCGTATTTTTTTTGCGAAATTTCGGCCGGCCGCCGAGCCTTGCGGCGATCGAGATCGGCCCCCGCCGCAAGACTCCTTCAAGAGACAGTGCGCCACGATCGCCGGTTGCGGACGCCGGGCCGAAGGAAAAGAGGCGCCCGACGGCGGAGGACGATCGGGACGTCGGCCCCGGCTTGCACCTCGGCCCCACGGCCCTAAGATGAAGTAGTGGATCGACCCGACCCCGGCGGAGCATCGAGAGCGGCATGCCAGAGGACGAGACGGGGACGGTCGCCGTCCTGATCGGCGGCGGGATCGAGAGCGCCGCGCTGGTCGGGACGCTGCTCGAAGAATACGCCCGCGACCGACCGATCGACGTCCGCTCCGGCCTGCGCGGGGAGGAGGTCGAGCCGGCCTCGGCACGCGCCTTCCCGGCGAAGTGCGCGGAACGCCGCAAGGGGTTCGCCGAGGCCGTCGTCGCCGACCGGACGCCCTACGCCGAGCCCGCCCGACCCCAATCCCCAGGGAGCCGAACTCCATGTTCCGGGTGACGCGCCAGATCGAGTTCTGCTACGGCCACCGCCTGCTCGACTACCAGGGCAAGTGCCGCCACCTCCACGGCCACAACGGGCTGGCCGTGGTGACGCTGGAAGGGACCCGGCTCGACGAGCGGGGAATGCTCTTGGACTTCGGCGAGATCAAGAAGAAGCTCCAGCGCTGGATCGACGAGGAGCTGGACCACAACATGATCCTCCGCCGCGACGACCCGCTTCTGCCGACGCTCCAGGAGCGCGGCGAACGCGTGTTCGTGATGGACGCCAACCCGACGGCCGAGAACATCGCCCGGCTGATCTACGATCAGGGGCGGTCGGCCGGGCTGCCGGTCGTGGAGGTCATCCTCTGGGAGACGCCGAACTGCTTCGCAACGTACACCGGCGAGCCCTGAGGAGGGCTCGTCGGCTGTTGCGAGAGCGATCGCCCCCTGCGGGGGCGGATGAGAGGGAGGACGCGCGAAGCCCCGTCGGAATCCACAGGCAGGCCGGACGTCAAGGCGACGGTCCTCGTGCTCGTCACCCCCTCATCCGGCCCTTCGGGCCACCTTCCCCCGCGAGGGGGGAAGGCCTTCGGAAAGCCGCTTTCCGAGGCCGTTTCTCAGTGGCCGCCGGGGGCGTGTCCGTGGCCGTCGTCGACGGGCTTGTCCGGCAGCGCGGCGGTCTTGGGGACGTAGGGATAGACGACGTCGTCGACCCACCACTCGTATGCGCTCTTGCCGTCGGGGACGATCCCCTTGATGACGGCCATGGCGTGGAGCGACTGGGGCCCCGCGGGCTTGTGCTCGGCCTCGCCCTCCTTGTGCTCCTCCCCATCCTTGTGCTCGTGGGGGGTCGCGGCGAGGTTGACGTCGAAGACGGCGATCGCCACCTGGACCAGGTCTTCGCGGCCCATGTTCTCGATCGCGTGGAAGGTGATGGTGTTCGCGGGCGAGGAGTGGAGGTCCTGGCTGAGCTTCTTGATGCCGGCGAACTTCATCTCCGACATGGCCGCCTCTTCCTTCTGGCCCTGCATCGACTTGAAGTTGTCCTCGGGGGTGACGTGGGCGCGAGTGGGCGGGGCGAGGCCGAGCCAGTAGATGTCGGCGAGCGAGCCGTTCTTGACGACCTTGGCGTACTCCGAGGCGAACGCGCCGGCCTGGCGCGTGGAGAGGTACCACTGCACCGTCGTGATCGTGTAGATCGACAGGCCGAACACCAGGCCCATGGCGACGCCCGCGCGGGCGAGGCTCTGCCCGGTGAGCATCTCGGGATGCTTCTGGATGGCCCGGTCGGCCCAGAAGCCGAGGGCCACCGCCGCGGCCGCGAACAGGTAGAAGGCCGGGTGGGTGAAGCTCAGGGCGGCCAGGAGGCCGCAGATCACCGAGAAGACGGCGCGCGTGCTGACGGCCCGGTAGGTCGGGATCTCGTTCTCGATGGCCGACCTGCGCATCAACTTGAGGTCGGCTTCGTCGGGGGCGGACTCTTGCTCGATGGCCACGAAGGGGCTCCTCAGGGCGCCCGACCCGGACGGGATGAGTCGATTCAACGAGGACGAGGGCGAGGAGTCCGGGCCGCGGGCGTGCGTCGTGCCATCGAGGCTAATCGCTGCGCCCCCGAGCGTCAAGGATCACCGCGACGCCAGCCCGGCGACCAGCCCCTGCCCGGGGACGAGGAACCAGGTCGCCGCCGCCATGCCGACCCAGAAGAGGCCCAGCGCCCAGCCGGTGACGTTCGTCCACGACCAGTCGCGGCCGGCGAGCCCGGAACGGAGCCCCGCCAGCAGCACGGCCAGGATGATCAGGCCCATCGCGCGGGGGCCCAGAGGCGTCGCCCAGTCGATCGTCCGCAGGTCGCCGTTGGCGACGCCGACCAGGTTGAAGATCCAGATCAGCAGCCCACCCGTCATCCAGATCAGCTCGCCCAGGCTGCCGCCCCCCTTGCCCGAGCGGGCCAGGATGATCGGCCCGACCAGGGCCAGGCAGCCGGCGATCGTCGCCAGGCACGAGAGCAGGCGCACGGGAGGCCAGGCCATCATCCCCTTGTGGACCAGCAGCCCGAACGCCCAGCCGACGGCGCCGAGCAGCAGGGCGGTGGTCACGACGGGATGGGACGGCGAGGCCGCGGCGGCGCCGGTGGTGCGTTTGGGGGCCATGTCGTCGCGGAGATCTTATGTCGGGAGGATCGAGGGTCGGGCTCGCGACGGCGGCCGAGCCGGGGGGCGACGGGCCTCGATTCGATCCTTCCTTCGACCCGCGACGACGGCCGGCGTGAGCCCGAAACGGCCCCCTCCGGGCGGTTTGGCGGGGGGGCCCGGCGCGTCCGTCGCGATCAGCGCAACGCGGCGATCGGGCCCGCCGCGGGCGCGGCCGCCGGGGCGGGCTCCGGGGCCGGGAGCGGCAGGTCGGAGACGTCGTCCGCGACCTCGTCGGCCCGGGGGTTGAGCACCACCCGCTCGCCCTCCTCGAGCCCCTCGGCGACCTCGAGCATGTCGTGGGTGGCCTGGCCCAGCTCGATGTGCCGCTTCTCCAGGCCCTCGCCGTCCTCGCGCTCGACGTAGCAGAAGTCGTCGCCGTCCTCGCTGGTCACCGCCTCGACGGGGACGGCCAGCACGTTGCTCTTGGGGGGCATGGCGAGGTCCACCCGCGCCGACATGCCGGGCATCAGGGCGCGGCGGGCTTGCTGGTCGATCGTCACGATCCCTTCGAAGTAGCGGACGTCCGACCGCTCCTCGAAGATCGGGATCGGCGCGACCGATCGGACGCGGCCGGTCAGGTTGACGTCGGGCGCGCCGTCGAAGGCGATCCGGGCCTTCATCCCCCGCTTCACCCGGTCGACGACCGATTCGTGGAGCAGGGCGACGACCTCCATCTGCTCGAGGTCGGGGAGGTAGAACAGGTCCTGCTTCTGGCGGACCGAGATGCCGGCCTCGATCACGATCCCGCGGCGGGGGTCGTTGGCGTAGATGACGTAGCCGTCGTGGGGGGCGCGGATGGTGCAGAGCTCGACCTGCTTCTCCAGCTTCGCCAGCCGGTCGAGGTTCCGCTGGAGCCGGATGTCCTGATACTTGAGCGAGGCCTGCCGCGACAGCAAGGTCCCTTCGAGCTGGCGGATGGTCTTGGCCGCGGTGAACCGCTCGAAGAGGTCGCGGGCGCCCTGGGCGCGCTCCAGGGCGATCATCGCCTTGCCGTAGGTCTGCTTCTCGGTGTTCCTCACGCTGGTCGAGACGTAGCCCTTGGCGTTCATCCGGTTCGCCCAGTCGAGCCGCCCCTTGCTCCGGCTCGCCTCGGCCTCGGCCAGGGCGATCAGCCGCTGGTGGTCCTTGAGCGTCTCGGCCATCAGGCCGTTCTGGAATTCGGAGATGGCCAGCTTGGCGACGTCCAGGTCCAGCTCGGTCTGGTGGTGGTCGGCCCGCGACCGCTCGACGGTCATCCGCTGCTGGCGGAGCAGCTCCTCGTAGGCCGACGAGTCGAGCGTGGCCAGCACGTCGCCGGCCTTCACGGGGGTGCCGTCGGGGACGACGCTCAGCAGCGTCGAGGCGCCGCCGGCGGCGAGCTGCCGCCCGAGGATTCCGATCGTGATGTTCTCCAGCTCACATTCGATCACCGTGCGCTTCGAGCTTTCGAGCCGCCCGGGGGTCGTCAGCGAGCCCTCCAGCACCGTCCGGCTCACCGGCGCGAACTGGTACTTCTCGTCCAGGTTGCGGGGGCCGCCTTTTCCGAAAGGGTGGTGTCCCGAGGCGTAGGCCCAGATCGCCGCCCCGGCCGCGGCGGCGATCGCGATCATCCCGAGCGACGATCGGACTTTACGGGGAGTGGGCATCCGGCGGACTCCTGTCTCGGGGAACGGTCCACGCGCCGCGGAGGGGAGCCGGGCGCGTTTCATCCTGGCGGGTCGATCGGGAGACGGGGTCGGGTCCCTCCGGGGGCCTACGAGGCTCGCGTCGCGAGGCTCTTAAGCGGGGGAGGCCGGCCCCGTCGCCCGGGAGGGAGGCGGATCGCTTGCGGGCAGTCTTCCGATTCTGCTTGCAGACAGCCCACTGACTTTATCGGATCGGCGGGCCGAAACCAAGAGTCCGGCTCGCCGACCAGTCGCAGGCGCCTCGATCCTGACCCACCAAGTGTAAAACAAAGATTTCACAGCTGCAACTCGAAGTTGCCCCCATCGGGCCGCGAGCGTGGACCGCGGATCCCTGCGCAATCGCCGCCCCGGCCCATTCCGCACCTTGTGAGATCGAGCGGCGACGCGATAATGGGAGGGATCGGGATGCGTCGAGGGCGTCGGGCGGATCGTTGGGCGGGGGTCGGCGAATTGAGCGTTGCGGCGACGGGGATCGAGGCGGGAGTGGCGATCGCGGCCGAGGGCGACGAAGGGCGGCCGGGCCGGGTGAAGCCCGAGCTGCTGGCGCCGGCCGGCGACCGCGACTGCGTGCGCGCGGCGGTGGCCAACGGCGCGGACGCGGTCTACTTCGGCCTGAAGCGGCACAACGCCCGGATTAGGGCGGCCAATTTCGACGGCCTCGACCTGACCGAGACGATGGCCTACTTGCACCGCCACGGGGTTCGGGGCCACGTCACGCTCAACACCCTGATCTTCCCCTCCGAGCTGGCGGACGTCGAGGCGACGATCCGCGAGCTGAACGACGCCGGCGTCGACGCGGTCATCGTGCAGGACCTCGGGCTGACCCGCCTGATCCGCGCCGTCGCCCCCGAGCTGGAGATCCACGGCTCGACCCAGATGTCGATCACCAGCGAGGAGGGCGTCCGCCTGGCCGCCGAGCTGGGCTGCTCGCGGGTGATCCTGGCCCGCGAGCTGTCGCTCGACGAGGTCCGCCGCGTCCAGGCCGAGTCGGCGATCCCCGTCGAGGTCTTCGTCCACGGGGCGCTCTGCGTGGCCTACTCGGGCCAGTGCCTGACGAGCGAGGCGCTCGGGGGCCGCTCGGCGAACCGAGGGGAGTGCGCCCAGGCCTGCCGGATGCCCTACCAGATCGTCTGCGACGGCGAGGACGTCGACCTGGGGAAGACCCAGTACCTCCTGAGCCCGCAGGACCTCGCCGCCTACGACCTGATCCCGGACCTGATCCGGGCCGGGGTCGCCAGCCTGAAGATCGAGGGCCGGCTGAAGGCGCCCGAGTACGTGGCCAACATCACGCGCCACTACCGCCGCGCGATCGACGAGGCGTGGGAGGGCCGCGAGGTCGCGTTCACGCCCCGCGAGGTCGAGGAGATGGAGATGTCCTTCTCCCGCGGCTTCAGCCACGGCTTCCTCGACGGCACCGACCACAAGATCCTGGTGCGCGGCGATTACGCCAAGAAACGCGGGGTGCTGCTGGGCCGGGTCGAGGGCGTCGGCCGCGTCGGGGTGCGGATGACGGTGGCGACGGGCGTCAAGCCGGGCGACGGCCTGGTGTTCGACGGCGACGACGAGTTCGGCGTCCCCGAGCAAGGCGGGCGGGTTTACGAGGTGATCCCGGTCGCCGGCGACCCGTCCCGCGTCGAGCTGCGGTTCGGCCGGGGCGATTTCGACCTCGCCCGCCTCCACCCCGGCCAGCGGGCCTGGAAGACCGACGACCCCGAGCTGACGGCGAAGCTCCGGCGCTCGTTCGAAGGCCCGTCGAATCGCCTGGTGGGGATCGACGTCCGCGTCCGCGCGGCCGTCGGCGAGCCGCTCCGGATCGAGGCCGCGACCGCGACCGGCCACGTCGCGAAGGCCCTCGGCGACGCCCCTCTGGCCCCGGCGCAGTCGCGTCCGGCCGACGAGGCGCTGCTCCGCGAGCAACTCGGCCGGCTGGGAGGCACGTCGTACCGGCTCGACGCGCTCGCGACCGAGATCGAAGGGGGCCCGATGGTCCCCAAGAGCGTCTTGAACCAGCTCCGCCGCGAGCTGACCGCCGGGCTCGACGCCGCGGCCGACGCCCCGCCCGTCCGCCCGACGGCCCCCGAGGCCGTCCTGCCCACGCTCCTGGGCCCGATCCGCGCCGAGGCCGACCGCGGCCGCCGCGAGCGGGTCGCGGGCGAGGCTCCGCACCTGGCCGTCCTCTGCCGCCGCACCGACCAGATCGAGGCCGCCGCCGCGGCCGGCGCGACCGCGATCTACGCCGATTACCAGGACATCAAGGGTTACAAGGACGCCGTCGCCGAGGCCCGCCGTCTCGGGCTGTCGATCCACGTCGCCAGCCCCCGGATCGAGAAGCCGGCCGAGCGGAACCTGTTCAAGGCGCTGGCGAAGTCCGGGGCCGACGGCCTGCTCGTCCGCAACGCCGGCGGCCTGGCCTTCTGCGCCGGGGCCGGCGTGCCGTTCGTGGCCGATTTCTCGCTCAACGCCGCCAACCCGCTGACCGTCGCCCTGTTCCGCGACCGCGGCGCCGAGCGGGTCACGGCCTCGTACGACCTCGACGCCGGCCAGCTCTTCGACCTCGTCGACGCCACGCCGCCCGACTGGCTGGAAGTCGTGATCCATCAGCAGATCCCGATGTTCCACATGGAGCACTGCGTCTACTGCGCCTTCCTGTCGCCGGGGACCGACCACACCAACTGCGGCCGGCCCTGCGACGACCACGACGTCAAGCTGCGGGACCGGGTCGGCAAGGAGCACCCGCTGAAGGCCGACGTCGGCTGCCGCAACACGCTGTTCAACGCCGTGCCCCAGACGGCGGCCGAGTTCCTGCCCAAGCTGATCGCCCGGGGCGTCCGCCACCTCCGCATCGAGTTCCTCGACGACGCCCCCGAGGCCGTCGCGCGGACCGTGACCCTCTACCGCGAGACCGCCGCCGGCCTCCGCGACGGCAAGACCCTCTGGCGCGAGCTGAAGGCCTCGAACCAGTACGGCGTCACCCGCGGCCCGCTGGCCGTCCTCTGATCGCATCGGCCCCCCGGACATGACGCCAACGACCCGCCCCGGAATCGTCCACCTCGTCGGCGCCGGCCCCGGCGACCCCGGCCTGCTCACGCTCCGCGGGGCCGAGGTCCTCGCCCGAGCCGACGTCGTCGTCTTCGACCACCTGGCCAACGAGCGGCTGCTGGACCTCGCCCCGGCGGGGGCCCTGCGGATCCGCGCCGGCAAGTCGGTCGGCCACTGCACGCTGACCCAGGACCAGATCAACCACGCCCTGGCCGAGCACGCGGCGGCCGGCAAGGCGGTCGTCCGGCTCAAGGGGGGCGACCCCCTGGTCTTCGGCCGCGGCGCCGAGGAGGCGGCCTTCCTGCGTGAGCGCGGGATCCCCTTCGCGATCGTCCCGGGCGTGACCGCCGGCGTGGGCGCGACGGCCTGCGCGGGCATCCCGGTCACCAGCCGGGGGACGGCCTCGGCCGTCGCCTTCATCACCGGGCACCAGGCGCCGGAGGTCTCCGAGGCCGCCGACCCCCGCTCGCGGCTGGACTGGCCGGCGCTGGCGGAGTTCCCCGGGACCCTCGTGTTCTACATGGGCGTGACCCACCTGGCCGACATCGCCCGACGGCTCCTCCGCGAGGGGAAGCCGGCCGAAACGCCGTCCGCGGTCGTCGAATCGGGCTCGACGCCGGCGCAGCGGGTCGTCTCCGGGACCCTGGGGACGATCGCCGACCTGGCGAAGACGAGCCGCGTCCGCCCCCCCGCCCTGCTGGTCGTCGGCGACGTCGTGACGCGGCGCGAGGACCTGGCGTGGTTCGAGGCCCGCCCGCTCTTCGGCCTGCGGATCGTCGTGACGCGCCCTCGCGAGGAGGCCGAGCGGTCGGCCGCCGCTCTTGAGGCGATCGGGGCCGAGGTCCTGATCGCCCCCACGGTCGAGATCCTCCCCCTCGACGACCTCGGCCCGCTCGACGCGGCCCTCGACCGCCTGGGCGAGTACGACTGGCTCGTCTTCACGTCGAGCAACGGCGTCCGGCGGTTCCTGGGCCGGCTCCTGGAGCGCGGTGGCGACCTGCGGGCGCTGGGGGGCGTCCGGCTGGCGGCCATCGGGCCGAGCACGGCGGAGGCCCTCGCCCGTTTTCATCTGCGCGCCGACCTGATCCCGCCGTCGTTCCGGTCGGAATCGCTGGCGGAGGCGCTGGGGGCGGTCGCGGCCGGCTCGCGGATCCTGCTGGCCCGGGCGGACCGGGGACGGACGATCCTCAAGGACGAGCTGGGCGCGAAGGCCCAGGTCGACCAGGTGGCCGTCTACCGCAACGCCGACGCCGAGGACCTGCCCCCCGCCGTCCTGGCGCGGATCGAGGAGGGCTCGGTGGACTGGATCACCCTGTCCAGCTCGGCGATCACGGCCCGGCTGCACGCGCTCCTGTCGCCGGAAGGCCGGCGGCGGGTGGGCCGGGAGGTCAAGCTGGCGACGATCAGCCCGGTCACCACGGCGACCGCGAACGGGCTGGGCTGGGACGTCGCGGTGGAGGCGCCCGTCCACACCTGGGACGGGCTCGTCGAGGCCCTCGCCGCCCGCGTCGCGTCGTCGCGGGCCGTTCCGGAATGAAGGCGGCGGGGCCCGAAGTCACCGAAGTTCGAAGATCGTCTCCACTCCCTGCCAGAGCAGGAACGCGCCGCCGAGGATGAAGAGGACGTCCATCGCGACGTAACGCCCGAAGATCCCGGCCGCCAGGTCGAGCGAGAAAATCAGGACGATGATCGCGGCGACTCCGATCGCCGAATAGGTGATGACCTTCTCGGTCTCCATGACGCAACGCTCCGAACGTCCGAACGAGTGGGAAACAGCCCTCAACGAGTACAACTTACCACAATTCCCGGGCGGAGCGAGGGCGCGCGGGCTGCTCTCCGCATTCGGGCGGCGGGAAATCGGGGCGGGTCGGACGAGTCGGATTATCGGCTCGCGAGAAACGACTTCCTGGTCAGCCCGTGCGGATCGGGATCGTCCGGGGCTTCTGAGCCGGCGGTCGCGGCAGGCGGATGGTCAGGACGCCGTGGCGGCCCTCGGCGCGGGCGGCGTCGAGGTCGAACTCGCGGGTCAGGGGGATCTTGCGGACGAACGCGCCGAAGCGGCGTTCGTGGAGGCCCTGCGAGGGCCCGGCGGGACCGTCGGCCGGCTTCGTCCCCCGGATCGTCAGCACGTCGCCCTCGGCGGTGATCTCGACCTGCGCCGGGTCGACGCCGGGCAGCTCGACCACCACCACGGTCTCCTCGGCCGTCTCGTAGAGGTCGACCGGCGGGGCGAAGGGCTCGGCGGCCGGGGCCTCGGGCGCGGCGCCCGAGGGCTGGAAGACGTCCTTGATCATGCGGAAGAACTCCCGCTCCAGCGCCTGGTACGGGATCGCGCCTTCGAAGGGCCGGCTCATCTGCGGTCTCCTTGCGCCCGGTGGGCGTTCACGACTGAATCTCGATGCGGCGGGCGCGGGCCCGGTCGGCCTTCGGCAGGAAGATCTTGAGCACGCCGTCCTTCAGCTCGGCGGCGATCCGCTCGCGGTCGACGTCGTCGCTGAGGATGAACGAGCGGTGATAGTCGCCGACGGGATATTCCTGATGGATCAGGCGGCCCCCCTCGGGGGCGACGGCGTCGATCCGGGCGTCCAAACTCAGGACGTTGTGCTCGAGCTGGATGGTCAGGTTGGACTCGGTCGCGCCCGGGAGGTCGGCCTCCAGGGTCAGGCCGTCGGGGCCTTCGTGGATGTCGATCGGCGGCGTGATCGTCGGCCGATGGGCCGCGTCGCGGGTCGTCGCGGCCGCCGGGGATTGTGCCGCAGGAGGCCCCACCGGCACGCGGATCGAAGGATGGGCTTCGCTCATGGTCGCTTCCTCTCGTCGCGTCTCACGCGGTCGGTCCGGGGCGCTCAGCTCGGGGACGAGACGGCGATCTGGCGGGGCTTCGCCCCCTCGGCGCGGGGCAGCCGGACCGTCAAAACGCCGTCGGCGAACTGCGCCGAGACCTTCGCCTCGTCGATCCGGTCGGGCAGGGTGATCGTCCGCGACCACCTTCCC
Source organism: Paludisphaera mucosa (assembly GCF_029589435.1). NCBI lineage: Bacteria > Pseudomonadati > Planctomycetota > Planctomycetia > Isosphaerales > Isosphaeraceae > Paludisphaera > Paludisphaera mucosa. The sequence goes on along the minus strand of NZ_JARRAG010000001.1, from coordinate 361,599 downwards.
ATGAACCGCTCCTGGCGGCGGTAAGAGTCGTCCTTGACCCCCTCGGGCCGCTTCCGCTCGCCGCGGAGCGTGAGGGTCTCGGACGTCACCGTCAGCTCGACCTCGTCGGGGGCCGTCCCGGGCAACTGCGCCGAGAGCAGGAACGCGTCGCCGGCGACGTAGAGGTTGATCGCCGGGAACGTCCGGATGTGGCGCAGCGACTGGAACGGATCGAACGTCTGGAAGAGACGCCCCATCTCGCGCTGGAATTCGTGGAAAGGGTCCCATCCCCCCCGCCAATCCGGCCCTGCCATGATCCACCCCCGATGGACTTGCCGCCCCGACGTGACGAAAGCCATACCGCAGAGAGTGTGCCACAATGGCGGAAAATCGGTTCCAGACGAAACGCGAATCGCAACTGATTTTATTCAAGGATCTTATGAATCCGATACCTCGGCCGAATTTCAACCTTCGGGCTCGCGAAGGGACTCACGGGCGATGCCATTCTGGCAGATCAAACCGGCGACGAATGCCACCCTCGTGGATCGTGTCGAAATGGCAGTCGCGGGGGGTCACCAGGTGATGCCCAGGCCGAGGATGGTGGCGATCTCGTCGCCGGGCGTGATGGTGAGCCACTGGACGTCGTCGAGGATCTTGGGGTCGAGGTCGAACTCGCGCTTGTCGATGGCGGCCTTGAGGGTCCGGTACTCGCGGCGGAGGGTGTAGCGATGCCGCGACGGCGTCTCATCGTCGGCCTGGGGCCGCGGCGGGCCCTGGAAGGCCAGCCCCCGGGCGTCGGGCACGAGCGGGCAGCCGGCGATCCGGAGCTGCGTCAGGGTGGTCGGCGTCGCGATGACGAACGCCTCCAGGCGGAACGCGGGGGGTAGGGCGAGGGGGAAGTACTGCGGCGTGCGGGGGGGCGACGAGGGGACGACGTCGAACTCGGGGATGCTGAAGGTGCGGACCAGGGGGTCGCGATCCTGGGCCTGATAGAGCAGGGCCGAGGGGTCGACCGGGGCGAGGATGCGGAGGGTCGACAGCATCACGGCCGCGAGCATGAAGCCCGCGGGGACGCCGATCGCGAACCAGCGCGGGGGGCGACCCTCGACGACGAACGGGCAGTAGAGCAGCATCGCCACGCGCTGGAGCAGCGGGGTGTCGAAGCCGCGGCCGCCCCAGGTCCGCGAAGGGTCGGGCGCGGCGGCCTCGGGCTTGCGAGTCGCGACCGCACGGCCCGCACGGCCGCTGGAGAGGCCGACGAGCCAGCGGGCGTAGTGGGTCGACTCGCCCAGGGGGCCGGCGGCCTTGCGGTCGGCCAGGAACTCCTGATCGATCCGGAGCTGGGCCCGCAGCCACCACAGGTGGGGCAGGAAGAACCAGACGATCTGGGCGAGCGCGGCCAGCGCGTTGAACCAGGCGTCGCCGCGGTCGGCGTGCGCCAGCTCGTGCAGCAGGATCAGCCGGAGGGCGTCGCGATCGACCTCGTCGCCGTCGAGCTCGGCCGGGATGACGATGGTGGGCCGGGTCACGCCCCCCAGGACGGGGCTGCGCAGCCAGGTGGAGATCCGCAGGGCCGGCTGCGGCGGCGATCGCTCCAGGTCGGCGATCAGCTCCTCGAACACCGCGCAGGTCGCCGGGCTCGCCGCCGTCGACCGGCCGAGCAGCCGGCGGAACCCCCACAGGCCCAGCCCGAACCAGGCGAGGCCCAGCGACGCCCCCGCCAGGTAGAGCAAGGTCGCGACCCGGACCAGCCGCTCGCCCGCGGGCCACTCGGCCTGGGAGGCGGCGGGGCGCCCCCGGGGCACGACGCGCCCCGCCGGGCCGGGCGCGAGCGGGCCCACGAGGTCCAGGGGGTCGGGCTCGGGCGTCAACGGCGGCGGCACCAGGCCGGTCCGCAGCAACGCGTCGACGGGATAGGACCGCGGCAGGAAGTCGAAGGCGACCAGGGGGATCATCACCAGCGCCGCGTAGACGCCGGTCTGGGCCAGCATGATCCGCCGGGCCGGCTGGCGGGTGAAGACCACGACGACCACGACCACGCTCAGCAGGATCGCGTTGGCGACCGCCGCGTCGATCAGCGTGCGGCTGAACTGGTCCAGCACGATCCACATGCGGTCGGGCGGCCTCCTGGACTCTTCGCGGTTCGTCGAACCGGTCCGGGTTGAAGAGCGACGTTCGCACGTCCCCCGGCCCCGGAATGGGAAAGAGCCAGGAAGAATCCGCCTGCGACGGTTCTCCTGGCCCGATGGGACTGCCTCGGCCTGCTCGACGTCGGACGTCGGCGGCTTCAGACTTCCGGCGTCTCCGCCGCGGCCTCGACGGGGGTCGTCGACGCCTGCAGCCGGGCGTCGTCGATCATGGCCCGCAGCCGATCCAGGTCCTCCGTGGTCGGAGGCTTGGAGTCGAACAAGGCCACCATCACCCGATCGAGGGCGCCGTCGAAGACGCGGTCCACGAACTTGCGGGTCAGCTCGCGGATCGTCCGCTCGGACGACTTCTTGGGGTGGTAGATGAACGTCCGCCCCTCGACGACGTGGCGCACCAGCCCCTTCTTGTCTTCCATGATGTTCAGCAGGGTCTGCACGGTGCTGTACGCGACGGGCCCGGAGTCCTTGTTCAGGTCTTCCTGAACGTCGCGGACGCTCGCCTGGCCCCGAGCCCACAAGACCTTCATGATCTCGAGCTCGCGATCGGTCACCATCTGGGTCTTACGCACGAGAACCTCCCTCGAATAACGGGGAAAACGAAGATGATCATTCTCGCAACGTACCCCGCAGCATCGCCCTACGCAAGCCTAAGCAAATCGGAATTAGGATCCTCGCGGACAGGTCGTTGAAAAATCGACGCTACCGTCGGCTTTCGTCCACTCCCGAGGCCGCTTTCCGCAGCCCGGACCGCGTTCACCCCCCGGATTCGGCGAGCCGGCGCGCCAGCATCTCCGGAAACTTCGCGTACCAGCGGCGGTTGAGCGGCGAGGGATGCGGCAGCGGGCGGACCGAGACGACCTTGGCCTTCCCGCCGGCGAGGGGCAGGCGGCACGTGTAGGCCGCCTCGAACCGCGCGTCGGTCGCGGCCGACTCGGGGAACGCGCCCCCTTCCACATAGGGCTCGAACCAGCGGAAAGCCTCCGTCCCCAGGGTGAGCACCTGCGTCCCGGTCCAGAACCCGGCCAGCAATTCCGCCACGAACGGCCGGAACCGGACGCGGACGGATTCCGCGTACGCCTTGTTCCCGGGCGGCTTGAACGGGACCGTGTTGGTCAGCAGCGCATGCTTGAGCGCCTCCTCGTTGCGGTCCTCGCCGTGCCGCTTGACGATCTCGGCCCGGACCAGGCGGCCCCCCGCCCCGATCAGCGGCTGGCCGGCCGCCACCTCGTCGCGGCCCAGGTCGCGCGCCAGCACGGCGACCGGCGCGTCGAGGGTCCCCGCATAAAGGATCGGCCGGCCCGGGTCGCGCTTCGCGTGCTCGTAGACGGCTGCGTCGACCGGGAACGGCTCGCGACGAGCCTCGGCCTCGGCGGCGTCGATCAGCTGCTCGATCGTCCTGGCGGCGTGGGCCACGGCGAGACTCCACTCCTGGGGCCGGGCTCAGGTCCCGAACAGGAGGCTGAGCATCATGACGATCGCGAACGACTCGCCCAGGGTGATCGCGCGCACCGGCCAGACCGTCGCGACCAGACGCCCCCAGAACGCCTTGAGGAACGCCGACGAGATCAGAACTACCACGAGCACCCGGACCATGTCGAGGAGGCAGGAGAAGACGACCCCCTCCAGGCTCGCCCCCCGGGACAGCGGCGACGCGAACAGGAACCGGCCGACGCCGACCAGACTCACGAAGGCGAAGAGGGCGACGTTGAACCCCAGGGTGATCCGACCGGGCGGGGCACCTCCCGCATGCTTCGCATCGATCGCGAAATCCGAGTCGATCGCATAGGCCATGACGAGGCTCCTCGGGGGGCTCGGGGCGACGGAGACGATCCGGCTCGAAAGGATTCGGCGCCAAGCTTCCATTATTCGAGGGCGTCCCGCTCAAAGGCCCAGCCCCGCGCGGGCGGCCGCGACCGCCGCCTCGGGCGTGAGCGACACGTCGACCCGGACGGCGTCCTCGGGGGGTTCGAGGGTGGCGAACTGGCTGTCGAGCAAGGCGGGGTTCATGAAGTGTCCGGTCCGCGCCGCCAGCCGACGCCGGATCAGGTCCGCCGACCCGGTCAGCAGCACGCAGCGCACGGCCTGGGGCTCGACCGCCTCCAGAAGGTGCTGGTAGGCGTGCTTGAGGGCCGAGCAGGCCAGGACCACGTCCTCGCCGCCGTCGCGGGCCGCTTCGAGCCGACGCCGGAGGGCCTCCAGCCAGGGGCGGCGATCCTCGTCGGTCAGCGGGATCCCGGCGTGCATCTTGGCGACGTTGGCGGCGGGGTGGAAGTCGTCGGCGTCCACGAACGTCCAGCCCAGGTCCTCCGCCAGCAGCCGGCCGACCGTCGTCTTGCCCGACCCCGTCACCCCCATCACGACCACGATCATGCGCCCCCCCTCCCCTGCCTCGCCCGATGTTAACGCTGTCACACGAGGTCCACGGGGCTCGGCAGCAGCCCGCCCGCGAAGTGGGCCTGGAGGTTGCGGACGACGAGGTCCGCCATCGCCGCGCGGGTCTCGACGGTCCCGCTGCCGTGGTGGGGCTGCAGGACGACGTTGGGGAGCGACCGCAGCTCGTCGGGGACGCGGGGCTCGTCCGCGAACACGTCGAGCCCGGCGGCGGCCAGCCGGTTCTCGCGAAGGGCCTCGATCAGCGCAGGCTGGTCGACGACCGTCCCCCGCGCGACGTTCACCAGGATCCCCTCGGGCCCCAGCGCGGCGATCACGCCGCGGCCCACCAGGCCCCGGCTCCCCTCGCCGCCGGCCGCCGTGACGATCAGGAAATCGACGTCGCGGGCGAGCGCCTCGGGGTCCGCGTAATAGACGTAGGGGGACTCGATGGGCCGTCGATTGTGGTAGGCGATCTGCATGTTGAGCGCCTCCAGCCGCCGGGCCACGGCCCGGCCGATCCGGCCCAGGCCGACGATCCCCGCCCGCTTGCCGTTGACCCGACGCGTCAGGGGGCGGTTGCCCTGCCGCTCCCAGGCGGCCGAGCGGACGTAGGCGTCGCCGACCACGACCTCGCGGGCCGCCGCCAACAGCAGCACGAGCGCCATGTCGGCCACGTCCTCGGTCAGCACGTCGGGCGTGTTCGCGACGACGACCCCCTTCTCCTTCGCATATTTCAGGTCGACGGCGTCGAGGCCGACCCCGTTCACGGCGACGATCTCCAGCTTCGGCAGGGCCCTCATCAACTCGGCCGGCGCGCCCGCGCCGCCGTCCGTCGCGAGCCCCCGGATCGCCGGGCCGACCTCCTTGAAGAAGGACGATCGGTCCTCGACTTTCCAGAGCTTGTGGAGCGTGAACGACCGCTCCAGCGCCTCGGCCGCGGCGGGCGTCGAGGGCCTCGTCATCAACACGTCCGGCTTCACGTCCGTCCTCCCTTCGTGCTCTCGCGCTCGACGATCCGGAAGCCGACGTCCACCCGTCTCACTTCGGGCGGCCCGCCCCGGATCGAGTCGAGCAACATGCGGGCCGCGACGGCCCCGATCTCGCGCCGGGGGGCCGCGATCGTGGTGATCGCGGGCGTCGACGCCGAAGCGACCTCGTGGTCGTCGGCCCCCATCACGGCCAGCCGGCCGGGCACCGCCAGCCCGCGCCGGCGACATTCGAGGATCGCCCCGGCCGCCAGGACGTCGTCGCCGAAGAAGACGGCGTCGACGTCCGGGAACCGCCCCAGCAGGTCATCCAGGAGCGTCCCCCCGGCGGCGAGCGACGAGGGCTCGTCGCCGCGGAGGATGTAGTGGTCGGGCAGCCCTCGCTCGCGGAGCGCCGCGCGGAAGCCGGCGATCCGCTTGACGCTCTCCTGGTCCATCTCGGTCTGGGTCCCCGCGTAGGCGACGCGCCGCCGGCCGCCGTCGGCCAGGTGCGCCGCGGCGGCCTCGCCCGTCCCCCGATGCGAGAAGCCGACGTTGAGGTCGAGCGGCTCGTCGGCCAGGTCCATGGCCTCGACCACCGCGATCCCCGCGCCCCGCAGCCGCCGCCGCGTGCCGGCCGAGTGGTCGACGCCCGACAGGATCAGCCCGGCCGGGGCCCAGCCCAGGAGAGCCCCGACGAGCTGGTCCTCGACGTCGACGCGGTGCTCGGTCGTCCCCAGCAGGACCTGGAACCCCTGGCCTGCAAGCTCCGCCTGGACGCCGTCGAGGAAGGCCGCGTACGCCGGCCGCGCCAGGGACGGCACGATCACGGGCACGACGCGGGAGGTCCCCGACGCCAGGCCGCTCGCCGCCCGGTTGGTGATGTAGCCGAGCGCCTCGACGGCCTCGCGGACCCGCTCGCGGACCGGCCCCGAGACGACCTCGGGCCGCCGCAAGGCCCGCGAGACCGTGATCAGGCTCACGCCGACCCGGTCCGCCACGTCGCGGATCGTCGCCCGCCGGCCCCCCGCCGCCATCGCCGTCGCCGTCCCCCGCCTGGGCATGTCCGCCCCTCGCCCTTGATCGCCCCTCGACCTCGTGTTAGCGTTATCATAGAGGCGGAGTACGCGACTTTCAACCATCTTACGAGCGATCGAGGGGAGCGGCGATGACCCAGGGGCTGTTCGACCTGACGGGGCGGCGCGTCCTGATCACGGGCTCCAACGGCGGGCTCGGCCTGGGGATCGCCGGCGGCCTGGCCGCGCTGGGGGCCCGGGTGATCCTCAACGGCCGCGACGAGGCCAAGCTCCGCGCGGCGGCCGACGGCCTGCGGGCCGCGGGCCTCGTCGTCGAGGAGGCCCGGTTCGACGTGACCGTGGAGCCGGAGGTCGTCGCCGCGGTGGAGCGGCTCGAAGCCGACGGCCCGATCGACGTCCTGATCAACAACGCCGGCATCCAGCGCCGGGTGCGGCTCGACGAGATCGGCCTGGACGTGTGGGACGAGGTGCTGCGGACGAACCTCACCAGCGCGATGCTCGTCTCGCGCCAGGTCGCCCGGGCGATGATCGCCCGGGGCCGGGGGAAGGTGGTCAACATCGGCTCGGTCATGAGCGACCTGGCCCGCACGACCACCGGGGCCTACGCCGCGGCCAAAGGGGGCCTCAAGATGCTGACGAAGGCCATGTGCGCCGACTGGGGGCCGCTCGGCCTGCAGGTCAACGCCATCGGCCCCGGCTACTTCGCCACCGACATGACCCGGCCCCTGATGGAGAACCCCGAGTTCAACGCCTGGGTCACCGGCCGCACCCCGGCCCGCCGCTGGGGACGCCCCGAGGAGCTCGTCGGCGTCGCGGCCTTCCTCAGCTCGTCGGCCTCCGACTTCGTCAACGGCCAGATCCTCTACGTCGACGGCGGCGTGACCGCCGTGCTCTGACGCGTCGCCGGGCGTCTCGGCCTCCTTGAGCCCCCCGCGCCGCCCGGTTACGATGCCGTCCCGACGTCGCGACCCGCTTCCCTCGCCCTCCAGGACAGGTCCATGAGAACCCTCCTCTCCCTCGCCGCCCTCCTGACGATCTCGCTCGCTCTCGCGGGCGCTGCGCACGCCGACGACTGGCAGCCCGATCCCGGCTTCCGCTCCCTATTCAACGGCAAGGACCTCACCGGCTGGTGCCTCCGCGCCGAGGCCGACGGCAAGTCTCCCAAGGCCGGCGCCGTCGTCGAGACGTTCGAAGGCAAGACCGAGTCCAGCGACGCGGGGCGTTACTCGGCCCGCGACGGCGTCCTCACCGTGAACTTCCCCAAGGGTCGCGAGAGCCTCATCTCCGCTCTCTACACCGTGGAGGAGTTCCCGAAGGACTTCACCCTCAAGCTCGAGTTCCGCGCCAGCGTCAACGCCGACAGCGGCGTCTTCGTCCGCAAGCCGCAGCTCCAGTGCCGCGACTACCTCGTGGCCGGCCCCTACAAGGACCTCAAGAAGTACAAGCCGCAGGACTGGAACGTGATCGAGGTCGTGGCCAAGGGGGGCGTGGCCCGCTGCACCTGCAACGGCGAAGTCCTCGAAGCCGAGTTCAAGCTCCCCGCCACCGGCCCCATCGGCCTCGAAGGCGACCGCGGCCAGATGGAGTACCGTCACCTCCAGATCAAGTGACTCTCGACCTGGAACGCGTCCTCGATCCACCGGCCCCCGCCGTCGCGACGATTAATGCGACGGCGGGGACGTTGGAGCGGAGGCCGATCCGAGAATGCTTACCTCCGGGGTCGACAAATCGCTTCGCAGTCCAGCCCGGGGCCCGCACGTCGACGCCGTCGGCCCCGATCGCCTCAGGTCCGACATGACCCGTCTTGATGGACGACTACGGCTCCATCGCCGGGGTCATCGAGCGTCCCCCTCCGCCCTGCGGGGCCGGGCCCGATGGAGTCGCCTCATCGCGAGGCCGCCGGCGCAGACGAGCCCCCCCACGCACAGGGCCAGGCTCGACGGCTCCGGGACCGCCGTGATGCTCGCCGTCACATCCACGCGGAAGTCGAACGCGGAGACTCCGCCCCCGAAGTTGATCACGTGCGTCTCGCCGATCGGGATCGGGGCCAGCATCAGCCAGTAGCCGCTCGCGACCGCAATCCCCGATTCGCCCGCCGGCAAGCCCATGAAGTTGTCAGGAGCCGCCTCGTACGCGAAGGCCGAGGTCGTCTCCCGGTGACTGAACAGATCCGGGACCTCGACCCCGTCGAGGCTGGCGTGCAGCTCATCGAACAGGTCCACCACCCCGTCGACCTGGGACCGAATCTCGCCTTCGGTGAGGCTGAAGTCGCCCAGTTCCAGCTGCGAGAGCTCGAAGTTGAGCAAAGGGATGAGGATGTACCGGTCGGCCGGCACCGCGAAGGTGCGCGTCGCGTCGCCCCCGGTGGTTCCGGCGACGAAGAAGACGGGCCCGGATTGGTTCATATTCGCGGCCGCCCCGGTGGGGTCGGTGAAGGGGTCGTTCGGCACCGAGAATCCGAAGGCCCACCGCCACCAGTCGGCGGTGTAGTCGCCGATCGTCCGACCCTCGATGATCGAGTGTGGCGGCAGAACGACGAGGTCGGCCCGCGCGGCCGGCGCCAGGCCCGGCACGACGAGGGCGGCCAGAATCCAGCATCGTCTGAGGGAAGCTGTCGGCATGCGTTGAAACTCCAAGTCAAGGCGCCCAACCAAGAGCCCCGACGGACCAGCCCGCCGGGGCGCGATCACCGGATCGGCGCGCGGGGACGAGGCGCCGCGGCCCCACCGCGGCGCGAAGATCCAGAGGAAATTGACCCGACGGATCGACTCGCCGTCGAACGCGGCCGCCCATCCAGCCGGGACGGGCCGGCGTTCGGGCCCGCGATTACGGGGGAGGGACGACGCCCGACCGCGACTCCGCCGGCTTGTCCAGGCGAGACTGGATGATTCGCGCGATCGGGTGATCGGGGCCCCAGAGATCCCGCGCGAGGGCGAGGGCCTCCCGGTAGAGCGACTCGCCCTTCTCCGTCTCCCCCTCCGCGACGAGGAGTTCGCCCAGATTCGCCCGCGCCAGGACGGCGACCTCGCTCCGAGCCCCGCGATCGGGCTTCGCTCCCAGCAGCGTCAGCACCTCCTCCAGCAGGGAACGGGCGTCGTGCTTCTTCTCGGCCTTGACCAGCAGGTCCGCGAGGTTGTTCATGGACATCAGCGTCTCGTGGTGCGACGGGCCCTGCACCTCGCGGCGCGCCGCCACGACCTCGCGGAACATCGTCTCGGCCTCGGCGTAACGCCCCCGCTCCTGCAGCAAGGCGGCGTAGTTGTTCAGGATCGACAGGCCGTCCGGATGCCGGATCTCGCCGGCGTCTCGCATGGCCTTCAGCACCCGCCCGTAGAGGCCCTCGGCCTCGTCCAGCCGGCCGCGATTCTGCATGACGATCGCCAGGTTGCACGCGGCCCGCTGCGACGCCTTGTCGGCCGGGCCGGCGGCCCGATCCAGCCCGGACGAGGCGGCGCGGAGGAGCGATTCGGCCTCGTCGAGATCCTGGGCGATCCTCCTCAGGTCGCCCAGGTTGCTCATCGTCACGAGCGTCTTCCGGGCCCCGTCGCCGAGGGTCCGGCGGTAGCCGTCCAGCGCGCGGCGGAAGGCCGCCTCCGCCTCGGCGAGCCGGTTCTGCCTGAGCAAGGCGACCGCCAGATCGTTCCCGGCGTCCAGGGCGTCGATCGAATCCGCGCCGCCGATCGCCGTGCGGAGTCGGAGGGCCCGTTCGATGTGCCGCACCGCCTCCTCGGCCTCGCCGAGGTTCAGGTAGACCTGGCCGATCATCAGGCGAAGCTCCGCCTCCACGTCGGGCTGGTCGAGGAACGCGCCGTCGATCCGCCCCGCGGCGCGGCCGAGCACCTCGAGGAGCGTGACGTTCCGGCTCCGCTCGTTCCTCTCGGGAGAGGCCTCCGCCAGAAGGTCTTCGACGAGGAATCGGCGGATCGCCTCGGACTTGTCGCGCTCCACGACCGCCGCCCGCCACTGCCAGGAGACGCCCGCCAGGCCGGCGGCCACCGCGACGGCCAGGGCCCCCGCCAGGGCCGCGATCGCCGGCCGGCGCCTCGCCCACATCCCCAGCCTCGCCAGCCGGCCGACCGGCCGCGCCAGGATCGGCTCGCCCGCCAGCCACCGCCCGAGGTCGTCGGCCAGCTCGCGCGCCGAGCCGTACCGCCGCGCCGGGTCCTTCTCCAGGCACTTCAGGCAGATGACTTCCAGGTCGCGCGGGACCCTCGCGTTGAATCGGGAGGGGGGCTCGGGGACGGCCTCGCGGACCCGTTCGAGCATGGCGGGGATCGAATCGGCGGCGAACGGCGCCCGGCCCGCCAGCAGGGCGTACAGGATCGTCCCGAGGCCGTGGACGTCGGTAGCCACCGTGGCGGCCCCGCGCCGCCCGCCGGCCTGTTCCGGCGCCATGTACGCCGGCGTGCCGACCACGGCGCCGGTGCACGTCAGGTCGCCGGCCCCCTCGACCAGGCGGGCCAGGCCGAAGTCGGCGACGTGCGGGGCCCCCGCCGCATCGATCAGGAGGTTGGCCGGCTTCAGGTCGCGATGCAGCACGCCCCGCTGGTGGGCGTGGTGCACCGCCTCGGCCGCGAGCCTCACCAGTCCGGCGGCCGCGCGCGGGTCGTCGGCGTACGCCGAGAGCCGGCGGTCGAGCCCCTCGCCCTCCACCAGTCGCATCGTCAGATACGGCTGCTTGTAGTACTCGCCGACCTCGTACACGGACACGATATTCGGGTGGTCGAAGCCCGCGGCGATCTCGGCCTCGTTCCGGAAGCGTCGCCGCTCCTCGTCCGTGGCCGCCACTTCCCCGCGGATCATCTTCAGGGCGACAGGGCGGCGCAGGCTCATCTGCATGGCCCGATAGACCACGCCCATCCCGCCGCGACCGAGGACGCCCCGCAGCTCGTAGTCGCCGAAATACCGGACCCGCGCGCCGTCCGAGTCAGGGGCCCGGTCGCCGTCGCCCGCATCCGTCGTCAAATCTCCGTCGTCGACCGGCCGATCGAGGCCCGCCGCGGGCTCTTCGGCCAGCGTCCGCGGCTCCAACCCCCCGAAGGCCGCATTCACGGCCCAGGCGTCGCCGGGGAAGCGGGCGAGGTACTCGGTCGGCGCAGGCGCTTCGCCGCCCCGGCGGCGGTAGACGAGATCCAGGGCGATCAGCTCCTTCAGGAGCAGGTCGCGGCCGGACGCCTCGATGGCGCGAAGCTCGTCCTCGATGCGGGGACGCCCGCCGGCGCGCAAGGCGGCCTCGTAGCGGTCGCAAATCCGCTCGACCTCGGCCACATGTCCGGGGTCCGGCACGCTCGGATCGACCGCATCAGTCATGATCCTGGTCCTGCCAAAGTGCCCGGATCGCCCTGAGCTTGCGCTCGACGGTGGTCTCGACGCAGGCGAGACGCCGGGCGATCTCCGCGTTCGTATACCCCTGCAGCTTCCAGACGGCCACCGATCGGAGCGTCTCGTCTCCCAGGCCGTCCAGCAGGCGCCGGACGTCTTCATCCATCTGCGCCGCGGCCTCCGGGGTCGGTCCTCGCTCGACCGCGTCGCGCAGGTCGAGGCCGTCGAGGTCCGTCGCCGACGCCACACGCCCTCCCCCGCGCCGGGCCCCGAGGTCGCGATGGGCGCGGTTGATCGCCTTGCGGGTCGTGATGACGAAGAGGAGCCTCCAGAGGTCCTCCCGGTCGTCGAGGCGGGGGAACTCGCCCCGCTCGGCGCGTCGGCAGAAGCTGGCGAAGGCGCTCAGGGCCACATCCTCCTCGTCCGACGCGGATCGCGCGGACCGATCGAGCCGGCCCCGCGCCAGGCCGACCAGCCGGTGGAAGTACGCCTCCCACAACCGCTGGATCGAGTCGCGGTCGCCGTCCTTCCAGGCCCGGAGGGCCCCCGTGATCGAGCCGACGTCGTCCGACATGGCCCCTCGGGTCGAAAGCTCGGTCGTGCCGCTGCATCGATGGCGCGGTTCGCCGGCCCCGATTCGCGGCTCCGACACCCCCTGTCTGCGTCGGGCCGACGTCCGCTCGACCGGCGGAGGCTCGCCCCCCGACGGGGAGATCAAGATCCGGCCTCCGATCCCCGCAACACTCCTCGATTTTCCCTGGAACCGCCGATTCCGTTCAAGGAATGTCGCTATTATGCAAGTGAAATGGCATTAAATGAAGAAGAAAAGGATATCCCGGCGCGAAACGGGGCCATGTCGAAGACCGCCTCCCCCCTCGGTGAAATCGACGGGGACTCGCGCCTCGTCCTTGGCTTCGATCCACGTGTCGCCCGGCTCGTCGGCGCGGTCGCTCCGCCCCATGAAACCACCGGCCGTGCCGGTGTTCCGTCGGCCCCGGTCTCGGGCGTGCGCCGACTCGGAGCGAGCCGCCGGAAGTGAAGGGCTGCTCGACATGCCGTCGCCAGGCCGTCAGCCGTCCTCGCCGATGAAGCGCCGGATGCACCCGCCGAAGTTCGGTGCATACGCGTCGAAGACGTTCGCCTCGTGATCGTAGAGGTAGACCGGGTATTCCGGCCCGCCGGCCGCCAGGTCGAAGCAGAACCCGTCGCCGTGACCGGTGGCGGCGAAGAGCACGGCGTCGACCTGACGATCTTCCTCGCCGTCCATCGGGACGGCCCCCTGCCGATAGGACGTGAGATCAAGGTCCTGGGGAAGCAGGATGCGGGCCTCGAAGCCTTCCTCCCCTTCGACGTTCCGGAAGATCTCGGCCCCGACCTGATCGACGAAGACCTTGTAGGTCGGGGGCAGCGACGCACCGAGCGCCGCCTCGATCGGGCCGAAGTCGTGGGGGGCCCCGCGCCGCTTTCGGTGCTTCTTGAGATAGGCGTCGAACCAGCCCTGGTCCTCCCGGCCGTCGCGACCAGGCGGGCTCCCGAAACCCAGCCGATTCAACCGATCGACCTGCTCATCGACCCAGGCTCGGTCCTCCCCGGTCGGAGCGCCGGAGTCTCCCGCAAGCCGGGTCATGCCCTTGATCTTGAGCTTCTTGAGCAGGAGTTCCAGGCGCAACGAGAAGAAGAGGTATCGATAGATCCTCTGGCGCGCCCACCCTGTATCGGCCGCCATGATCTCGGCTCGGGGCCCGTAGGCGGCTCGCAGCTTGGCTCGATCTCGCTCCAGGCCGATCGTGTCGTTATGACTGCCCCAGGAGAGGCTCTTGGCGACGTCCCACTCGATCGCGCCCGGCGGGTCGGGTTCGAACTCGTTGACGTGACAGGTCTTCGGCTCCCCGCAGGCCGAGCATCGCGGGACCTCGGCCCGCACCCGCCCGATCGCGATGTGGTGAGTCGGAACGGCCAGGAACCAAGGGGCGGCGTCGTTGGTCTTCTTGACCGTCGTCGGGTGGAAACGGCACTGCCCCGGGCACGCCGCCTCGATCACCCTTCGCGCCCGGTCCCGGGCCAGGAAATTGCCGAGATTCGCCGGGGCGAGGTCCACCGGCCGGTCGATCCCCCGCGCGAGCCGATAAGGTTGGGGCACGTGATCCAGGTCCGGGAACGTACAATTCGCACACTTCACCGGCAGGACGTTGACGGGGTCGTCGAAGTAACCGGTCGTGTCCAGACGACGGTCGGGTCCGGTGAAGCCCACGTACCCAAGGGCTCGTCCCATCGCTCGTTCCTCATTCAGTGATCTTGAGAGCGGTCTCTGCTCGCTCGCGGAACCGCTCCCCGCGATCTCCGCACCCCGACGTCGTCGGGACCTTCGCGAGGCGTTTCGGCTCGTCCTGCGACGACCCGGCCTCTTCGAAGGCGACCGCGGCCCGATGGGGCGCCGACACCTCCCGATGAAGTCACGCTCGACCTTCGCTTTCGCCTCGATCGACGACGGCATGACGGCCGAGCCGGGTCCACTCGGGCGTGACCCAGCCGGGCCGGGCGACGGGCTGACGTCAACGAGGCGGCGGGGTTCGCTTCGTGGGGGGAGGTCAACCCCGAAGTGAGCAATCCACTCTTGCACTTGCCACCTGCCATCACATCGTAACGCTCGTCGGGCCCGGACGCACGGCTCGATCATGTGCGTCGAATCCGGACTCCCGCCTTGCACGGCGATGCCGCATCGAGGATCGATGGTCGTCGAGCGCCGAACTGCACTGAGCGATCAGGGCGCATCTCGCGGTGGAAGTCGATCCTCAGGTATCTTCGACTCACGTCGGGCCGACGGCGACTCGGCGGACCTCGTTGTTGAAGCACGGCGGCGCGAAAGACGGAGTCGGGGCTGACGACGCCTTCCCCTGAGTGGAGCGAGCCATGAGAGCCAAGGTGATCGGACGGGGCCGCGGCGTCCTGCTCGTCGCGGCCGTCGTAGGGGCCTGCCTCGCCGTCGCTCCGGGCACGGGCGCGACGGCCGAGCCGCCGGGCGACGGCGGATGGTCGACAGGCGCTCCCCGCGACGAGATCCGCCCCGAGTTCGCTCGCGAGCCCGGCGAGGAGCCGGGCGGCCGGCCGGCGCTCGTCATCAGGGCCGGGGGGCGCGAGGGGGTCGACGGATACTGGACGAAAACGTTCCCCGTCGTCGGCGGCCGCCACTACCGGTTCGACGCGCGATTCCGGGCGCGCGGGGTGGAGCGGCCCCGGCGGAGCGTCGTGGCCGAGATCCGCTGGCAGGACGCGGACGGCCGGGCCGTCCCGCTCGACGAGCCGGCCGTCAGCGGCTACCTCCGGGGGGCGACGCCGATGGCCGAGACCGAGTTCCCCGCGTCGCGGCCCGCCGACGCCTCGGGCTGGGCCGAGGTGGTCGAGACGTACCTCGCCCCGTCGCGGGCGACCCGGGCGGTCGTCCAACTGCACCTGCGCTGGGCCCGGGACGGCGAGGTGCGCTGGCGCGAGGCGACCCTGTCCGAGACGACGGCGCCTGCGCCTCGCACGGTGCGGCTGGCCGCCGTCCACTTCAAGCCGTCCGGGGGCCGGACGCCGGAGGACAACCGCCGGATGTACGCGCCGCTCGTCGCCGAGGCGGCGCGGCGGAAGGCGGACCTCGTGGTGCTCGGCGAGACGCTCACCTATCCCGGCCTGGGCCTGAAGTATCACGAGGCGGCCGAGCCCGTACCCGGCCCGTCCACCGAGTATTTCGGCCGGCTCGCGAAGGAGCACGGCCTCTACCTCGTCCCCGGCCTGCTGGAGCGCGACGGCAACCTCGTGTACAACGTCGCGGTCCTGATCGGCCCCGACGGCGCCCTGATCGGCAAGTACCGCAAGACCTGCCTGCCGCGCGGCGAGGTCGACGGCGGCATCACGCCGGGCTCCGACTACCCGGTCTTCTCGACCCGCTTCGGCAAGGTCGGCCTGATGGTCTGCTACGACGGCTTCTTCCCCGAGGTCGCCCGCGAGCTGACCAACCGCGGCGCCGAGGTGATCGCCTGGCCGGTCTGGGGCTGCAACCCGCTCCTGGCCCGCGCCCGGGCCTGCGAGAACCACGTCTACCTCGTCAGCAGCACGTACGAGGACGTCTCCACCAATTGGATGATCTCGGGCGTCTTCGACCACTCCGGCGAGGTGATCGCCCAGGCCAAAGATTGGGGCTCGATCGCCGTCGCCGAGGTGGACCTGGACCGACGCCTGAAGTGGGTGAGCCTCGGCGACTTCAAGGCCGAGATCCCCCGACACCGGCCGGTCGCCGCCGTCGGTGAATCCGACGAGTAATCTCACGCCCCGCCACGTCACATCCCAGGCCGGGAGGAATCGACCCATCTTCGCCGCCGAAGTCTCGTAATGCCTGGACTCGAAGCGGGGGGCAGGTGCACGATCAGCCATCTTCGACATGGCTACTGGGGCCTATTTTCTGGGGGCAGGTCACGAGCACGGCCCAGATCCCTTCGATAATCGGGCGTCACATGGTGGCTCGGTCCGGATTGTTGATCCGCCTAAACCCCCGCGGTGGATCAGCTTCCCGACAGTCAGCAAGCACCAAAATTTGCTTAGAATATACAAAAGCAACAATCCTAGGTTAAATATAAAAATACAACTTAGGCGGCGGTTCCTCTCCATGATCTCGCAACCACGTTGAATAATCCGTTTCACGCCAAGATCCCGAATTGAAGTACCTTAGATAGAGAATCAAAATGTCAAAGTATCTCTCTAGCGTAGGAAATGCGACGTGCGACGCCTTCGCCGGCTCTTCCGCATCCAGAAAATCCGTGCTCAGCATAACCAATGGACAATCCCCACGAATCTCTCCGGCTTTGGTGTCGAAACACAGAAACCCCCTCCCATTTAAACCATGAACAAATGGTATACAATTCGGATTTTCTAAGAACAAAGGCTGTTCCTGGATGCGCAGGCACCATTCCAGCCAAATAAGCGGATGGTCGGGATCGACCGAGGGCAGGCATCCTATGCCGTAGTTGATTACAGGCAGGCACTTAAATGAAATAAATTCAGCAAATATTACCGGAAGTTTGAAATCCAAACATCTTTCCATTTTGGTTATTATATTCGCAGTGATCGGACTGTCGACTGGACTCCAATTCGCGTACCCTGATTCGTCAGGACCAAGTGGGAAGAATTCGGACGACGGCAGTGCATCGCAACTTCCGCCATAATTGCGGCTCCAATTTAATTCTCCATCAGAGAAGGTCGCCCTGATCGGCGCGTAAAGTTCGGAACTGAAATACAGATGAAGCAATTCTTCGACTTTTGGATTCATGTTGTCGCCCGACTCTGCGTAACCTGCCCCCAACGACAAAGCCACCTCTTGTTTCCGTCTACCGTCAGACCCATTCACCGACGAGGGCCCGGGACAGGTTGTGGAATTGGCACCTAAAGCCAGGCGACGGCTCGGCGGTCAATCGTCCTCGACGGGCTCCAGCCCCAGGCCGTAGCCGGGCTGGCCGCTGTCGCTCACGACGGCGGCGCGGACGGTGCCGTCGGGCTGGAAGCCTTCGGGGAGGATGGCGAGGTCGATCGTGCGGCCGGGCGGGACGTCGAGGATCAGGGTCTCGTGCGGCTCGATCTTCGAGCGGGGGGCGCGGAAGGCGGCGACGTGGATCGCGCCCAGCTTGTCGAGTTCCACCGCGAGGGCCGGGACGACGACGTCGCCCTCGACGGACTTCAAGTCTCCGGTCAGCCGCTCGATTCCGGTCTTCGCCATGCCGCCCTCCCCTGCCCGCTCGGGATCGTGTTCGCGCCGCCGTGGAAGGTCCGTGATCGAGACCGCCCGGCGTCCCTTCATCCTGATGTCCTGGACGCGGGACGTCCAGCCGTGGGGGCGGCCGAACCCGCCTGACGGGGGCGGAGTCCGTGTGTCCAGGAGGATGGGTGTTGTGCTAGAATCGCACGCCTGGGTTCTGGGCCTCCCGAAGGCGGCGCCTCCTCTCCCCGCCACACCTTGGGAACGAAGCGATCGGACGGCGATGACGCGAATTGCGATCTACGACACGACCTTGCGCGACGGCAGCCAGGGCGAAGGGGTGAACTTCTCGCTCCAGGACAAGCTGCTGATCACGACCAAGCTCGACGACCTGGGGGTCGACTACGTCGAGGGGGGCTATCCCCTGTCCAACCCCAAGGACGCCGCCTACTTCCGCGCCGTGCGCGACCTGCCCCTGGAGCACGCCCGGATCGCGGCCTTCGGGATGACCCGCCGTCGCGATATCGCCGCCGAGGACGACACGGGCATGAGGGCCCTGGTCGCGGCCGGGACGCCCGTCGTGACGGTCGTGGGCAAGACGTGGGACCTACACGCCCGCGAGGTTTTGGGCGTCTCGCTCGACGAGAACCTGCGGATGATCGGCGACTCGGTCGCCTTCCTCGCCGCCAACGTCGCCGAGGTCGTCTACGACGCCGAGCACTTCTTCGACGGCTACCGCAACAACCCCGACTACGCCCTGGAGACGGTCCGCAAGGCCGCCGACGCCGGCGCGGCGTGGATCGCGCTCTGCGACACCAACGGCGGCTCGCTGCCGGAGCAGGTGGCCGAGGCCGTGACGGCGGTCGCCCGCGAGGTCCGGGTCCCGCTGGGGATCCACACCCACAACGACGGCGAGTTGGCCGTGGCGAACTCGCTGGCGGCGGTCCGCCAGGGGGCGCGGCAGGTGCAAGGGACGATCAACGGCCTGGGCGAGCGCTGCGGCAACGCCGACCTGTGCAGCGTGATCGCCAACCTGGCGCTGAAGTACCCGGGCTTCCACGCCCTGGCGCCCGGGAAGCTGGCGAAGCTGACGGAGGTCTCGCGGTTCGTCTACGAGACGGCCAACATGAACCTCCGCTCCGGCCAGGCGTTCGTGGGCTCGAGCGCGTTCGCCCACAAGGGGGGGATGCACGTGCACGGCGTCCGCAAGATCGCGGCGAGCTACGAGCACGTCGACCCGACGACCGTCGGCAACGAGCGGCGGATCCTCGTCAGCGAGCTGTCGGGCAAGTCGAACATCGCCGAGAAGCTGGCCGAGCACGACCTCGACCAGGATCCCGACCTGCTGACCAGGGTGCTCGACCGCGTGCAGGACCTGGAGAACGCCGGCTACCAGTTCGAGGCGGCCGAGGCGTCGTTCGTGCTGCTGGTCGAGAAGATCGCCGGCCGGCACCGCGAGGCCTTCCAGAGCCGGGGCTTCCGCGTCAGCGTCGCCGGCGACGGCGACGGCGACTCGCTCACCGAGGCGACCGTGAAGCTCCGGGTCGGCGAGGCCGCCGAGCACACCGTCGGCGAGGGCGACGGCCCGGTCGACGCGCTCGACAACGCCCTGCGGAAGGCCCTCGAACACCACTTCCCCGGCCTGCGGACGATGCACCTGGTCGACTACAAGGTCCGCGTCATCAACGCCCGCGCCGGCACCGCCGCGCGGGTGCGGGTGGTGATCGAGAGTTCCGATCAGGACGCCGTCTGGGGGACCATCGGCGTCTCCGAGAACGTCATCGAGGCGAGCTGGCTGGCCCTCCTCGACGCCTTCGAATACAAGCTCTCCAAGGACACCCGCAAGGCCCGCCCCGCCCGGCCCGAGGCGGCCGCGGTCTCCTGACGGACGGAGGACGACGATGGCGACGCAAGCCGAAACGCAGCCCAAAGCCGTCGACTCCGGCCGCCGTCCGTACCGGTTCGCCGCCGAGCAGTTCTGGCGGATGATCGACGCCGGAATCATCCCGGATGACGTCGACGTCGAGCTGGTCGCCGGCCGGATCTATCGGATGACCAAGCACGAACCCCATAATTTCGCCGTAGGTCGGCTCGCCGAATCGCTCCGCTCGATGGTCCCCCAGGGCCTTTACGTCCGGGAGGAGAAGTCGATGAGCCACGACCAGCGGACGATCCTCGAACCCGACGTCGCGGTCGCCCGCGGCGACCTCAAGGACTTCCGCCCCTCCCCCCCGGCGACCTCGGAAGCCGCCCTGATCGTCGAGGTCTGCGCCAGCACCCGCACGGCCGACTATCGCGACAAGGTCCGGCTGTACGCCTCGGCCGGCGTGCCTCTCTACTGGGTCGTGGACGTGGACGGCCGCAAGATCGACGCCTTCTCCGAGCCCCAGGGCTCCGGCCGCGAGGCCGGGTACGCCCGCCAGGCGACCTTCCTCGAGGGCCAGGCGGCGGCCGTGGTCCTGGACGGCCGCGAGGTCGGCCGGATCGACGCGAAAGACCTGCTCCCCCCGATCGAACCTCCTCACGAATCATGAATTCGCCGGCATGAACATCAACGACATCCCCAAGCAGTACGATCCCAAGGACGCCCAGGACCGCTGGTACCAGGTCTGGCTGGAGCGAGGGTACTTCCACGCCGACCCGGCGAGCGACAAGCCGGCGTACTGCATCGTGATCCCGCCGCCCAACGTCACGGGCGCGCTGCACCTCGGCCACGCGCTCAACAACACGCTCCAGGACGTGCTGATCCGCTGGCGGCGGATGCAGGGCTGGGACTGCCTCTGGATGCCCGGCACCGACCACGCCGGCATCGCCACGCAGGCGGTCGTCGAGCGTCGGCTGTTCGAGGAGCAGAAGCTCACCCGCCACGACGTCGGCCGCGAGGCGCTCGTCGAGAAGATCTGGGCCTGGAAGGACGAGTACGAGCAGCGCATCCTGGGCCAGCTCCGCTCCATGGGCTGCTCGTGCGACTGGGAGCGGACGCGGTTCACGCTCGACGCGACCTGCACGCGCGCCGTCCGCCGCACGTTCTTCAACCTGTTCAAGGCCGGCAAGATCTTCCGCGGCAAGCGGCTGGTGAACTGGGACGTCCAGCTCCGCACGGCGGTCGCCGACGACGAGATCTACTACGAAGACAAGCCCGGCAAGCTCTGGACGATCAAGTACCCCGTCGCCGGATCCGCCACGGGCGAGGCGCTCCACGTCGCCACGACCCGCCCCGAGACGATGCTGGGCGACACCGCGGTCGCCGTCCACCCCGAGGATCCCCGGTACAAGCACCTGATCGGCCATGAGCTGGAGCTGCCGCTGACCGATCGGCGGATCCCGATCGTCGGCGACGCGATCCTCGTCGACCCCGAGTTCGGCACCGGCTGCGTGAAGGTCACCCCCGCGCACGACCCCAACGACTATCAGACGGGCCTGCGGCACGGCCTGCCGATGATCAACCTGCTCAACCCCGACGGCACCTACAACGCCAACGCCGGCCCCAAATACGCCGGGCTCGACCGCGTGGTGGTCCGCAAGCGGGTCGTCGCCGACCTGGAGGCCGCCGGCCTGCTCGTGAAGGAGGAGCCGTACAACGTCCGGCTCAACTTCTCGGACCGCAGCAAGACCCCGATCGAGCCCTACCTGTCCGACCAGTGGTTCGTCCGCATGGCCGACGACGCCGACGGCTCGCCCGGCTTCGCCCAGCAGGCGATCGACGCCGTGACGTCGGGCAAGGTCAAGATCACCCCCGACCGCTACGCCAAGAGCTACGGCGACTGGCTGGCCGAGAAGCGCGACTGGTGCATCAGCCGCCAGCTCTGGTGGGGCCACCGGATCCCCATCTGGTACTGCTCGACCTGCTCGGCCGACGACCTGGAGCTGGCCCTCGGCGGCCGGTCCGACGTCGCCTGGACCGAGGCCGAGGCCGGCGGCTGGCTCGTCTGCGCCGAGCACGACCTGAAGGCCGACGCCCTCGGCCCCGGCCACACGCTGACGCAGGATCCCGACGTCCTCGACACCTGGTTCAGCTCGGCCCTCTGGCCGCACTCGACCCTGGGATGGCCCGAGGAGACGCCCGAGCTGCGCAAGTACTACCCGACGAGCGTGCTCTCCACGGCGCGCGACATCATCACGCTCTGGGTCGCCCGGATGGTGATCTTCGGCCAGTTCAACATGCGCCAGGTCCCGTTCCGCGACGTCTACATCCACCCCGTGATCCAGGACGGCCAGGGCAAGCGGATGTCCAAGTCGGCCGGCAACGGCGTCGACCCGGTCGACATCATCGAGGTCTACGGGGCCGACGCCCTGCGCTACACCCTGGCCGCCGGCGCGACCGAGACGCAGGACCTGCGGATGCCCGTCGAGAAGCTCAAGCTCGCCGACGGTCGCGAGATCAACTCGTCCGAACGCTTCGAGCAGGGGAGGAACTTCGGCAACAAGATCTGGAACGTCGCCCGCCTGGTCATGCTGAATTTGGAAGGCTACGAGCCCGCCGCGGTCGACGTGGCGGCGCTGCCGGTGGAGGACCGCTGGATCCTCGCCGAGCTCGACGCGACGGTCGCCGCCACGACCGCCGACCTCGACGCCTTCCGCTTCGCCGAGGCCGCCAAGCGGCTCCGCGACTTCTCCTGGGGCGAGTTCTGCGACTGGTACGTCGAGTTCGTCAAGGGCCGGCTCCGCGACCCCGAGGCCCGGCCGGTCGCCCAGCGCGTGGCGGCGGCCGTGCTCGACGCGCTCTGCCGGCTGCTGCACCCGATCATGCCCTTCCTGACCGAGCAGATCTGGGCCCCGCTCGGCGAGCTGGCCCCCAGCCGCGGCGTCCCCCTCCCCTCCCCGGCCGAGCCCCACGCCTGCATCGCCGCCTGGCCGGCCGCCAGGGGCCTGGAGGACGCCGAGGCCCGCGCGACGGTCGACCAGTGGAAGGAGAAGATCCAGGCGATCCGCAACCTGCGGGCCGAGCGGAACGTCCCCAAGGACGCAAAGATCGCCCCCCGGATCGTCGCCGAGGGGATCGTCGCCGACCGCCTCCGCCTGGGCGAGGAGTTCATCAAGGCCCTCACCGGGGCCGCGACCGTGGCCGTCGGGGCCGACGGCGAGGCTCGCCCGGCCGACTCCGCCGTCGCCGTCCTGGCCGACGCCGAGGTCGTCCTGCCGCTCGAAGGCCTGATCGACAAGGAGGCCGAGCGGGCCAAGCTCAAAAAAGGCCTGGCCGACCTGGACAGGCAGGTCGTCCCGCTGCGGGCCAAGCTCGCCAACGAGGCCTACACCTCGCGCGCCCCGGCCGAGGTCGTGGCCGCCTCGCGGGCCAAGCTCGCCGAGCTGGAGGCCCAGCGGGCCGCGGTCGCCGGCCTCCTGGAGTCGACCTGAACGGGCGGCGCCCCCCTCAAGTTGACGACGCGCGGCGGGGCCGATACCATCAGATCAGCCCGCCGCGGACGACGTCGGCCGGCGGGGCCGGGGCGGGACGTAGGGGCGAGAGGAAAGGGTGGGTGCCGTGCCGGTCCAGATGGATCTCATGCGGATCATCATCAACGAGAACAGCGATCAGCATATCATCTTCCTGAAGGAAGTCGACGGCGAGCGCATGTTCCCGATCGTGATCGGCATCTTCGAGGCCACGAGCATCGACCGCCGCGTGAAGAACCAGCCGACCGTCCGGCCCCTCACGCACGACCTGCTGGCCAGCACGATCGAGTCGCTCGGCGGCGAGCTGCAGGACATCTACATCAGCGAGCTGCGCAACCACACCTACTTCGCCAAGCTGCGGATCCGCCACGACGGCGACCTGATCGAGGTCGACTCCCGCCCCAGCGACGCCATCGCCCTGGCCGTGGCCGTCGACGTCCCGATCTACGTCGCCGAGGACATCATCGACGAGGCCAGCCAGTAGGCGGCCGCCCCGAAAGGTCGAGACGTCGCCCTTCCGGGACGGACTCTCGGGTCGGCCCTTCCGTTCCGCACAAAGACACCGCTGGACGACGCGATGAAACGCCGGCTCGTCGTGTGTGCTTCGATCGCCCTCGTGTTGGTCGTCGCGCTCGGCTGCCTCACCGTCGCTCAGTACCGAAGATGGGCCTACCTCGAAAGCCAGTACGACGGGATCATCATAGGCATGACGGCCAGCGAAGCCGAGGCCGTCCTCGGTCCGGGTGCGGACCTGGGGGAAGGCCCGATGACCCGCTTCGGACCGGTCATGCGCGGCGAGAAGTTCCGCTCATGGGAGGACGCGGCGACGGGAAGGCGGATCTGGGTCGGGATCGCGGGCGGCAGGATCTGCGACAAGTGGCTCTGGGTGCCGAGCCTGTAACCCCCGGGAGTCGTTCGCCCCAGCGAGGCTCGGGGCGTTTTCCGGGCCTGAGAGGTGACGGAAAGCCCCTGATTTGCTAGTCTCGACGCAGTCGGGAGGGGTGCCAGAGTGGTCGATTGGGACGGTCTTGAAAACCGTAGGTTCCGCAAGGTTCCCGTGGGTTCGAATCCCACCCCCTCCGCTTCCGAACGACCTTCGCACCCCGCGCCCGCCGGCGTGGCGGAACGGCAGACGCTGGGGACTTAAAATCCTCTGGGGGGGAACCCCCGTGTGGGTTCGAATCCCACCGCCGGCATTGAACTCATGACGATTCCCGGCGACGATCGAGAACGGTTTTGGTACTGATTTGGTACCGTATTCGGCGTGACATTGGGGTCGCGATGGCCGGCGTTCACGAGCGGAACGGCAGCTGGCGGGTGCTCTTCAACCTCCGGGGGAAGAAGCACGCCTTCACGCTGGGCCGGGTGACGGAGGCCGAGGCCCGATCCAAGGCGGACCAAGTCGCCTACCTGCTGATGCGGATCGGGCAGGCCTGGCGACGGTCCCGCCGGGCGTCGCCGTGGTCGCGTACGTGAAGGGCGACGGGGCGGTCGGAGAAGTCGCCCCCCGGCGCGAGGCGACGCTGGACGAGTTGGGCGTCCGCTACCTGGAGGCTCACGCCGCCGTCCTCGAGCCCGAGACGCTGCGGGGGA